>JANMAY010000280.1:0-8862 GCA_031360095.1 Gemmatimonadaceae bacterium
TAGCCGAGGATGAACTCGCCTGCCGCAATCGACGTGTGATGTCCAGTGCGTTTCTGCTGCGTCGATTCGCGGCCGCTGCCCGCGATCACCGGTTGTCCGACACCGTCGGCGAATCCGAAATGCTCGCGACTGTCGGGCTGGCGTCCGGCCTTGAGCGTCAGCACTTCTTCGAGCCCGTCCTTCGCATCAGGCAGGAACGCAACGAGTTGTCGGTCGCGCGTCGCATCATCCTCACCGAAGATCATCACCAGCACGTGCACCGGCGGCGTGTCGGGCCCCCCCCACTCCCATACGGTCGGAGCATTGTGGTCGCGGTCGCCAAGTATGCGGGAGCGACGCTCGGATGCCATGCCGCCGTTCTGCATTGCCAGCGGAAACGTGGCGAGACTCTCGTTGTCCACACCAAGCGCCGCCAATCCTTCCAGCGTGAATGCGATGTTGAGACACCAGCCTTCCTTCTTTTCCGTCGCCGGGGTGATCAGTGGAAGCTGTTCGGCGAGCCACGCGCAGGCGCGCGGTCCGTCAACAACGCGCAGCAACGAGTATGCGACGCACTGGAGATGTGCGAACGAGCTGACGACGAGCCCCTGGATGTCGTCTAGCTCGATCGGCTGCGGCGCGTTGGCGGGAGCATCGTTTACCATTGGCGGCACCAGCTCGAGAGCTCGTCGTCCGACAGTGCGTGCAGGCCGAGCGCGAGCCCGCGGCGCAGTTCGGTGTTGGCGTTGATGCGCTTCACAGTCAATGCGTGGTCGCGATACGGAGCGGCAACGTACCACACCGCGGTGGGTGTCTGTTGTGCTCGCGCGAAGGCTTTGAACGCCGCACCGTCGCGAGCGCCGTCCGTGATGAGCATGCGGGTCCGCGGGAAGCCGCGCGTATTGCTCCAGATCCCGGTGAGTCCCTGCGCCGCCTTGTCCACGAAGTCGTCGAGGTAGCTTCCCCAGCTTCCATCATAGTTGCTCAGGAACAGCAGTCGACGCCCACCATCCACGAGCGACCAGTGCGCGTAGTGAATGCTGGGAATGCCGCTCAACGAACCCTTCGTGGAGAGCCGCGCGAGCCGGTTGGCGACGAATAACACGACGCGCAGCAGCGAGCGCCGGAACCATCCGTCCTTCACGACGGTGGCGCTCGCCAAATGGTTGACACGCAAGTAATCCTCGCACGCCACGAGCCGGTGAACGTGCGCGGCGTCGAGTGTCGCCGGGTCCATCGGTGCATCCATCGCTTCGTGGCGCAGCAGTACTACCGCAATCACGGCGGCTAGGATCACGACGCCCGCAAGCAGCCAGGCCGCGCCACTCCAGCGCGACCCTGACCAGTGCGAAAGAACCCACAACGCGGCGAACAGCGCTCCGGCGATGGAGACACCGATCGCTGCGATGTCGAATGTCGGTCGCGAACGTTCCTCTTCCGTCTCCGTCTCGTGGCCCTGGCGCACCCAGTCGAAGCCGGCGGAGGATTTCAACTCCCGTTCGATCGTCGTGAACACATCCCTCGGCGAGGTGGGTTTCCATCCGTTGCGCTGCAGGCGATCGATGCGTTGGGACAGAACCGAGTGCAGCGCTGCTTCGTGCGCGACGCGTACCTGCGTGCGCCCGACATTGCCAATGTGATACGCGGCCGGCCGAACCACGTGGCGCAACAGGTAGCGCGCAAAAACGTCTCTCGCGGGAGCGGTCGCACGATCGCTCGACGGAAAGTCGCGACAGAGCGAGAAGAGTGTGTACATCTCGACCGACGCTTCATCGAGCAGGCGATCGAGAAGTGGCGCGAGCTCGCCGTCGAAGTTGAGCTCGAGCACGAGCAGCGAGGCGAAGCCTGGCGTATCGAACACCACGAGGCTCGCAAAGTGAAGCTCCTCGATCGCGCTGAACGGCAGATGCGGCGACTGGTCCGTGGAGCGTGCCAGCCGTGCCAGCTCGTCGTTCAGTCTCTCGCGCCGATCGGGATCGACCTCGGCGGTGATCGTGAGAATGGTTGTGGACACCGTGTGGCTCGCCGCTAGCGCCGCAATGGGTTTGGGTTTTCGCGAATCGCCGCGAACAGCCCGCCCAGGAGCGCGGCAGCGAACTTCTCCGCGTCCGAGAAGAGGAACAGCGGCCGTAGCTCTCGGCCGGTGATCACAAGGATCGCGATGTCGAGCACTGCGATGGCGGCGCCGATTATGAGCGCCTGTCGCACGGCGATGTGCGGCACTGCCTTGCCTGCCCAGTTGCTCATCGCAAAGGCGGCAATCGCCCCCGCGATCGGTCCAATCCAGGAACCGACGATACGTGCAAACTGATCAGGTGGCCGCGACACATTGTCCGCGATGAAAAAGCTGTACAACGACACGAGGATGAAGAGCCCCGCGATCGGGATGGCCTCGCCGAGAACGACGGCGATGCCGATGCGGCCCCAGCGTAGGCCCAGGGGTTGCGACGACGTCGATGCGCTCACCAAATCGTCCGGCCGCAGCAACCTGCACACGCCGTGTCGCGAGCCGTCATGCGTGTCTCCTGATGGGGGTCCGCGGGGCCGAATCTCCGCGCGACAATCATATAGATGTTCGAAGGTTCGCGCAGGGGCCAGGGCGAGATCAGGAAGACGTTGCCGTAGCAGTCACGGGGCGCCAAGCTTCGGTCCTGCATTCCGACCGCTCACCGCGTCACTCCGCCGACCAATGCTCACGGTACATCCATACGTCGTCATCATTTCACTCGCTGTCGCCGTCGCGAGTGGGCTGCCCATGGTCGCGGCAGCGCAGCGCGGCACCGACGCTCCAGCCCCAGTTCAACTCGACTCGACGCTGCGGAGCGCCTATCGCTGGCGAAACATCGGCCCCGACCGGGGCGGACGTTCGATCGCGGTCGCCGGCGTCGTGGGCCGGCCGAAAGAGGCGTACTTCGGTGCGACGGGTGGGGGTCTCTGGAAGACGACGGACGGTGGCGACACGTGGTTCCCAGTCACGGACGGCGCGATCAACAGTGCATCGGTTGGAGCGGTGGCGGTGAGCGAGAGCAATCCCGACGTGGTGTTCATCGGGATGGGCGAGACCTGCATTCGCGGCAACATCATGCCAGGCGACGGCGTCTATCGCAGCGCGGACGCAGGCAAGACATGGACGCACGTCGGCTTTCGCGAGTCCGACGGGATCGCCAAAATTCGCATCCATCCTACAAACCCCGACATCATTTATGTCGCAGCATTCGGGAAATACAGCGTTCCCAATGCCGAGCGCGGCGTGTTCAAGAGCACGGATGGCGGGAGAAGCTGGCGCAAGGTGCTGTTCCGCAATGACAGCACGGCGGCGATCGACATCAGCATCGACCGCACGAATCCGAACGTGCTGTATGCCGCGCTGTGGCAGGCGTACCGCAAGGAGTATCAGATGTCGAGCGGCGGTGCCGGCAGCGGCCTGTTCAAGAGCACTGATGGTGGTGAGAGCTGGACGGAGATCACACGGAACGCCGGACTTCCCTCGGGTGTGATTGGGCGTATCGGTGTGTCCGTATCCGGTGCGGACTCCAAGCGCGTGTATGCCCTTGTCGAGAACGAGAAGGGCGGATTGTTCAAGAGCGACGACGCCGGTGCGACATGGGCGTTGGTCAACGACAACCGCTCCATCCGCCAGCGTGCGTTCTACTACACGCACGTGTTCGCCGATCACAAGGATGCGAACGTCGTCTACCTCGAGAACACCTCGCTCTTCCGGTCGAAGGACGGCGGGAAGACGACCGCCGTGATCAACAATGGCACGCACGGCGACTTCCACGATCTGTGGATCGATCCTGCCGATGCGACACACCTGGTCGTCGGCAACGATGGCGGTGGCGCTGTCTCGACCACCACCGGCGGGAAGTGGACGGCAGAAGATTTCCCGACTGAGCAGTTCTATCACGCGATCACCACGAAGCACATTCCCTATCACGTGTGCGGATCGCAGCAGGACAACTCGACGCTGTGCATCCCGTTCGACTGGAACGTCGCCGCGTTCACTACCGCGCTCGAAGCGAAGGCCAGCGACACCACTCGGCGCGAGATCACGGCGGGTGGAATGCAGCGCGCGTATGTTGCCGGCGGGGGAGAGCCCGGATATATCGCGCCCGATCCACTCGACCCCGACCAGTTCTACTCCGGCACCAACAACGGCGGCTATCTCGACAAATACAATCGCCGGCTCGACGTCTCGCGCGAAGTGAATCCGTACCCGTGGTTCTATTCCGGCGAACCGGCGAAGGAGATCAGGGAACGGTGGCAGTGGACGTACCCGATCATTTTCTCACCGCTCGATCCGAAGACGCTGTACGTTTCTTCGCAGCGAATCTGGCGGACGACGAACGGCGGTCGCAGCTGGACTGCGCTGAGCGGCGACCTCACGCGCCACGATCCCCGCACGCTCGAGAAGTCCGGCGGCCCGATTACCGGCGACATGAACGGGCCGGAAGTGTACGCCACGGTGTTTTCCATTGGGCCGAGCAAGAAGAACATCAACACCATCTGGGCGGGCTCCGACGATGGTCTCGTGCATGTCACGCGCGACGGCGGCAAAACGTGGCGCAATGTCACGCCCCCCGAGATGCCGGAATTTGGACGCGTGAGCCAGATCGATGCCTCGGCGTTCGACGACGGCTCGGCGTACGTGTCCGTGCGCCGCCCGCTTCTGGCCGACTTTGCACCCTACATCTTCAAGACGACGGACTACGGCCGCACGTGGTCGAAGATCGTGAACGGCATTCGTGCCGACGCGTACGTGCATGCGGTGCGCGAAGATCCAATGCGACGCCGTCTGCTCTACGCCGCCACGCAGCATGGTGTCTACCTGTCGTACGACGACGGCGCCCTCTGGCAGCCGCTGATGCTCAACATGCCGGACGTGCCGGTCTCGGATCTCATCGTGGAAGGGAACGAGCTCGTGATCGCGACCCATGGACGCGGATTCTGGGTGTTGGACAACCTCGCACCGCTGCGACAGGCGAGTCCTGCGCTGCTCGTCCAGGACGCGCACCTGTTCACGTCCCCCGCCGCGATTCGTTCCGGACCTGGCGTGACGATCAGCTGGTTCACGAAGAAGATGCCAACGACAGCTCGGCTCGAGATCCTCGATTCGGCGGGCACAGTTCTGCGGACCTTTGTCCCCGATACCACCACGAAAGCGGATTCCTCGAAAACGGATTCCTCGAAAACGGATTCGACGAGAACCGCGGCCGCAACGGCGGACTCGATCAAGGCGGATTCGCTCAAGGCGATGCAGATCGAAGAGCCGCTCTTCGGCAGTCCATTTCTCCCGAACAAAGCGGGTCTCAACCGGCTGCGGTGGGATCTTCGCGCGCAAGGCATTCGCCGATTCACGAAGATGATTCTGTGGGGCGGCGGAACGGATGGTCCCGTGGTGCCTCCCGGTCGCTACACGGCGCGTCTCACGCTCGACGGCCGCGCGCTCACGACTCCGCTGGTCGTGCGCCGAAATCCCCGCATCACTGATGTCACCGATGCCGACCTCCGGGCCCAGTACGCGTTCTCACGGAGAGTTCGCGACAAGGCAGACGAAGCGAATCAGGCGGTGATCGCCATCCGTCGCGTGAAGGCGCAGTTGGCCAATCGCGAAAAACAATCGAGTGATCAGGCACTCAAGGCGACGGGTGCCGCGCTTCGGACGAATGTGTCGTCAGTGGAAGAACACATTTACCAGGTGCGGAACCAGAGCAATCAGGATCCGCTCAATTTTCCGATCAAGGTCAACAACCGCTTAGCGACACTGCTGTCCATGGCGGAGGCCGGCGACGGCCCGCCCACGAACAACATGCCGGAGATTTTGGAAATCTTGTCGGCGGAGCTGAAAGGCTACACCGATCGGTTGGCGCAGGTGTGGCGCACCGACCTCACCGCGGTCAATCGGGAGCTCGTCCGGTTGAATCTCGTCGCGCTCGATCCGGAGTGCGACAAAATCACTGAACGGTGCGCGCTGGTGCCCTAACGCACGCGTATGCCATCACGGATCAACCGACAAAAAGTCCCGGATACTGCGGCAGACAAATGCCTCACGGAGTATCCGGGCTTTTTGTTTTTGCAGATCCGTGATGAGTCACGCGTGGGACGTATTCGTGATTTATTTCTGTCTCGTCGTTCGATACGCGATCCACACCGCGAATACTCCAATCAGCGCACTGGCAATTGCGGAGGCCAGCGCACCGCCCGCGGTTGCCTCGGGAGCGTACGCAATCGCCGCCAATCCGCCGGCGTACGTCACCGCGAGCGCCCACCCGACGGCGGCCCACACCGCCCACCGCGCTCGGCGGATCAAACCCGCTGCCGCAAGCACCCCAAAGAGTCCGTAGAGGAAGACGCAGACCGTCACGGTCCGCTGAAGCGGAGAGCGCGCGACATCCCATTCGTCGATCCCATTGTAGAGACCGAGCGCCCCGGTAACGCCGAGCAGCACCACGACCAACCATCGCGCGAAGCGTTGAATCATCGGCTCCAATATGCCTGAGATGCCAGGCGCGTGCGACACTCGCTTGAACTCCGTCAGGGCGCACAGTCGAAGCCAGCTTCGACGCGGCGAGCTGTGATGTCACCGAAGCGCGGCGAGAAACGCCGCGGCAAACGGCGACCGCTCGATTGCTGCTTCATCCAATCGCGAGGGCCACGTCAGTCCGTCGCTGTTGGCCAGCAGAATCAGCGTGAGCCGTTTCTCCGGCGCGACATCCAGCACCTTGAGATAGAGGGCGGAGTACTGCCCCTCCCACAGGCCGGTATGCCACGCCACGCGTCGGCCCTGGTACTCCCCGAGGAACCATCCGAGCCCGTAAGGCAGCGTCATGCCTGCCGACGTCGACGTAGGCTGCCAGAGCCTGGCGCGCCACGCGGGTTGCAGCAGCCGATCGTTCGAGAGTGCGATGTCGAAACGCGCAAGATCCATCGCGCTCGCGATCACGCCGCCAGCAGCGCCATCACCCTGCGCGCTTGGTGGGTCCGACCGCACCACTCTGCCCGCCGAGTCGGAGTGGTAGGGCAGGGCGAGCGAGGCCGCGAGGTCCGCGCGGAGCGGGAGGCGGCGATGAATGCGCGCGGCATTGCGCATGCCGGCAGGCCGGAACACGAGTGAATCGACGAGATCAGAGAACGGACGCCCTGTCACCTCTGCCATCGGGCGCGACGCCCACGAGTACGACACCGGGTTGTACCAGAATCGCGTGCCGGGCTCGCCGTTGGCCGACATCGAGAGCACGTGGCGGAGTGTCAGGCGCTCGCCCTGACATTCATAATCGCGAAAGAAAATTCCTCCGTCCGCGCGAACCGCATCGCAAAACTCGGCGAAGCCTGCGTAGCGCCGCATCGGCCGATCAAGGTCGAGCAGACCGATCTGAGCGAGCCGCAGCGCAACGACGGCGGAGATGGGTTTGCTCACGGACGCGATGTTGAACGGCGTCTCCGGCGTCACCGGAATCTGGCGATCGAGGTCTGCCAGCCCAAAGCCGCGCGCGAGCACGACGGTGGTATCGCGCAGGATGACGACGGCGAGTCCCGGTATGTGCTGCGCACGGCGAAGCGAATCGAAGCGAGCGGCGAGCGTCACTGCGACGCCGTGGTCCCGCGTCGTCACGGTGCCGGAGATTGCGCACGCGCCGAGGAGAGACACGCCAAAACCGTACGTGAGCGAACGCGCTCCGAACCTCATTGCGCTGCGCTGCACTGCGTGGCCAATGAGAATGCTAGTGAGGCGTAATGCTGCCCACCGGGCGCTTGATGAGGGCATCGGGCTGCGTGTGATTCGACAGCACGCGGGTCAGAAACCGTTGGCCCTCGCCGATTCGCTCCACTTCGAACGCGATGGCGTCGAGCGCAGGTGACAGGTCCGGTCCCGACGCCATCGGTTGACGCGCGCCCGACAACATCGCCTCGGCGCGCACCGCGCGCTCCCGCGCCCGAATCCACGCGATGGCGAAGCCAAGCGTGGTGGTGAACAATCCACCTGAAAGGAGGAGCAAAATCTCCGGAAGGTGTCGGCCGAGGCTACCCATGGCGGTTGCGATATAGGGTGATGCAGAGGGCGCGGGATGCGGTGTGCTCCTCCCTACGTACGTCGCGGGGAGGAGTTCCGACTCGATGTCACAATAGCCGTCTCCGCACCTTTGTGTCCACGCCAAAGACGAGAGGCGAAACATAGGTGTACGCACCGACGAGAGTGTCCGCCAGTCCGTATGGGTTGGTCACGATCACGTCCACGACTCCGGCGGCGTGCGACGGAGCATTGAGGAAGATCGTGCCGGACGGCGCATCGAATGTTGCTTGCGCCCTCTGATCGCCGATAGTTCCGCATGTCACTGGTCATGGTCGAATTCCTTCTCAGGTGAAATTGGACTTTCCAGTTGTCAGCGACTCCAAACGGGAGCGGAGTCCCACGCGATCGATGGCAGAGGTGTTGTAAGTCGAATGAGAGATGAGCCATCGGCGCGCATGACGTAGATCGCCGCCCCTGCCGCGAAAAGGATGTGACGGCCATCGGGCGACCACACAGGTGCCGAGGCGTACGTGTTCACTGATACGAGGCGCTTGAGGTTGTTGCCGTCGACGTCGACCACGTACACAGCGGAGCTGTATCCCGGTCCGAGGTCGCCATCGCCGACGAACACCAGCTGCTTACCGTCTGGAGACCAACTCGGAGCGTGGCCGACTGCAACGCCCGCCGAAAGCGCCGTTATACTGGTCAATCCACTTCCATCCGCGTTCACGAGGACGATCTCCGAGGTCTCGTACTCGTCCCACCGTGAGAATGCCAGGCGAGCGCCGTCCGGCGACCACCGCGGCGCGCTGTGCCACCCACTCGTCTTCGTGACACGCACAGCAGGGCCCCCATCAGTGCCGGTGACGTAG
>JANMAY010000309.1:0-3404 GCA_031360095.1 Gemmatimonadaceae bacterium
CTGCTCGGGCGCGATGTACGACGGCGTGCCGATGCTCGTGCCGACAGACGTCAGCGTGCCACCGGGCACCTGGGTTCGCGACGCCGAGATGGCCTTGGCGATTCCGAAATCGGTGACCGTCGCCGAGCTGCCGGCCATGAGTACATTGTCCGGCTTGATGTCGCGGTGCACGACGCCCTGCGCATGTGCGTACTCGAGGGCGCGGGCCACATCGCGGAGAATCGCGCTGACGTCGCGCAGCGGGAGGGCGCCGTGTTTCGCGAGCCGTGCGCGCAATGACTCGCCCTCGACGAACGGCATCGTGTAATACGGCAAGCCATCGACGGATCCGGCCGAGTGCACCGGGACGACGTGGGGATGTTGAAGTCGCGCGGCGACCTGAATCTCGCGATGGAAACGCTCAGTGCTGATGCCGGCGGCGAGCTCCGGGGAAAGCACTTTCAGCGCGACGGTGCGTCCGAGCGCGGTTTCATATGCGACGAAGACGCGCGACATCCCGCCACCGCCGAGCTCGCGTTCGAGCCGATACGCATCGCCGAGAGCGGCCTGTATTCGGTCGCGGAGTCCTGCGTCTATCAACTGCGCCTCGACGACTGGGGAAGGGAACGGCGTGGGCGAATTCAGCCGCGGCCAATCTACAGTTCGTCTGCGTCGTCGGCCATCTTCGCGCTCGGTATTGTTTGCGAAAGCGGCGTGCGGCGCAGTACGTCCCGTCGCGACCAGGGATTCTATACCATGCCCGGGACGGCGTGGAGTTCACGAACTTGTTCACCATCACGAACATGCCGATCTCCCGCTTTCTAGATCATCTCGAGGAGACGGGGCAGACCGACGAGTACCTCACGCGGCTCGTGACCGCGTTCAATCCAGCGGCGGCTCAGAACGTCATGTGCCGGAACACCCTGTCTGTCGGCTGGGACGGTATGCTGTACGACTGCGACTTCAATCAGATGCTCGATCTGCCGGTGCATGCCGACGCTCCGCAGACGATCTTCGACTGGGATCGTGCTCGGCTCGACGGCCGCGAGATCGTGCTGGGAGCGCACTGCTTCGGGTGCACGGCGGGCGCCGGCTCGAGTTGCGGTGGCGCTACCTCCTGACACGGACGCAGGACCGTGGCGCCCGGCCTATTCGCGCGATCCCCGGATGCTTGCCGGAGCTTTACCGAGCGCCGAGCGCATGCGGTGTATCGTGATGCCACGTACACGCGGTCCTCCCCCGTTGGCAACGAGGCTCAGCGTCCGCGACGCGCCTGTCGGGAATACGAGGTCGGTGATCGACGTCTCGCCATCCTGCCCGAACACCTCCAGCGACGACGCGTCAAGGAGAAAGCGGATTCGCACCGCGTCGTTCACGAGCCGGAGTGGCGCGGGATGGCGCGCGGCGAACTTCGCATTGAACGCGGAGATGCCGGATCTGCTGCGATCGACGGCCAGCGTACCGTGTCCGCCATCGACGATGATGGATGTCTGTTCGTCCGCGCCCGTTTGGATCTCGATCGAGAACGGGCTCGTTCCACGAACTCCGGTGAACTGCATCTCGACGTCGAGCAGCGGTCCAAGGTCACCGCGGCTCGCCAGCCATTGCGACGCCGCGGCAAAGGTCCCGCCGCGAAATCGTGTGGGGGGCTCCACGTGTAAACGCGCCAATTCCGCAACCGGCTGCTGAACGAGGCGCAGTCCGCGATCCGTGCTGCGCAGGGAGAGCGTGCGGGGAATCGTCATGGCGCTGCGCCACGGCGACGTCGGCACATCCTGCGCATAAAGCCAGTTGCTCATCCACGCCAACCACACGCGGCGTCCGTCCGAGCGCGGTACGTCGTTCCACGAAACGGCCGCATAGAAATCGGAGCCGTAGTCAGCCCATCGCGTTTCCGTCGTGCTGTCCGCGACGAAGCGTCGCCCGTCGAATGTTCCGGTGAAGTACTGCGTGCCCGATCCCCCTGCGATCCCACCCGGATTGATGTTGACCACCAGCACCCACTTCGTGCCGCCCCCGTGCACGGGCAGGGGAAACAAATCGGGACATTCCCATTGCCCACCGGTTGCGCCCGCGGGACCGAAGTCGCCGGTGAGGGTCCACTGTTTCAGGTTGGCCGACGCGTAGAACTGCACCTTGTGCTCGTTCGGCAACGCAACGGTCATGATCCATCTGCCGCTGGGTGCGTGCCAGGCGACCTTCGGGTCGCGGAAATCAGCCATGCCGAGGTCGAGCACTGGCGTAGCGAGCTTGGTCCACGTGCGACCCCGATCGTGGCTGTACGCGATGCGCTGGTCCTGACGGCCTTCGCGATGGCCGGTGTAAATGGCGACGAGCGGCGGCACCCCGCCTTTCCCGAATCCGCTCGTATTCTTCCAGTCGACGACGGCACTGCCCGAGAAGATCATCACGTCGTTCTCCTCCTCGAGCGCAACCGGCAGGTGCGTCCAGTGCACCAGGTCGCGGCTCACGGCGTGGCCCCAGCTCATGTGCCCCCACCGGTCACCAGACGGATTGTACTGGTGGAAGAGATGCCACTCGTCGTCGTAGTAGACCATCCCGTTCGGGTCGTTCATCCAGTTCCGCTCTGGCGTAAAATGGAACTGCGGCCGGAAGGGCTCATTTTGCGCGCGCGCGAAAGCGGGGAGGAGCGCGAGTGCGGCAAGCAGCAGGACGTCTCTCATGAGATGCGTCGCAGGTGACGGGGAAGTGCGGGGGTGGCGCCGTGCTGCGAACATACGTAGGACGCGACCGCATTGGCGTGACGGTTGATTTCCGCGAGCGACCCACCCTGGAGAAGTCCCACGATGAGCGCGGCGGTGAATGCATCACCCGCGCCCACGGTGTCCTCGGCGATGGTGTCGGGAGCGGGGCATTCGTGAGACGTCTCACCTGCGATGAGCAGGGCGCCGCGTGAACCACGCGTGAGGGCCGCGAGCCGCACGTCGAACCGCGTCATCACCGCCATCAGCATCGCCCTCTCATCCGCGGCGCCAATTCCGCACACCGCGGCGACAGTCGGGAGTTCTTCGGCAGTGAGTTTTACCGCCGTCGCCAGGCCCAGCGAAGCGGTGATCGTCTCGGCGCTGTGGAACTGCTGTCGGAGGTTGACGTCGAACATGCGGATGGCGTGCGCCGGGACTGCGTCAACGAAACGACGGACGGTGTCGCGCGACTCCCGCGAGCGCTGCGCGAGCGTTCCGAAGCACACGGCGTCGCACCGGCCCGCGAGCGCGCCAACGCCGTCGGACCACTGTAGGTGATCCCACGCCGTGTCGGAGGCGAACTCGTAGCTCGGTTGTCCATTGCCGTCGAGCGTCACGCGCACACAACCCGTAGGATGCCGCGCGTCGCGCGTCACGGTGGAGCAGTCAACCCCTCGCTCACCCAGGAGTCGCAGAGCGTCGTCACCGGCGGTGTCCACG
>JANMAY010000311.1:0-8652 GCA_031360095.1 Gemmatimonadaceae bacterium
GGCGATCCCGGGATCGAGCGACGTGATGCAAGGCGGCGTCATCGCATACGCCGATGCGGTGAAGTCGTCGGCGCTCGGCGTACCATCCGCCGCAATTCGTGAACACGGCGCCGTCAGCGAAACCGTCGCGCGGGCGATGGCGACGGGCGGTCGCAGCGCCATTGGCGCCGATGCGGTGCTGTCCATAACCGGTATCGCAGGACCGAGTGGGGGCACGCCCGACAAGCCGGTGGGAACGGTGTGGATCGCACTCGATTTTCGCGGCACGGTGGACGCGCGCCGATTTCTCCTCATCGGCGACCGCACCGAGATTCAGCGGCGAGCGTCGCAGGCGGCACTCGAGATGCTGCGCCGCGCACTCCGGGCAGTCGCGACACCCTCCTGATTACTCCAATTCGAGCGTGAGCCGACTGCTCGCGCTCGATGCGTGAGCTCAGTGAAAGCGCTGGCTGCAAGCTACAGGTTCATGCTCATGGCCACCGTGAGCTGATCGCTGATCGGAGTTCGTGGGTTGCCCCGGGCACACGCGTCCGACGACATTTCATTGGCACCAGGGAACCAACACACACGACATGTCAGAAGCAGACGAAATCGAAACAGAAGACGTCGACGCCGAGACTGCCGCAGGCGGCGACATGGACGCGACCGCGACGGACGCGCCGGCAAGCGAGGAGCGGGAGCGATACCTGCGCCTTGCGGCCGAGTACGACAATTTTCGCAAGCGCACCGCGCGCGAGCGCCAGGAGGCGCATTCGCGCGGCCAGGCCGACATGCTCAAAGGGCTGATCGATCCGCTCGACGACATCGGGCGCTTCGCGCATGTCGACCCGGCGTCCACCGATGCGAAGACCCTCGTTGATGGCGTGGCGATGGTCGAGAAGAAACTGTTCAAGACGTTGAGTGGGCACGGGCTCGAGGTGATCAGCCCCGATGGGCGTCCGTTCGATCCGGCGCAGCACGAGGCAGTGATGACGGAGCCTGCATCCTCGCCGGACGAGGACCATCTCGTGTCACGCGTGTTCCAGGTGGGCTACGTGTTCAACGGACAACTGCTGCGACCGGCGCGTGTTGTCGTGAAGCAGTGGAACGGCTGACCACGTAAGGTCCGCCATGGCTCAGCAAGACTACTACGCGATCCTCGGCGTACCGGCGTCCGCTTCGCAGGACGAGATCAAGAAGCAGTATCGCAAGCTCGCCGCGAAGCACCATCCGGACAAAAATCCGACCGATCCCAAAGCCGCCGACAAGTTCAAGGGGATCTCGGAGGCGTATCAGACGCTTGGTGATGCCGCGAAGCGCAAGCAGTACGACGA
Source organism: Gemmatimonadaceae bacterium (assembly GCA_031360095.1). Lineage (GTDB taxonomy): Bacteria > Gemmatimonadota > Gemmatimonadetes > Gemmatimonadales > Gemmatimonadaceae > AG11. The sequence continues at coordinate 1,314 of JANMAY010000311.1, forward strand.
GATGCGGCGGCTCGGCGCGTTCGGCGGCTTCGGCAACACCGGCGCGTCGCGCGGCGCAGCGCGCCCGGGCGCCCGCGGCGGCGCGCCCGGTGCGGGCGGCAGCATCAACATGGACGATTTCGACATCGGTGGGTTGGGCGGCTTTGGCGACATCTTCAGCTCGATGTTCGGCGGCGGCGCGCGCAGTGCGCAAGGCAGTCGTAACCGCGGCCCGCAGCGAGGCGACGACGTCGAGACCTCGCTCGAGATTCCGTTCCGCACGGCGGCGCTTGGCGGGAAGGTGCCGGTCGAGCTGGACCTCACCGAAGAATGCGCCACGTGCCACGGAAGTGGTGCGGCACCTGGTGCGAAGCTCGTGACGTGCACGGAGTGCAACGGACGCGGAACGATCAGCTTCGGGCAGGGAGGGTTTGCGGTGCAGCGGCCCTGTCCAGTGTGTCTGGGACGCGGGCAGATACCCACTGAGCGCTGCGCGACGTGCGCCGGTGCCGGTCAGGTTCGCACGCGTAAGAAGGTGCAGATCACGGTGCCATTGGGCGTCGACACCGGCACGAAGATCCGGCTCAAGGGACAGGGTGCAAAAGGTGCGAAAAACGGTCCGGCGGGTGACCTGCTCATCACGTTCCAGGTGACGCCCGACCGCTTCTACAAGCGCGAGGCACTCGATCTCATTGCCCCGGTGCCCATCACGATCGTCGACGCCACGCTCGGCAAAAAAATCAACGTCAAGACGCTCGACGGCACCAAGGTGTCGATCAAGATTCCGCCCGGCACGCAGAATGGAAAACGCTTTCGCGTGCGCGGTCAGGGCATCGAGAAGGATGGCTCGCGCGGCGATCTGATCGTGCAGGTGGAAGTGAAAATCCCCGAAAAGCTGACGCCGGAGCAGGAGGAGGCGTTGAAGAAGTTCGCAGAGACGATGGAGCCGTGATCACGCCGCGAGAATCGGCAACGCTCTCCGCGCCCGCTCGATCACGCCTCCGCCGAGGACTCGCGCACCGTCATAGAGCACGAGTGACTGGCCCGGCGTAATCGCGCTCACGGCGTCGTCGAGCGCGATTTCCACCTCGAGATCCGACACCTGCACAAGAGTCCCGCGCGCGGGCGTCGCGTGATGCCGGATCTGTACTTCGACTTCCGTGCCTACCGCGGGCGGATCCACGAGCCAATTCACTTCACGCGCAACAACACCGCGACCGAGCAGTTCCTCCCGTGGTCCGATAACAACCGAGCGCGTGTCGGGAATGATCTCCACGACGAACATCGGCTCGCGGAACCCTCCGGGTAGTCCGCGCCGCTGACCAACCGTGAAACGTGCAAAGCCACCGTGCTCGCCAACCACGGTACCGTCCCGCCGAATGAACGGGCCCGCACGCAAGGACGGCGCGTCGGCGCCCAACTGGCGCGCAATCACCTTTGCATGATCGCCATCGGGCACGAAGCAGATATCCTGACTCTCCGCCTTTTCGGCGATGAGCTCGAGGCCGAGCTCGTGCGCCACCGCGCGCGTCTCCGCCTTCGTCTGTGCGCCCACCGGCAGCAGCATCCGCGAGAGGACCGCGCGCTGGATGCCCCACAGGAAGTACGACTGGTCCTTGGCGGGATCGAGGCCTCGACGCAGCTCGCCGCCGTGCATCTGGGCGTAATGCCCCGTCGCGATCCATCGTGCATCGATCGCGTCGGCCTTGCGAAGGAGATCGCGGAACTTGGTGAAGGTGTTGCATCGCACGCAGGGAATGGGCGTGCGGCCGCGGGCGTACTCGTTCGCGAAGTCCTGCACGACGTCGCGACCGAACGCGCTCTCGAGATTCAACACGTAGTGCGGCACGCCGAGCTGCTCGCAGATGCGACGTGCGTCGTTCACGCTGTCGAGGGAGCAACACGGGCGGTCGGGGAGATCGTCGCCGTGACAGAAGAGCTTCATCGTCGCACCCACGACGTCGTAGCCCTGCTGGACCAGCAGCGCCGCAGCGACCGACGAGTCGACACCGCCGCTCATGGCGACCAACACACGTTCGCGCATCAGCCGATCACGCGGTGGCGAGGCGACGCGCTTTGTCGACCAGCATCGGAAAAATCTCGACGACGCGCTCGACACAGGCGTCGCTGCTGAGACAACCGAAACTCATGCGAATCGCGGAGCTCGCGAGGTCTCCAGGCACGCCGAGCGCCGCCAGCACGTGGGACGGCGTGATGCTCCCGCTCTGACACGCGGAGCCCGCGGAACACGCGATCCCGCGGAGATCGAGGGCGATGAGAAGGGACTCGCTGTCCGTTCCCGGCACTGACATGCTCGTGATGTGCGGTGCGCGCGGTGCGTTGCGTCCGTGGATGACGGCGTCGGGAATGCGCTCGAGCAGCGCGCGCTCCAGGTCGTCGCGCATGCGCTCCAGCTTCGCCCACTCGTGCTCCCGTTCGGCCACCGCCAACTCGGCGGCACGCGCCAGACCGACCGCCATCGCCACGTTCTCGGTGCCGGGACGCCGGCCGCGATCCTGTTCACCGCCGAACATCAGCGGCTCGACGGGAGTGCCACGCCGGATGTACAGCGCGCCGATCCCCTTTGGCGCGCCGATCTTGTGACCCGAGATGGACGCCATGTCGAACGGGGTCGTACGCGCGTCGATCGCGAGCTTCCCGAACGCCTGCACTGCATCCGTGTGGAACACCACGCCCCGCGCCTTGGCTCGCGCGGCAAGCGCGGCGACCGGCTGGATGACACCGATCTCGTTGTTCACCCACATCACCGAGCATACGGCGACATCATCACCCACGCGGGCATCGAAGGAGGCGTCGTCCACCAGACCCGCCGGCGTCATACCGAGGACGCGCTCCTCGCCTCCTTCGCGAGCGCACTGGTGCGCCGCAGCGAGCACCGCTTTGTGCTCGATGGGAGAGGTAACCACCACGTTCCGCCCCTGCGTGCGCCGCGCCCGCCACACGCCGAGGAGCGCCATGTTGTCCGCCTCCGTGCCGCAGGAGGTGAACACGATCTCGTCTCCGGATGCCCCCAGGCATCGTCCCACCCGCTCGTGCGCCTCGTCGAGCGCCGTGCGCGCCTCTCGGCCCCACCGGTGAACGCTCGACGGGTTCCCGAAGCGCGCGCCAAAAAATGGCTGCATCGCCTCGAGCACTTCGGCGCGCACCGGCGTCGTGGCCGCGTGGTCGAGATAGACGGGGTCAGGCATACCCGTGAAAGCTAGCGAGGGACGAGCGGGCGAGAAACGGCCGGTCGGATGCCATCCCGTGACACCCGCGCGCCAGTTTGCCCGTATCATGTGGCATGTCTGACGCCCCTTCGAATCCCCCGTCCCGCATCGCCCTGCCGTACGTCCCGGCAGATACCGGCCGTTCCTCGCCTCCGATTGCCCAGTCACCGCTCGAGGACTCGCGGGCGCGGGCGATTCGGCTGCTCACCGACCGCTACGCCGACGACTCACTCACAGAGGACGAGTTCGAATGGCGCCTCTCGCATCTGGCCGCCGCGAACACACCGGCGAGCCTGGACGCACTCGTTGCGGATCTGACGTCGCCCAGCGTGCCGTTCGCAACGTACCCCGCCGCGGCGCTCACGAGTGACTACGGGAAGCTCACGAGCATCATGAGCAACGAACATCGCACGGGCCATTGGTCGGTGCCTCGCCTGTTCGAAGTACGAGCTGCGATGGCCGAGGTGAGGCTCGACTTCCGCTACGCGCGCATTCCAGCGCTGTGCACGATCGACATTCGCGCGGTCATGGCGAACGTCCAATTGATTCTCCCGCCCGATCTCACGTTGGAATTTGAGCTCGGGTCGTTCATGTCCAGCGCCCGGAATGACGCGTTCCAGGGCGAATTTACAAGTGCAGGGCCGGCACGGATGCGCGTGCGCGGCAAAGCCGTGATGGCTGAGGTCCGGGCCACGATGCGGTCTCGATAGGGCGCACAACGCTCACAACCCGTAGAACTTCGCCCGCACCGCCCACAGGTCCGGAAAGAACTTCTGATCGATGGTGCGCGCGAGATATTTCGCGCCGAGCGTTCCACCGGTCCCACCGGTGAGCGGTCCGAGCACACGCTCGACCAACTGGACGTGCTTGAATCTCCACTGTCCAAACTGTTGCTCGTACTCGAGCAGCGCTTCGGCGAGAAAGAACAGCACAGTCGGCCGCTCGCCGGTGTAGAGCGCTGCGAGCTCGAGCCCCTGCGCTCTGAGCAGTCCGAGAAACAGCTCCTGCAGCGGGGGGCGCGCGAGCGCGCGCTGCACGACGTCCGGAATTGGACCGTGCTCCTGGAGTACGTTCATGAAATGCGGGTCGCGGAGCCCAGAGGCGGCCTCGATCGCGCGGAATTGGACGCTTTGCGATCCACTCGAGCTGCCGAGATGCTGGCGGAACTCCGCAAAGTGCTGTGGAGGGAGCGTCTCGAGCGCCGAGAGCTGAGCCGACACGATGCGCATGAGCGCATTGATTCGCCCGATGCGAAACAGCACAAACTCTGTTTCGTGCTTCTCGAACGAATCGATCATCAGATCGAATTCGTGGAGAATCTCCTTGAACCACAGCTCGCTGGCCTGATGCACCACGATGAACAACAGCTCGTCGGGATGGTTCGAGCGGGGGCGCTGGAGGTCCAAAAGCTCGTCGAGCGCGAGATAGGAGCCGTAGGTGACGCTCGTATTCTCGTCGCTCAAAAGGTGGCGACCTCCAACGCGGTCACATCGTCGACGCGCATCATCTCCGTGGTATAGAAAGGCTCTCCGTAGCGCGTGCGAATGAGCGCGCCGTAGGTTGCCGCGAAGTGCGTGACGATGTCGAGCAGCGGCTCGCCGTTGGGATAGACCTCGCCCGCTTGGATCTCGCCCTCGAACTGCGACGCGAAGCAGCGAATGGCGGCGAGCTTCTGCTCGAATTCGCCACTGATGTCCACGACAAACGAGGGCCGCACGAAGTCCTGCCGGTACGCGACAGCGTGAAGGATCTTGAGCGGCCGGTGCTTCGGGATGTCGGGTGCGACCTTGGCCAGTCCGGCAACGAAGCACGCATCTCGCACGAGCTGCGCCGCGACGCGATGATCCGGATGTCGTCCCTCGAGCGCCGGCGCGATGACGACCCGCGGCGCGAAGCGACGTATCACACGCGCCAGCGCCTCACGCGTGGCCGGTGTGTTCTCGATGCCGCCGTCCGGAAGCCCGAGTGTCTCGCGCGCACTGCAGCCGAGCACCAACGCCGCCTGCTCGGCTTCCGCGGCACGAATGGCAGCGGAGCCTCGCGTTCCCAGCTCGCCCTGCGTGAGGTCGAGAACGGCGGTGCGCTGGCCGTTCTTTGCGGCCTTGATCAGCGTGCCAGCGCAGGTGAGCTCGACATCGTCGCGGTGCGCGGCAATTGCGAGGATGCGTACTGGGTCGGGATGCATGGTGGTGAAAATACCTGTAGGACCGTAGGACAGTAGGACCGTAGGACCGTAGAACAGCACACCGAATGGAGATCGTTGGGGCGTTTACGGTCCTGCGGTCCTACTCGTGCCTCAGCGCCACCACCGGATCCATCTTCGCCGCACGAATCGCCGGCAGCATGCCGAACACGACCCCGGTCACCGCACTCATCCCGAGTGCTGCGACAACGCTGCTCCACGACGTGGACGCGGGCACCGCCGGCCACGCCGTACGAACGCCGATTGCCACGAGGATTCCGAGCACCAGTCCCACCGACGCGCCGATGCCGGTGAGTGTCACCGCTTCCACGAGGAACTGCCACAGGATCGTCAGACGAGTGGCACCGAGCGCCTTGCGCACGCCGATCTCGCGCGTGCGCTCGGTGACGGAGATCATCATGATCGCAACCACGCCCACCCCGCCCACCAACAGGCCGACTGACGACAGTGCCAACCCGACGACGAAGAATGTGCCGAACAGTTTGTTGTAGATCGCCCACAACCGATCCTGCGTGACGACGTCGAAGTCGTTCGGTTGGCTCGGCCGCAGGCCGCGATGGCCGCGCAGAGTGGCCGTGACGTCGTCGACGGCTTCCTGCACCGATACCCCGGACAGTGGTTTCACGATGAGATTATTGCCGCGCATCCACAGGTTGAGATGCCGGCGCGCGGACTCGAACGGCACGATCGCCTTCGGCGAGTCGCCGCCGCCTGCGGACGTCGGGGTGCCCATTGGGCTCGAGGTGTAGTGATAAAACCCGATCACCGTGAACTTCACATCGTCGATCAGGATCACCTTGTTCACCGGCTCGGAGAGGCCGAACAGCGTCTCGGCGAGCTTGTCGTTCACCAGCACCACATTCGCGCCTGCGGCATTCTCCGCATACGTAAAATTCCGGCCGGGATAGATGTCGCCGCCGTCGACCTCGGTCCAGTTCGGGGTGTACACCTCCATTCCGGCCTGCAGCTTTTTGTCCTTGTACTTGAAGGTGGCGCCGGTGCCGATGTGCGCCGTGACTGCCCGGATCGTCGGCAGCCGCTCGATGGCGGCCACCTCTTCGAGTGTAATGGGTGGATTGCGCCGCTCGGGACACGTCTCGACGCTGCCGTCGCACGAATTGAATCCGCCGATCGGCCGGCGATACACGTAGAACGACGTGGGGCCGGCCGCCTCGAGATCGCGCCGGAACGATTCGTTGATCCCGCGCACGATGGACGACATCGCGACGACGACGAACACGCCCAGTGCGACACCCATGATCGTGAGGCCGGCGCGCGCCTTGTTGGCGCGCAGCGCCTCGATGGCGATGGTGACGCCCTCGAGAAGCTGCGTGAACGGAGTGAGGAATCGCACGCGCTACTCCTGCCGCAGCGCGTCGATCGGATCCATGCGCGCGGCTTTGCGTGCCGGCAGCACCCCCGATGCGATTCCCACAACGGTACCGAGCAGCGTTGCCGCCACGAGAGACCACGGCGCAATCGCCGCGGGCAGGGGCGTGTTCATCGCGATGATCTTCGCGCCAAGAATGCCGAGCAGGATTCCGAGAATCGCGCCCAGGGTGCTGAGCGTGGCTGCTTCGACGAGAAATTGACGGAGGATATCCTTGCGCCGCGCACCGAGCGCCTTGCGGATGCCGATCTCGCGTGTTCGCTCGGCGACGGCGACGAGCATGATGTTCATAATTACCATCCCGCCGACGACGAGGCCGATGGCGGGAAGCGCCGTTCCGGCGATGGTCATGATGTTCTTCGTCTGTTGAAACGATTGCAGCGCGGACTCCGACGTCTCCATCACGAAGTTGTCGGGCACGGCGGGGCGCAGCCCGCGATGGCCGCGCAGGACTTCGCGCACGGTTTCCATGGCGTCGCGCATCATCATGTCGTTCGGCGCCTGCACGAGGAGTCCGTCGATGTCGCCGCGCGGATT
>JANMAY010000369.1:0-30112 GCA_031360095.1 Gemmatimonadaceae bacterium
CCGGGGTGCTCGCCGTGATGCTTGTCGCGGGCCTGCTCCGCAGCATCGACCGGCAGCGCGTATGGAAGAACAACGACGTCTTTTTCGAAACGCTCATGCACGACGCCCCGAACGGCTATCGCGCGCACTTCATGTACGCCCGACACGTGGGACTCAAGGCGCGGCTCCGTCAGATGGAGCTCGAGTATCGCCGAGCGATCCGGATCTTTCCGTATGACGCGGCGATGACGATGGCGGTGGCCGACGGCTACACACGCGCGGGCCTGTGCGAGCCCGCCGTCACGCTGTTCGAGTGGACGTTCGGGGTCCAGCCCGACGTCGGCGAAGGGCGGTACGAGTACGTCTACTGCTTGGCGAAGCTCGGCCGATGGGAAGACGTACGTCGCGAAGCGCTGAGTGGCCTTCGCCTCGTTCCACCGCGCGATATTCGCCTGATGCGCGCGGCGGTCCGCGAAGCGAATAGTCAGCTCGGGCGAAACCGGCATTGAGCCGCTTTTCGCGGGTTGGTGGAATGCCGCATTGTGCAGTGACTGCCGCATTTTCCGCGACCCGACGAGGGGGGACGCAATTGTAGACGGCACGTAAGTGATTCCAGTCACAGAGGTTGGCGGCAGAGGCTGATACGGTCTGTGTGTTGCTAAAGCACTGAGCGTGAACCTGCCCGAAAGCTTGGTCCGATCGAGGCGCCTTTGCGCCGCCCCCTTGAGTACTACCGGAGAAATTCAATGCGCAACCGCACCCGCCGTGGTTTCACCCTGATCGAGCTACTGATCGTGGTCGTGATCATCGGCATCTTGGCCGCCATCGCGATTCCGAAGTTCGCCAACACCAAGTCGAAGGCGTACATCGCCGCGATGAAGTCGGACCTTCGCAACCTCGTGACGGCCGAAGAGTCCTTCTTCGCCGATTCCACGAAGTACGTCACGTACGACACCACGAAGCTCAAGTTCAAGCCGTCGACGGGCGTGAACGATCCGACGATCGTGCCGGGCGCGGGCTACTGGTCGGCGACGGTGACGCACACGCAGATCGCGAACTTCAGCTGCGGTATCGGCGTCAACACGACGAACCCGCTGGTCGGCACGGCTGGCGACGGCGAGCCGGCGTGTAAGTAACGTAGGACGGTAGGACTGTAGGACTGTAGGACCGTAGGACTGTAGGACCGTAGGACCGGAACTACCGAACTGCGACTACGCACCAAACAACGAACGGCACATCGGACTCAGTCCGGTTTGCCGTTTTGCTTTGCTACGGTCCTACGGTCCTACGGTCCTACGGTCCTACGGACCTACGGTCCTACGGTCCTACGGTCCTACTGCGCCATTTTGCCCTCGCACGCATCGAAACGGTGCGGCACAACGCAGCCGCATTCGTAGACTGGCGGCATGACACCGACACACGGACCACCTCGCACGACTCGCGCTCGGTCGGGTCTCAGCGTCGTCGAAGTCCTCGTCGCCCTCATGCTCGTCGCCATCGGGCTGCTCGGTATCGCGGGAAGTTCGGCACTCGCCCTCAGAACCGCGCTCGCCGCAACGGGCGAGCACCGCGCAGCGCAGCAGGCGACGTCTCGCCTCGCACAGCTCTCCGCCAGCGGCTGCACGCTCGCGAGGTCTGGCGCGGCGACCGACACGATTCGGCAAATTCGCGAGCAGTGGATCGTGACCTCTCCAGCCGGCGGCTACACGATTGCCACCGACAGCATCGACTGGCTGGATGGGCGCGGCCGTCGCTCGCTCACGCTCGCGACGGCGATCAAGTGCTGAAGCGACGCGGCTTTTCACTTGCAGAGCTGTTGGTGGCGCTCCTCCTCGTCGCCATCGTCCTTGCGGCGGCAACGGGAAGCCTGCTTCGCCAGCAGCGCACACACGCGGACCTCAGATGGCTCTCCAACGCCGGCGCCCAACTCCGGAGCGCACTCCTAACTGTCTCCGGACATCTGTCGGCCATCAACACGGAAGCCGGAGACCTCACCGCCGGACAAGCCGAAGACTCTGCAATGCAGTTTCGTGCACTGGTGGCGCAGTCGGTTGCATGCGCGCAGGGAATTGGCGCCACCTCCCTCACTCCCGACATCCCCGGTCAAATCCCAATCGGTGGCATTGCTTCGGTTCCGCGTGCCGGCGATTCGCTTTGGTGGTTCCCCGACAGCATCTGGCGCGCGCGCACGATCAAGTCAGTCACCAGCGTGTCGGGAAGCTGCAGCTCTCCGCCGGTCGCCGGCGCCACGCTCCGCCTCGATCTGATAGGTGCGGATACCATTCCCGCAGGCACGCCGGTTCGCGTCACCCGCCAGGCTCGATATGGCATCTATCGCGCGAGCAACGGCACATGGCAACTCGGATATCGAGAATGGAACGACCCGCTGCAACAGTTCGCCGCCCCGCAACCCGTGGCCGGCCCTCTCCTGCGCAGCGCCGGGAGCCATCGATCCGGGTTTCGATACTTCGACAGCGCTGGGATGGAACTGTTGGCATCCGCTGGACCCATCGATGTCTCGCGCGTCGCGCGAATGCGCGTCGAGGCGTTGGCCCTCGCGCCTATCACGCAGGCGGGACGCGACAGCGTGCGCGCCGATTCGGTGGACATCGCGGTCCGACTTCACTTCCGATGATCGCATGACCGTCTGCAATCGGCGCGGCTCAGCCATCATCGCCGCTCTTGCGCTGCTCGCCCTCGGCGGAGCGCTCCTGGTGGCCACGTCATCCATCGCGCGCGCTACCACGCGCTCCACACGATCACTCGGCGCCGCACTGGATGCGGAGTCCCAGATGCGACTCGCGCTGGCCAACGCCGCTGCCAGTTGGAGCGGCGCTCTGGATTCCCTCGCCATTGGCGCGGGTCTCTCGCTCTCGCTTGCGCCGCGACCGGGCGGAATTACCCGGCTTCCGGTTGACACACGTCTGCGAGTCGACCGACTCACCTCCGACATCTATTCAGTCGGCGTCGAGTCGCAGGTGACAGCCGCCAACACCATTCTCGCGCGCCGTCGAGCGAGACAGATTTTACGGCGGGAGAGCGGTGTGGATACGAGTGCCGTTCGTACTCCGCCGGTTCCCATCGGGCGCTGGAGCATTGCCGACGTCTACTGATTGTTCGACGCGATTTTCATAGCGAGGGGGAGCGTCGACGTGACGTGCATCACACAAGCAATTTTCTGGCTGTTGTTACCATCGGCACAGTCCGGTCGTGTGTTCGGTACCAGTGACCGGACGCGCGGCCACTCTGCCCGAACGACCGGGTCGTAGAGCCAGTCGCAACATGATGTAACTGCAAGCAAGGCCAATCACTACGCGGCCTACTTGAAGTGTGTTGACAAGAGTCCGAATTCGGCTTGCACTCGCCTTTTTCGGATCGCTCCTCCTCCCCCTCGGATCCGTCGGTCGCAGCAGCGCAGTTGGCCGCCGTTCCGCACCCCGCCCCGAACTCCCCCAATGGCACTGTTCGGTCGCAGCAAATCGACGGTCGGCCTCGACATCGGTTCAGGTCTGATCAAGGTCGCAGTGATCGACCACTCCAAGAGCACTCCGGAGCTGGTCCGCGTTGCGGTCGTCCCGCTTCTCGCCGACGCCATTGTCGAAGGCGAGATCATGGATCCCGGCATCGTGGCCGAAGCGATCCAGGGTGCACTCGCGGCCGCCGGCGTCAAAGGCACCCAAGTCGTGACCGCGGTCGGCGGCCGCGACGTCATCATCAAGAAGATCCAGATCGAGCGCGTCAAGGAACAGCAGGCGCGCGAGCTCATGCGATGGGAAGCGGAGCAGCACGTGCCCTTCGATATGGAGTCGGTCGAGCTGGATTTCCAGATTCTCGATCCACACGCCGACGGCGTCGAGATGAGCGTGCTGCTCGTCGCGGCCAAGCGCGAGCTGATCGAGTCGAAAGTCCGCATCCTCACCGACGCGGGACTGAATCCGGCCCTCGTCGACGTCGACGCATTCGCCCTGCACAATGCCTTCGAGATGAACTATCCCGAAGCGATGCACGGTGTCGTCGCGCTCGTGAACATCGGCCACGAAGTGACCAACATCAACATTCTCGACGAAGGCATCCCGATTCTCACGCGCGACATCACGGTCGGCACGCGCCGATTCCGTGAAGATCTGCAGCGCGAGCGGGGCTTGTCGTCCGATGAATCTCAGCAGCTGCTGCAGGGATACGATCGCTCGGAGCATCTCGATGCCGTGCTCGATGGGCGCGGCGAGGAGATCGCGGTCGGGATCGAACGCGCCGCGGCGTTCCTCGCGTCGTCGTCGCGCACGGGTGGTCAGGTGCGCGCGATCTTCACCTGCGGCGGCGGCTCGCGCATTCCCGGACTCAGCGATGTGCTCGCAGACCGGCTGCGGCTTCCCGTGCAGCAGGCGAATCCACTCGTGAATCTAAAGGTGCGTGCCGGGGCACTCGACAGCCTCGTCACGGACGAAGTCGCGCCTCTCCTGATGCTTCCCATCGGGCTGGCGCTACGGCAGGTGGCATGAGAGAGGCCACGACATGATTGAGATCAATCTTCTTCCCGGCACACGCCGCAAGGCGAAGCGCGGGGTCGCAACCTCGTTCGACTTCGGCGCGTCCATCGCCTCCATGCGCGAGCGCGTGCGCGAGCCATGGCTCATCGGCTCCGTCGCCGTGATCGCCGTCGCGCTCGTGGCCGGAGGGCTGTTGTACGCGCAGATCTCGCGTCGCGATGCCAGCGTCCAGGCCGCACTGCAAAAGGCGGTGCAAGACTCCACGCGCTATGCGTCCGTCCTTCGCGAGCGAGAAAAGGCGGAAGCGCGGCGCGATACCGTGCTGCGGTCGCTCAACCTCATTCGTGCCATCGACGACGATCGATACATCTGGTCGCACGTGATGGACGAGGTGAGCAGCGCACTGCCACCCTATACCTGGCTCGTGTCACTCGGATTCTCCGGGACCGGGCAGGCGCAGCAGCCCGTGACGACGGTCGCGCCCACGTCGGTCAGCGACACCGCGGGCGGCAAGAAACGGCGCCGCGTGTTGAACACGAACATTCCGCGCGACACCGTGCGCATTCGCGTCGTGGGCAACACGGTCGACATCCAGGCGCTCACGCGCTTCATCCGCCAGCTCGAAGCGTCGCCGTTCCTCGATCAGATCCAGTTGGCCAAGTCGGAACGGTCGAACGACAACGGAAAGGAAGTCACGCAATTCCAGCTCGACATGCTGTATTCGCGACCTGACCCCCAGATGGTCAAGCGAGTGCCGCTGGCCGTGTCGGTGAGATAGACCATGGCAATCATTCCAACAAACCCCCGCGATCGGATCCTCGGCGGCACGGCATTCGTCGCCGCGGCGCTCGTGATCTACTACTTCCTGCAGGTGTGGCAGCCGAAGCGCGACGAGCTCATCGCCACGGAAGCGCACGCGGAATCACTCGTCGTGATGAACCAAGCCGCCAAGTCGGAGATGGCGCAGGGCCGGACGGCGCAGCTCAGTGCCGAAGCGGCACGGTTGTCCGCTGATCTCGAGGTCATGCGGCGGCTCGTGCCCACAGGCAACGAAGTGCCCGCGCTCCTCGATCAAGTGTCGACCGCAGCGCGTCGCGTCGGGCTCGAAATCGCCGACGTCCAGCCGCTGCCGTCGCTCGCCGGCGATCAGTACGAAGCGTACAAGTACCGCCTGAGCGTGCGCGGCGCGTATCACGAGATCGGCGTCCTGCTCACCAACATCGGTTCGCTCCAGCGGATCGTCGCGCCGATCAATCTCACGCTCGTCCCGATCAGCACCGACGCGCGCGCGCCCAAGCGGCACAAGGTGCAGGCACTCGAGGCTCGCTTCGAAATTCAGACATACGTCGCACGCGCGCCGCTCCCGCCCCCGCCCGTCAAAGGCAAGCCGGCAGCCGACGCGGCGAAGCCAGGAGAGAAATAGTGAAGACGCATCTCGTGCGCACCCGCGCTCGCGACGACGCACGCACTCGCCGATCGCTGCTGATCGCGGCGATGGCGGCGCTTGCCGCCACCATCGCGTTCGGCTCGCCGCTGCACGCGCAGCGCATTCCGGACATCAACGCGCCGAAGCGCGCGGCGCAGAACGCGGCCGACGCGGAGAATTCCCGCTTGTCCGCACAGACCGGCCAACAGGTACCGGCCCCGCGCAACGCGCCTGCGGCCTCACCGGTCAAGTCCGGTCCGGGCAGTACGCCCGCATCGCAAGCACCGTCCGGCGCGTCCGCCGCCGATGTCGCGAGCGGCATGGCGGCCGTGACACGTGAGGTCTTCGGTTACGAAGGCCAGGGACGACGCGATCCGTTCTTCTCGCTGATCCTCACAGAAGAGCTCCGTCCGTTGCTCTCCGACCTCAAGCTCGTCGGAATCTTGTACGAAGCGTCGGGTCGACGCAGCGTCGCCATCATGCGCGACGTGCAGACCAACGCGCAGTACCGTGTGAACGCCGGCATGACCCTCGGCCGGATGCGCGTCGCTCAGATCAAGCAGCGCGCAGTGATCTTCACGATTGACGAGTTCGGGCTCAGCCGACAGGACTCGCTGTTCCTGGCCGATACTACAAGGATGAGGATGCCATGAAGCAAGTCCTGACGGTTATTGTTGCGGCGGCCATCGCGCTTGGGCCCAGTGCCCAGCCTGTCGCGGCCCGCGCAGCCGAGGCGTCGGTGACGTCGCTCAGCGTCGTCCCCTCGTCGGGCCGGGCCGAAGTCGTGATCGGCGTCGCGGGTGGTCTCGAGGTGCGTGACTTCACGCTGCGCTCCCCCGATCGCATCGTGCTCGATCTCAGCGGCGCGTCCCTTGGCCTCGTGGCGCGCAGCTACGATCGCATCGCGCGCGGCGGCATCATGGATGTTCGCTACTCGCAGTTCCGCCGCAATACCGTGCGCGTCGTCGTCTATCTCGACGGACCGCACGAGTATCAGATCTCCAGGGCGGACGGCGAAGTGCGCATCGCGGTGACGATTCCTGCCGGCGCCGAGTTTGCCGCCTGGCACATTGGTGGTGGAAACGCTCCCGAGGCGGCCGCGCGTCCCACCGCGGCGCGCCAGGAGCGCCCGGCGGGCGAGCCCGCATCGGGCCCGGATCGCGCACCCGCTCCAGCATCCGCGCCAGCATCTGCTCCAGTACCGGCACGCACCGCGTCCGATGACGCGCAAGCCAAGCAGAACGCGAACGACATGCGAGACGGACGTGAAGCGCGCGAAGCCCGCGAGGCCAACGACGCTCGGCCGGCGCGCACGAACGTCCAGCAGCAGGCGTTGTCGACGCAGCAGCGCTCGCAGCAACCGCGCATCACCGTCACCTATCAGGGCTCGGACATCCGCGACGTGCTGGCTGCGTTCGCGTCATTCTCCGGACGCACCATCATCCCAAGCACGAACATCGGCAGCCTCAAGGTCGATGCTGAAATCAAGGATCAGCCGTGGGACGTCGCGCTGCAGGCCATCCTCAATGCACAGGGCCTGGCCGCCACCGAAGACGCCAACGGCATCATCATCGTCGATACGCAGGAACGGATTGCTGGCCGTGCGGCCACCGAGCCGCTGATCACTCAAATCGTCCGCCTCAACTATCAGCGCGCCACTCCGATCGCCGACCAGTTGCGTCAGCGTCTGCTCCAGTGTCTGCCAAGCGAGCGCACCGGCGCCACGTCATCGTCTGCCGCCGCTGGACAGCCGCCAACAGCGGGCCCCCCGCCGGCACAGCCAACCATTGCCGGAGGCGCCGCGCCCGGCGGCTCCGCATCGTCCACGTGCGTCGGTCGCGGCAACGTGTCGCCCGACGAGATCACCAACAGCGTGAGCATTACCGCACCCACGAGTGTCGTTGGTGAATTGGTGCGATTCGCGGAAGCGCTCGATCTCCGTCAGCCGCAGGTGAACATCAAGGCGAAGATCGTCCTCGTGAACCGCACGGATCTCGACGCGCTTGGCATCAAGTACGATCTCGGCACGGCGCAGCAGTTCTTCAGCACGATCGTCCAGCGCAGCGACTCCGCCGGACGGCCGGGCACCGCGAACGATCCGCCGCGTGTCGTCCTTGGGGGCAACACGGTGTCCGCCATTGCGAACGCGTCCGGAACGGTCAACGGCGCCGCGTTGCGTCTCATCTACTCCACGGCGATCGGCAACTTCGATTTCAGCACCTTCCTGGACGCATTGCAGGAAGTCAACCTGCTGGACGTTCAGTCTGAGCCGAGTGTGACGACACTGAACAACAGGCAGGCGACGCTGATCTCCGGCGTGCAGGTGCCATTCGTTCCGCTCGTCAGCAGCGGTGGCGCGGGAACGTCGCTCACCGGGCCGATCACGGTCGAACGCATTCAGACCGGCGTGACGCTCCAGGTCACGCCCAGCATCACGAACAATCGGCAGATCATGATGCGCGTCCTGGTCTCGAATTCGGACGTGAACTTCACGAACAATGGAACACTGATCGACAATAACAATACCACGAACGAGCTGCTCGTCAGCGATGGTCAGACCATCGTGATCAGCGGGCTCACGCAGACGAGCGTCCGCGTCACGAAGTCGGGAATTCCCCTGCTCGTGGATCTTCCGCTCATCGGACGACTGTTTGGTTACACCACGAGACAGGAGCAACGTCGCGACCTGCTCGTTCTGATCACGCCCCACATCATCGATGAGGGGCAGTCGCCTTCCGATGCCGTGCGGCGCTAGCCGCACCGTGGAGCATATATGAACACCATACGAAGCCTTGCGCGGCTTGCCGCGCTGTCCATAGCCGTCGTCGTCGCCACGAGCTGCGACTCGCGCTCGCTCACGCAGCCGGGACCCAGCAGCGCGGGCGGTGACGCCGAGCGCCCCTCGCTGACGTTCACGGTCGTGGGTGCGGTAAACAACTCCATCATCCTCGGACCAGCGCCCGTCCTGGTCAACGTCAAGGCGACCGATAACACGGGCGTCTCGTCGTTCCTCACGACGGTGCGCAACGGCGCGACGGTCATCGCGACGGACACGGCCACCATCAAACCTGCGGCCGTCACGAGCACACGCAGCGTGAGCATTCCGCTCGCGGGCGCCAAGCGCGGCGATCGCCTCACCGTTCGCACCACGGTCACGGACGCGGCGTTCAACACACGCACCGATTCCGTCGTCATCACGATTGCGGCGCCGAATATCACGTTTCTCGCGCCGCTGCCTGGCGCGAAGTTGAACGTTGGTGACTCGCTGCTGGTCAGCGTGAACGTGAAGGACGACGCCGGCGTCAAGAACATCTCGATCACCGGCTACTCGCTTCGTGGCAGCGCCGTACTCGGCACGCAGGACACGGTGGTGCGCTATCCGCGCGTCGGGGCTCCAACGGCCACGGCGAGCTTCGGCACGAACGTCAAGGACACCACGATCTTTCGCTACATCAAACCGTCGGCCCCGGTGGACACCACCACGGATTCGCTCGTCGTGAGCGCCGTGGTGACTGATTATCTCGGAGCCATCGATACCGCGCGCATCACCGTCAAGATGGTGCGTGGTCCGAACGTCTTCGTCCTGAGTCCCGTGTCCGGAGACAGCGCAACACCCGGCGCCGGTCTCACCGTCACGCTGCGCGCCACCGACCCCACCGGCGTGCTGCGGCTCGGCTTCCGCATACAGAGCGACGCGTCGTTCCCGACGAAGGTCGACACTACGGTCATCCAGTCGTACTCTACGGGTCCAAAGGACATCACCTTCTCCTCGACCATCGCGATTCCGGCCAACGCGCCCCCGCGCGGCCTGCTCACGATTACACCGATCGCGACCAACACCGGCGGCCAGGACGGCGCATCGGCGCCAACGATCATTGCCGTTCGCGCTGGCCTGCCACCCGCTCCGCGTGTCTACCAGACCATTGCCAAGCGCGTCGAGACCAACGACTCGCTCACCATCACCGCGCTCGGCAACGGCGTCCGCTTCGTCGGATACGTGCTGCGTGACTCGGCAGGTGGCGTGATCAAACGTGACAGCATTGCGCTCCTCACACCGTATCCGTCCACCGCGGTGGTGACCATCGGGCTCAACTTGCCCAGCAGCGCGCAGGGCAAGCGCATCACGCTCACCAGCTTTGCGTACGACCTCGGCGGACGCATCGGATACTCGCTGCCCGCCGGCGCAACGGCATTCCAGCCGAACCCCGCTGGCGCCTTCGTCGACACGGCGCTCGTAGTGTACGGCCGTACCTATCCGCTGCCCGTCAACCGCGACGGCACCATCGCCGATCTGCTCGTCGATCAGTCGCGCGGCAACGTCTTCCTGTCGAACATCAACTTCGGGCGGCTCGAGGTGTGGCAGGGCGGCAGTGGCAATTTCGACAACACCGGCATCGTCGTCGGATCGCAGCCGTGGGGCATGACGATGTCTCGCACGGCGCCCGGCAAGGACACGATGTACGTCGCCAACTCAGGCGGCACGAACCTGAGCCGAGTGTTCATCGGCTCGTCCGCTCCGTCGGGCATGCGCGAGGATCTCGCTAACCGCCTCATCACGCGCGCGTCCTATCTGTTCAGAGCAACCGAGGCGCGCGACGCAGCAACGGGCAAGATCCGTCTCACGGTCAGCCTGCCCATTCTCTTCTCCGATCGCCCGCAGTATGTGGAGCAGAGTGCGCAGGGGCTGCTGTACATCTCCACCAAGCCCACGCAACAGGCTCCGTCGGGCACCATCCGTTACATGAACCCCGCGGCGCAGGCGCCCGACGAACGATTCATCCTCAAGTTTGCTTTTGCCGGAACCGATCCCAATGCGTGGGTGCTCGCCAACCTGGATAACGCCTACGTCACTCCGGCGCCGGCTACCAGCAGCTCGAATGACATCCTGACCCTGTGCGATCACGCCACCGGCACCACTGCCAGGGAGACCTGCGCTTCCAGCTCAGGTGGTATTCTCGCCGCCATCACGGCTCTCCAGGCCGCAGTGCCGACCACTGACGTGGACTTCGACGTGAACATCGACTTCGCGTCGCTTGGTCTCACCGATACCACCTATGCCGCCTCCAGCGGCGACGGCAAGTGGATCTCCTTCGGCGAAGGCAACAAGGCGCCGGTCGCTCGTAATTTCATTCTTCAGGACGACGGCACCGTTCCCGGATACTTCACCGCCGCGTCGGGCTCGCTGAACGTCGCGGACCTGATGAGCAACGCGTCTGACCGCGTGTTCGGCATCGCGCTCGACAAGACCGGCAAGACGCTCGGCGTTCACGGCGCAGAAACGTTCTTTGCCAATGTCACCTTCCCGTTCACGCAACGGCTGCAAGGCAAGAAAAGCACGTTCAGCACCGGGGCCGGTATTGCCTTCCATCCGAACGCGGACGGCATCACCACACCGCAGGACTCGCGGCTGGCCTTCGTCGCCTCGGCAAACGGCACCATCGAGGCGGTGGACATCGCATACTATGACTTCGTCCGCGGCGCACTGGCGACCAAGTTCAATCTCTATGGACCGCTGCGCGCCTCGCTTCCGTTCCCCGGTGACGATCCGTCGATCGTGCTCAAACTGTTCGGTGTCTCGTCCAAGGGACTCGTGGTGGTCAACGTGACCACGGCGGATCTCAAGGCCGGACCGTAACATCGGGGCGTCGCGCTGATACCTTTCACACAGTAGCGAGCCCGGCGTCGAGCCGGGCTCGCGTCTTTCCACCCGCAAATTGTCGCATGATTCGGTTCACCACCGCCGGCGAATCGCACGGTCAGGCACTCGTCAGCATTCTGGAGGGGATGCCGGCCGGCATTCCTCTGCTTGCCGCACACATCGACGCGGATCTCGTGCGCCGTCAGCAGGGCTACGGCCGCGGACGACGCATGCAGATCGAGAAGGACAGCGCGGAAATCCTCTCGGGCGTGCGCGCGGGTGAAACGCTGGGCGGCCCGATCGCGATGCTCATTCGCAATCGCGACTGGAAGAACTGGCAGGAGATCATGGATCCCGCGCCGCGCGACGAAGACGCCGACGGCGCGCTGCGCCGCCGCGCCGTCACGCGCGTGCGGCCCGGGCATGCCGACCTCACCGGCATCCTCAAGTACGATCGTGACGACGCACGCGACATCCTCGAGCGCGCGTCCGCCCGCGAGACGACAGCGCGCGTCGCCGCCGGCGCGATTGCCCGACGCCTGCTCGCGGAGCTCGACGTCGCCATCGGCAGCCATCTCGTGCATCTCGGCGGTGTGGATGCAAAGCGCCCCGCCGAGCTGCCGCGGGATATCAACGAAGTGTCCGATGCGTCGCAGCTGCGCACCCTGGACGCCGATGCGGAAGCCGCGATGATCGAGCGCATCGACGCCGCCAAGAAATCCGGCAACACACTCGGCGGCGTCTGCGAGGTCGTCGTCACGGGACTTCCCGTTGGTCTGGGATCGCACGTCTCCTGGGATCGGAAGCTCGATGGACGACTTGGCGCCGCCATGATGTCCATTCCCGCCGTCAAAGGCGTCGAGATCGGGATGGGGTTCGGCGCCGCGCGCGTGACAGGCGCCGAAGTCCATGACGAAATTGCGCTGGCACCAGGTCGCACACGCGCGGGCAACGTGAAACGTGCGACGAACAACGCCGGTGGGCTCGAAGGCGGCATGACGACGGGCGAGCCGCTCGTCGTGCGCGTCGCGATGAAGCCGATCAGCACGCTCATGCGTCCGCTCGGGACTGTCGATGTGGCGACCCGCGCGGCGGCTGCAGCAACGGCCGAGCGCAGCGATGTCACGGCGGTCCCTGCGATGGGTGTGATTGCCGAAGCGATGGCGGCGCTCGTGTTGGCAGATGCGATGCTCGAGAAGTTCGGCGGAGATTCGCTCACTGAAACCAGGCGAAACCTCGATGGGTACCTTTCGCACGTCGCAGCCCGTCTCGGCAGCTGATCCCTCGCTGCCGCACCTCGTGCTCGTGGGGCTGCCGGGTTCGGGCAAGAGCACGGTGGGGCAACTGCTCGCCGAAAGGCTCGAGCGCAGCTTTCTCGATTTCGATCGCGAGATCTCTCGGCGCGAAGGGATGACCGTGGCGGAGATCTTCGGGAAACGCGGCGAGCCGTACTTTCGAAAGTTGGAGCACGATCTCACGCTCGAGCTGCAAGAGCTCGGAAACATGGTGCTGTCGCCCGGTGGCGGTTGGGTCGTGTCGCCGGAGACCGTCGCATTGCTGCGCCCGCCCGCTCGGCTGGTGTATTTACGCGTGAGACCCGCGACGGCGCTCAAACGGATGGCGCTCAAGCGTGCGAGCCGGCCTCTACTTCAGCGCCCCGATCCGCTTGCCGAGTTGAACCGTCTTCTGGCAGATCGGCGACAGGCATATGAGTCAGCCGATGTGGTGGTGGACGTGGAACGCCTTGACCAGCAAGGAGTTGTAGCGCTGGTCCTAAAAACGATTTAACCCTGGATGCGGTGAAATTTGTGCGCTCCGGGCGCGGGTGGTTGACTAGCCCACTACCTTAGAGCGGCAATCTGGTGCCACCTACGTCGCAACGATGATGGTCAGGCTCCGCCGAGTATGACTCTGGGGTGGATCCGACACGGGAGATCAATGATTCGAGTTTTGGGGCCTCACGAGCGAGGCCGTTTTGCACCGGAGGCGTGGGGGCATTTGTTGGCGCTTTCTGGCGCGGGCGCTCTCAATCCCACGGAGCTCGAGCAGGTCATCGAGCGGGCGATGGTGCAGTTCGACGGCCGAATCGCGCTCGACGACCTGCGTTCCATGATGGAAGGGGCGGGGTTCGATGATCCCGGCTCCGCCGCTGACACACAGACTGTTCACTGAGGCACATGGCAGCCAAGAAGGCCACGACCAAGCGCGCGACGGCAAAGAAATCCGCTGGCGCCGCCAAGAAAGCGACAAAAAAAACCGCTGGCAGCCGCGCAAAAAAAGCGGCTGTCGTGGAGGAAGAATATTTCGCGCCCGCCGGTACGACGTCCCTGGTCATCGTTGAGTCGCCCGCGAAGGCGAAGACGATCGGGAAGTATCTGGGGCGAGCGTACCGGGTAAAGGCCACGGTTGGGCACATCATGGATCTGCCCGAAAAGAAGCTCGGAATCGACATCGACAACGGGTTCGAGCCTGAGCTCGTGCCCATTCCGGGGAAGGAAAAAACCATCGCCGATCTCAAGAGCGCGGCGAAGGATTCCAAGGAAATTTTCATCGCCACCGATCCGGATCGCGAAGGCGAGGCGATCGCTTGGCATGTTGCGGAGCAGATCAAGCCGAAGCGCGGCCAGGCGATCGTACCCATTCGTCGCGTACTCTTTCACGAGATCACGAAGGACGCCGTGCAGCTCGCCATTCAACAGGCCGGCAGCATCGACGACCGCAAGGTGGAGGCGCAGCAGGCGCGCCGCGTCCTCGACCGGCTGGTTGGCTACAAGGCGAGTCCCGTTCTCTGGAAAACGGTGAAGAAGGGCATCTCGGCCGGACGTGTGCAAACGGTCGCGCTCCGCCTCATCGTCGAGCGCGAGCGGGATATCCGCGCGTTCAAGCCCGTGGAGTATTGGACGATCGAGGCGCTGTTGGAAAAAGCGGGGCAGCGCTTCACCGCCAAGCTGCATCAGATAGACGGCAAAAAAGCAGAGATCGGAACCGAGAGCGAGGCGACGCGCGTCATCGATGACCTCGCCGGCAAAAAGACCTTCGGCGTCACCGAGGTCAAGCGGCGCGAGCGCCGGAAAAATCCGTCGGCGCCCTTCACGACGTCCACTCTGCAGCAGGAAGCCGCCAAGAAGCTGTCGTTCGGCTCCAAGCGCACCATGCGCGTTGCGCAGGATCTCTACGAGGGCATCGAGATAGGGCCGGAAGGCGCCGTGGGTCTCATCACCTACATGCGCACCGACTCCACGCGCGTTGCGGAGAGTGCGGCCACGCAGGCCCGCGAGTACCTGCGCACGCTGTTCGGTCAGGAATTTCTCGCGGACAAGATGCAGTTGTACACCGACGGCAAGGCGAAGAACACGCAGGACGCGCACGAGAGTGTACGTCCGACCGATCCAACTCGCCGTCCCGACGATGTGCGCAAGTATCTGAGCCCCGATCAGTACAAGCTCTACCAGCTCATCTGGCAGCGCTTCATGGGCTCGCAGATGGCGCCCGCCGTGTTCGATACCACGACGGTCGATTTCGACATCCCGGCAAAGGAGCAGCCGAACATCGGTCGCCGCAGCTACTTGTTTCGCTCCACCGGCAGCATCATCAAGTTCCAGGGATTCCTCGCGCTCTACCGCGAAGCGCGTGAGGAGGGCGACTCCAAGGCGCTCGAGGACGAGCAGGCACTCCCCGTCGTCGAGGTTGGGGAGAACATCCCCGTGCAGTCGATCACGCCCTCGCAGCATTTCACGGAACCTCCCCCGCGATTTTCAGAGGCGAGCCTCGTGAAAGAGCTCGAGCGACTCGGTATCGGCCGACCGTCCACGTACGCCAGCATCATCAGCGTGCTCGCGGACCGGCGGTACGTCAATCTCGAGCAGCGCCGATTTTTCCCCACTGAGCTCGGTGAAACCGTCGAAAAGGTGATGGTGAAGCAGTTCCCCGACATCTTCAACGTCGACTTCACCTCCGGTATGGAGCTCGAGCTCGACAAAGTGGAAGAAGGGGATTTAGGCTGGCGTAAGGTTCTGAAGGATTTCTGGGGGCCGTTCGAGAAGTCGCTCAAGAATGTGCAGTTCGGCGCGCTGATCGCCGAAGCGCACGATCTGTCAGCGCTCGTGAACGAGCGCTGTCCCGATTGCGGCGGACATCTCGAGCCGCGCGGTGGATTCTTCGGACCGTTTCTCGCCTGCGAGCATCATCCAAAGACGTGTAAGTACACGCGTCCGCTCAAGGGTGAAAAGGCGAAGCCGAAGATGACCGACATTCCGTGTCATCTCTGCGGACAGCCGATGGTCGTCCGGGAGGGGCGCAGCGGCGAATTTCTCGGCTGCAGCACGTTCCCCAAATGTCGGGGCACGCGCTCGATGCCCACCGGCGTCTTTTGCCCAAAGGACGGGGGCGAATTGGTGGAGCGTCGCTCGAAGAAGCGCGGAACGGCCTTCTACGCCTGCTCCAACGAGAGCTGCGATTTCGTCGCGTGGAACAAGCCCGTGTCGGAAATCTGCCCGGAGTGCAGCTATCTCGGCGCGGAGATGAAGTTTACCAAGGCGCGCGGGGAGTTCCGAAAGTGTCTCAAGTGCGGCAACGAGTGGGATGTGCCGCAGCCCGCGGAGCCAGTGGATACCGCGCTGGTGAGCTGACCAGCTCAGCCGACCTCCACGAGTCCCAGCGCGGCGCGCACCCGCCGCACGTAGTCCTTGCCTTCGAATGGCTTGTTGAGAATGCGGTGTGGCGGGAGCGGGAGCGCGAGTGACGCGTCGCCGCTGACGTCCCCGGTCGCGATCAGCGCCGTCCGTCCGAGATCCGGCCGCTCGCTGTCGAGCCACGCGAGCAGCGCTCGTCCATCCATCTCGCCCGGCATTCGCAGATCGGAGACGACGAGATCGACGTGTTCCGTGAGAATGATTTCGCGCGCCGCGACGCCTGATGCCGCCACGACCACGTCGATTCCCGCGCGCGTGAGAAAGCGCCGCTGCACTTCGCGAATTGCCGGCTCGTCATCGACGACGAGGACGCGCGATCGGTGGATTGCCTCCAGTGGTGTGATAGCAGTCAATGACGGGGCCGTTGAAGAGAGGATGCGCTCGACTTCCGAGTCCGGCCGAGAGGCCGGCCCGGATCGGCGCAGTGCTGAGTCGCGGCGTGGCGCTGCATCGGTCCGCACGGTCGAGGCGCACCCGCGCAGTCGGATCGTGACGCGCGCGCCACTCGGATGGCGATTGACCGCGGTGACCGTGCCTCCCGCTTCCGTGACGAAGCGCTCCACGAGCGCCAACCCCAGACCGGTTCCTTCACCAGACCTTTTGGTGGTGTAGAACGGAGTGAATACCACGGCCGGATCGGTCATGCCGCTGCCGTCGTCGTCGAATTCGATGCGAACGAACCCATCGTCGTCGCGTTCGGCGCAAATGCGAAGTCCGGTGCCATGGCCGGTGATGATCGCGTCGAGCGCGTTATTCACGACGTTCACCACTGCGTGTTGCAGCTTCTGTGCATCCGCAAGCACCTGCAGTTCCGGCGCGACGTCGACGTGCAGCGTCTTGCCCGCCTGCGCAAACGCGTGAGCGCGCAATCCCACCGCGGTGCTCACGGCCGCCGCGAGGCCGACCGGCTCGATGGTGCCGCTCGGCTTTCTCGCGAAGCTCAGCAGGCTTCGCACGAGTGACCGCGCGCGGAGTGCCTCCACCTCGAGCGGCGCCGCAAGCGTGACGCCCAGCCGCTGTGCATCGGCATGCGGTGACTCCGCGAGCTCGGTACGCAGACACTCCGACATGCCAAGGATGCCGGCCAGGGGGTTGTTCAGCTCGTGCGCGAGCCCGGCGAGCATCTGACCCATGGCGCTGAGCTTCTCGTGCTGTACCAGCTCTTCCTGTGTCCGGTGCAAATTCCTCAGCGCGAGCTGGAGCGCGTCGTGCTCCACTTCCATCTTTGCGCGCGCGGCATGCACGCGATCCGCCATCTGATTGAATCCCGCCGCGACGGCATCGAACTCCTCGTATGGTTGTTCCGGAACCCGCGCACTGGTGTCTCCCTCGCCAAGTCGACGCGCAGCCGTCGCCAGGTGGTCGAGTGGCCGCAGCACGCGCGCGCGCAGCAGCGTCGTCAGGACGACAACGAGAAAGAGCAGCGCGCCCGCGACAAGGCCGAGTCCGTAGCGTAGTCGGGTGGCGAGCACCTGATGCTCGTGCCGGAACTCGGCGCGCTGGCGTGATCGCGCGTCGCGGAAGCGCAGTACGGCGAGATCCAGCTCCGACGCATCCCGATCGAGCGTTGAAAGGCGCTGACGCGCATCCTCCATTCGACCCTGGCGAACGAGATCGAATATGCGCTCGGCCGCCACTTCGAATCGCTGGTGCGTCTCCTTGATGTTCTCCACCTGAAGGCGTGCGTCCGTGGACAGGACGTGAAAGAGGTAGCCGCGAATTTCCGAGTACGCGCGATCGCCGGCGACACGGAACGCTTGCAGGTACGCCGAATCGGGGTGTTGGAGGAAGCGATAGGCGGCCAGCTGCTGCTCGTACGTCTGCGCAACGATCTGATCGGCGATGCGCTGCTCCACGGTGAACGCGTCGCTGTCGCGTTCAACCGCATCGCGCATGGACATCGCAAGGCTGAGCGAACCCACCATCGCCGCCCCCGCAATGACACCGACCAGGAGCGCAACCTCCAGCAGCGTGCGTCGGAGCGTTCGCCGATTGCTCTGCGGGGTCATCGCTTGACGCTCACGGGGCGTGCGTGCACGGACTCCGTGGGGGTGTACGTCGGGACGCCAGCCAGCACGTACACTGGCGCGCGATCACCGCCCGTGGGAAACGCGATTGGCCCGGTCACGCCAGGGAAGGGAGGTGTGGACCGACCTACCGACGCCACCCATTCACGAATCGCGTCGCGCTTTCTGCCTCGCTCCCGCATGGCCTGCGCGAGCAGCAACACGGCGTCGTACGCGAGCGAGGCCTGATCGGTGAGCTCGCCGAAGCCAGCGTTGCGATACTGCGCCATGAGGCGCGCGAGAGCCGTATTCGGGCGTGAGTAGTCAACGAGCCGCACGTACCGCACCCCGGTCAACGTGTGCAGCGAGTCCTGCGAAAGTGCCGGCCCACCGAATCCGTCGCTGGCCAGCACGGACAGGTTCGGAAGCGCCGCCCGGATTTCCAGCGCGATCTGGCTGAAGTCGACCGCGCGGCCGACCCAGATCAGGAGATCCGGCCGCGCGCGCGACAAGGCACCGACGACTTCGGCATGGTCCTGAAAGCCGTCCGTGTGCTCGGTGTATGGTGTCGAATACGCGGGGGCACGTCCGGCCGCATGAAGCTCCCGAATCACCACTGCCGCAAGCGCACGCCCGTAGTCGTCGTTCACGAATATGACGGCCGTGCGCGTCCGAGGCGATTGACGGAGCACTTGCTTTGCGAGAAACAGCCCCTGATGCTCGTCGCTCGCCACGAGCCGAAAACTGTAGGGCCCGGCCCGGCTGTAGAGCGGCGTTGTCGTCGTCGGAGCGATCTGCGTTACGTGTTTTGCGTTGTACACTTGGGACGCAGCAAGACTGGCGCTGCTGTTCGTGTGGCCGACCACCGCGAGCACCGTCGGGTCCGATGCGACGCGCTCCGCCGCTGTGAGCGCGACGCTGGCCGACGTCGTGGAGGCGCCAGGCATCGTCACCAGCTCGAGCCGATGGCCGTGAATGCCGCCGGCCGAGTTGATCGCCTGCGCTGCAAACGAGGCGCCGCGTATGCCGTCCGCGTCGAGGACAACTCCAATGCGATACGACGATGTGCGATCGCACGCAATCGCGAGCACCGACAATGAGGCCAGTGCCGCGACGCCGCAGCGGAAACGGAGTTGCTTCACTCGACGCACGGCACGCGCTGACTGGAGACCACGGCTCGCAAGCTCATCCCTTGAGCATCGGCACAATGCGGCCGTTTCTCCCATAGCTGAGGTGTCTGTCGCAGTTAGATTCACCACATGACCCACGCACCTGTCCGGATCGTCGGTGGTGGCCTCGCCGGCAGCGAGGCAGCATGGCAGCTCGCGGAGCGCGGGCACCCCGTGGCGATCCACGAAATGCGGCCTCTCCGGGGTACCGAGGCGCACAAGACCGACCGACTCGCTGAGCTGGTCTGCTCCAACACCTTCAAGAGCACCGAAACGTCGAACGCGCACGGGCTGCTCAAGGCCGAGATGCGTCTCCTTGGGAGCATGATCCTCGAGTGTGCCGACGAGGCGCGCGTTCCGGGCGGCAGCGCGTTGACGGTGGATCGCGACACGTTCTCTGCTGCCGTGCACGCCCGCGTGACCTCCCATCCGCACATCACAGTGGTGCGCGAGGAGGTCCACTCGCTGCCCTCACCGGGCATCGTCGCGACCGGTCCGCTCACCTCCACCGCACTTACCGACGTCATCCGCGCGCGACTCGGTGTCGACGCGCTGGCGTTCTACGACGCCATCGCGCCGATCGTATCGTATGAATCGATCGACCACGACATCGTCTTTCGCGCATCGCGCTACGGCAAGGAGACGATGGAAGGCGAAAGCGAGGGCGCGTACCTCAACTGTCCGATGACGCGCGAGCAGTACGAGGCTTTCATCGACGCGATGGCGCTCGCGGACCAGGCGACCGCACATGAGTTCGACGCGGTGCCGTACTTCGAAGGCTGCATGCCTGTGGAAGAGATGGCGCGGCGCGGACGAGAGTCGCTGCGCTTTGGTCCGATGAAACCCGTGGGGCTCACGGATCCGAGAACGGGACGCGACGCCTACGCCATCGTACAGCTGCGCATGGAAGACCGCGGCGGCCGCATGTGGAACATCGTCGGCTTCCAGACGAGAATGCGCTATCCGGAGCAGCAGCGCGTGTTCCGAATGATTCCGGGATTGGAGAGCGCAGAGTTCCTCCGCTTTGGCTCCATCCATCGGAACTCGTATCTCAACGCGCCGTTGGCGCTCACCCCGCATTTGTCGCTCAAGGACGATCCGATGACGTTGTTTGCCGGACAGCTGACGGGAGTCGAGGGTTATACGGAGAGCACCGCCACCGGTCTGCTCGCGGGGATCAATCTGTCGCGCCTCATTGCCGGCGACGCTCCAACGCTCCCTCCCACCACGACGATGCTCGGCGCGTTGTATCGGTATTTGCGTGATGCCGATCCTCGACACTTTCAACCGATGAACGCCAACTTTGGTCTCGTCGACGACCTCGGCGTGCGCGTGAAGGACAAACGTGCGAAGAAGGAGCAGCTTGCGGAGCGCGCGCTCGGCCACCTCGCACAGTGGCGCGACGACGCCGTGCTCACCGCCGGCGCGGACACGTGACGCGCGATGCCGCGCGCGATGCGGCGCGCGCTGCGGCCATTCCCCCCGACGTCGAGGAGTACCTGCGCCACTTGTCGAAGGAGCGAGACGTCTCGCCGAACACGGTCAAGGCGTACGAGCGCGACCTGCACGACTTCGTCGCGTTTCTCGGAGAGTACTACGGCGCGTCCCAATGGTCGTGGGAAGGCGTCGATCGCCTGGCGATGCGCGGCTTCCTCGCGCAGCTCTCGCGGCGTGGCGTTGGCAAGCGAACGATGGCGCGCACACTCTCTGGCGTCCGGAGCTTCTATCGCTGGATGCATCGCAACGAGATGGTCGAGTCGAATCCCGCGAGGGCCGTTGGTGCGCCGAAGCTCGACAAGTATCTGCCAGGCTACCTCGACCGCCCGCAGATCGATCTGCTGTTTCAGATGGCGGAAGCGCGCGCCATGGAAGGCAATTTCAACGACGTGCGCAATCTTGCGATCCTCGAGCTGTTCTACTCGACCGGCATGCGCCTCTCCGAGCTCCAAGGGCTGAGTCGCGGCGATCTCGACCTCGTGAGCCAGCAGGTGAAGGTGCGAGGGAAGGGGCGCAAGGAGCGCATCGTGCCCATTGGCGACCACGCCGCGCTCGCGCTTCGCAACTACGAGTCGAAGCGGGACGAGCTGCTCCGCGGCATGCCGGGCACCGGCAAAGGCGATCGAACGGCGTATTTCCTCGGTCGCACTGGCAAGCGCATCGGTCCGCGGATGGTACAGAAGGTGGTCGCAGCGTTCCTCGCGGAAATCGATGAGGACGCAGGACTGAGCGTGCATTCACTCCGGCATACGTTCGCCACGCATCTGCTGGACAATGGCGCCGACTTGCGGGCTGTGCAGGAGCTCCTTGGGCATGCCTCGATCTCCACGACGCAGATCTATACGCACACGAGCGTGGAGCGGCTCAAGCAGGTTTACCGGCAATCGCACCCCCGGGCATGAAGATCGCTTGAGAATGCCAGCGCCCTCATCTGGAGCGCTCGTGTTTCGAGTTGAAATGATTCCGCTCATCCTCGGTGTGCTCGTCGCCCTGATCGGGCTGGCGATTCTCGCCGACGCGTGGCTGCCCGAGGAACTGAGCCACGACAAGGAACGCCGGCGGCAGTCGCGCACGGAACGGAGCCTCGCCGGAGAGGCGTGCATCGGCATCGCCGTGCTGTGCATGGCCGCGGCGCTCCTTGGCCGCGACACGTGGCGCTACAGCACCGTCGCCGTGATCGCTGGCGCCGTGCTCTTTCTCATTGGCGTGATTCAGAACCGCCAGTATCTACGCGACCGCATCGTGAACCGCGGGGCGCTGCGCCGCGGCGGGCTCGCGGATAGAGAGAGGGCCGCCAGAAAAGACGTGAACCGTAAGCCGTGAACCGTGAACGCATGGTTCACCGTTCATGGTTCACGGTTGTTAGCTTTGTCTGATGTACGAGCTCCCACGAATTCGCGCCACGACGATTCTCGCCGTGCGGCGCGGTGGCACGGTGGCATTGGGCGGAGACGGGCAGGTCACCGTCGGCGACACCGTCATGAAATCCAAAGCGAACAAAGTGCGCGCCCTTGGCGACGGAAAGCTGCTCGCCGGCTTCGCTGGGTCCGCGGCTGATGCGCTGACGCTGTTCGAGAAGTTCGAGGAGAAGCTGCAGCGCTATCCCGGCAACGTGCCGCGCGCGGCCGTGGAGCTCGCCAAGGATTGGCGCAGCGATCGCGTTCTCAGGCGCCTCGAGGCGCTCCTCGTCGTCGCGAGCGCCGCGCATGGATTTGTGATTTCCGGCACGGGCGAGCTGATCGAGCCCGACGACGGCATCCTCGCGATCGGCTCCGGTGGCGCTTACGCGCTTGCCGCCGCGCGCGCCCTTGCCGCCAACACGCAGCTGAGCGCGGCTGACATCGTCCGGCAAAGTCTCACGATCGCTGGCGAGATCTGCGTTTACACCAACACCAACCTCACTGTCCTCGAGGCTACGTAGATGGCCTCGCCGCGCACACAGCAGGCGCTCGCGCGCCTCGCTGACCTCACGCCTCGCCAAATCGTTGCCGAGTTGGATCGGTATATCGTGGGGCAGGCGGATGCGAAGAAGGCGGTCGCCATCGCGCTGCGCAATCGATGGAGGCGCCAACAGGCACCCGAATCCATCCGCGATGAGATCTCCCCGAACAACATCATCCTCATCGGCCCGACCGGCGTGGGGAAGACCGAGATCGCGCGACGCCTCGCAAAGCTGACCGGCGCGCCGTTCATCAAAGTCGAAGCCTCGAAGTTCACTGAGGTGGGCTACGTCGGCCGCGATGTGGAGGGCATGATCCGCGATCTGGTGGACAGCGCCATCGAGATGGTGCGGCAGGAGCGGGAAGCCGAAGTGGACGACCTCGCGAACGAGCGCGTCGATGAGCGGCTGCTCGATCTCTTGCTGCCGCCGCCCGTGCCTTCAAAGGCCGGAGACGCTGCTCCCGTCGCGGAACCCACCATTGCGTCGGCAGGCGATGCGGGTGGCGTCTTCGTGGTGTCTGCCGCAGGTGACATCAAGCAGGAGGTCGGAAGCGACGCGGCGACCGAGCGCTATCGGCGCACGCGCGAAAAGCTCAAGCAGTTGATGCTCGATGGGCAGCTCGATGGTCGCGAAGTGGAGATCGAGGTGACCCCGGGCGGCAGCCCCATGCTCGACATGCTCGCGTCGCAGGGCGCGCCGGAGCAGATGGAGAACTTCACCGAAATGCTGCGCGAGATGATGCCGCAGCGAAAGAAGAAGCGGACGGTGAAAGTGTCCGAAGCTCGCCGCATTCTGCTCGAGCAGGAATTCGAGAAGTTGGTCGACATGGAGGATGTCACCGCCGATGCCCTGGAGCGCGTCGAGACGCTTGGTATCGTGTTTCTCGACGAGATCGACAAGATCGCCGGCGAGAAAAGCCAGATGGGTGGCCCGGACGTCTCACGCGAAGGCGTCCAGCGCGATCTCCTTCCCATCGTCGAGGGATCGAACGTGCAAACCAAGTATGGGATGGTGAAAACCGATCACATCCTCTTCGTCGCGGCTGGCGCGTTTCACGTGTCCAAACCGTCGGATCTCATCCCCGAGCTGCAGGGCCGGTTCCCCATTCGCGTCGAGCTCAAGCCGCTCACGGAGGCGGATTTCGTGCGCATCATGACGGAGCCCGAGAATGCGCTGACGAAGCAGTACGCGGCGCTCGTGGCGGCAGACGGCGCATCGCTGGAGTTCACCGAGGATGGAATCGCGGAGGTTGCGAAGACTGCCGCGACGGTGAACTCACGCATGGAGAACATCGGAGCGCGCCGCCTTCACACCGTCATGACGACGCTGCTCGAGGACACGTTGTTCGAGCTGCCGGACGGTGGCGAAAAAAAGATCGTCGTGAACGCGCTCGCGGTTCGCGAAAAGCTGAAGGCCATCGTCGAAGACGAGGACTTGCGGAGATACATTCTGTGAGCCGCCAAACTCAGCTCGTGAAAATGTTCATCCGGGGAAACGAGACGAGGCGCGGCGGGGTCGGAGATCGCGGCGCCGCCTCCGGCGCTTGCTCCACGGCCTCGGGCGCACTGCCTTCGGCAGGAGGCGGCGTGGTGTCGGAAACCGCTTCGGGCTCCCGAGGTATGTCAGACTGGGTATCGTTCATCTAGAAATTCCTTCCCTGGGCTGCGTCGCCAGGGGTCAGGTGAAAGGGCAGGTGGGGAAAGTCCAACGGGTTTCTGGCTCCGGTATACCAAATATGGCCGCATGCAACTAGTAACGTCAAGTAACAATGCAGTAACTGAACAAAATAGTAAACATTCGGACAGTATGTCCTGTCCGTCCGCACTTCTGTCTTCCGTCCACCCGCCCCACTAGCTTCCCCGCCGCGACCCCAACCACCGCTCTACCCTCCGGAAATGACCGCGTCCGCCACTCCGCATCGCGACTTCCTCGCCATCCCAGACTTCTCGACCACCGAGCTGGAGGCACTCTTCCGGCTCGCTGAGCGGATGCGCACAGGCGAGTATACCGCGAAGCCGCTCGCGGGAAAGACGCTCGCCATGATCTTCATGAAGGCCTCGACGCGAACCCGCGTCTCCTTCGAAGTCGGCACCTACCAGCTTGGCGGACACGCGCTCTTCCTCTCTCCGCGCGACGTACAGCTCGGGCGGGGTGAGCCCATCGCCGATACCGCGCGCGTGCTCTCCCGCTACGTCGACGGCATCATGATCCGCACGTTCGCGCACCAGGACGTGGAAGAGCTCGCGCGCTACGCCGACGTGCCGGTCATCAACGGCCTGACGGATCTGCTGCATCCCTGTCAGATCCTCGCCGACCTGCTCACCGTGCAGCAGCACCTGGGCGGCTACGCCGGAAAAAAAGTCGCCTGGATCGGTGACGGCAACAACATGGCGAACTCCTGGATCAACGCCGCGTACCGACTCGGATTCGAGCTCGCCATCGCATGCCCCGAGGGCTACGAGCCCGCCGATCACCTGCTCGAGCGCGCGCGGGCGGCCACGAAGATCACCGTCACACGGGATCCCAAGGAAGCCGTTGCCGGAGCGCACGTGGTCAACACCGACGTCTGGGCGAGCATGGGACAGGAAGACGAGCAGAAAAAACGAGAGCGCGACTTCGCGGGCTACACGGTGGACAGCGCTCTCATGAAGCGCGCGTCGAGGGACGCGATCTTCCTCCACTGCCTTCCGGCGCATCGCGGCGAAGAGGTCAGCGCCGACATCATCGATGGTGCGCAAAGCCGGGTGTGGGACGAGGCGGAGAATCGGCTGCACATCCAGAAAGCGATCATGGCCGTATTGATGGGAGGAGAGCGACTCGTATGAGCATACCCACCGCTGGCGCCATGGCGCCGGATTTCACGGGCCCGCTGGACGATGGACGCACGATGACGCTGTCATCGCTGCGCGGTGCGCCCGTCGTGCTGTTCTTCTATCCGAAAGACGATACCCCTGGCTGAACCATCGAAGCGTCCGGTTTCCAGGACGCTCTTCCTCGGTTCGAGGGAGTCGATGCAAAAGTGATCGGCGTCAGTCCTGATCCCGTGACGAAGCACGCGAAGTTCAAAGCGAAGCATGGCTTCACGTTTCCGCTCGTTGCGGACACCGAGCACGACGTCTCGCAGCGCTACGGCGTCTGGGCGGAAAAGTCCTTCATGGGCAAAAAATACTGGGGCGTCGTGCGCACGACATTCGTGATCGATGAGCAGGGCCGCATCGCCCACGTGTTCGAGAATGTGAAGCCCGACGGCCATGCGAACGAAGTCGCCGCCGTGGTGGCCGCGCTCCGCGGGTAGGCGCTGCGTGCGCCGGCACTATGACGCGCGCTCGCCCTTCACCGTGATGGTGTGCTTGCCGATCCGCATCGTACCCGAGACGCCGTCGAGCGTGACGCGCAGCGTCAGTTCGGCGCGCCCCGCACTCGTGGACGCTCTGGCGTGTAGCGTCTCCCCCTCGAGCCGCACCTCCTCCAGCTCCACCCACTGCGAATCCGTCAGCAAGACGGCGCTGTATCCTTCGAGCCCTTGCTCCAGTCTAAGATCGACGCGCTGTTCGGCGCGCGTTTTCACGCCGACGAGCGTGAGGTTGTAGAGTCCTGTGATCTGTGCATTGACACTCGCCGCCACACGCGCCGCGCCCGGCGCGGCAAATCGCGCCTCGGCGGAACGCACGGGCAGAAAAGCAATCATCGATGCAGACGTCAGCATCGTGAGAATGGTCGTGGTACGCATGGGAGTCTCGCTGGAAGGATTCACGGACCTGGACAGAGGAACTGCGCGTCCGATCCGATAATGACATGGTACGTCCGCCAGAGTATCGGAGTTTCAACCTGAGAGCATGACACTACCTTCACCGCACCTGCTTCACGACGACCCCCCCGCACCGTCACGGGTGCGTCCCATCGTTGCATTCCAAGGCGAGACTGGAGCCTTCAGCGAGGCTGCCGCGGAGCAGCTGGTGCCGGGTCCAGTCACCCTCCTGCCGTGCCGCAGCTTCGACTCCGCAGTACGTGCGGTGGTCGATGGCCTCGCCGACTTCGCAGTGATGCCGGTGCACAATGTCATTTACGGCATCGTCCACACGGCACTCGACGCGATGGCTCCCTTCGCGTCGCTCGAGCGCCTTGGCGAGATCGTGCTCCCCATTCGCCTGTCACTCCTCGGTCTCCCCGGCGCGACAGTCGATGGGGTTCGCGAAGTGCTCAGCCACCCCGTTGCGCTCGGACAATGCGGTCGGTTTCTCGCCGAGCACGCGAGCATCATTCCAGTGGAAGCATATGACACAGCGGGTGCCGCTCGAATGGTGGCCGTGCGGCGGGATCCCTCGGTTGCGGCCATCGCGGCGCCATGGGCGGCCAAGCACTACCGCCTCGCGGTCATTGCCGATGGGCTCGAGGATCGCGCGGACAATGCGACGACGTTCGTGCTCGTGCGACGCCGGCCGACCATACAGCCGCAGTGACGCTCGGCTGATTCGGGAGGTTGGGCAGGCAAGAGCCACACCGAGAGGGTCGAACAATGTCACAATGTCCATGGCGTGTGCCGAACGCGTTGTATCTCGTCGTCGCTGCGGTGGCACTGCTCGCATGCAGCAGCGCACAGCCCATCATTCCGCCGTCGGACGGTCGCGTCGCGCTCGGCACGTGGGGCGGTGACAGCGGAGGACTCATCGCGGGCGACACCGCAACGCACGTGCACATCGGCTGTACGTTCGGCGATGTCACCGGGCGCATTCCAGTGGATTCACGCGGCAACTTCTCCGTCGCGGGGCGCTACATGCTGCGTGCGTTCCCGGTACAGCAAGGACCCACCGTGCCGGCGCTGTTCACAGGCCATATCGACGGCGCGACACTCGTTTTGACGGTCACGGTGAACGACACGGTGACCCGCACGACCGTCGTGCGCGGCCCGGTCACGCTTCGCTTCGGCGACACGCCGCGCATGGGCCCGTGTCCGATCTGCCGCAACCCGTACGGCACGCGCATGCCGCTGGTGACGCTGCGCTAGTCAGCGAGGCCGCTCGAGAAAGCTGGTGACCGCGTGCAGGAATGCCGCTTGCCGCTCCAAATGCGCCACGTGGTCCGCCTTCTCCAACACGACCGACCAGCGGTCCGTAGTAGCAAAGCTTGGAAACATCGACGAAAGCGACACTCCGGCGAGCGGGTCGCGATCGCCGTTCAGCAGCAGTGTGGGGGTGTGGACGCGCGCGGGAGCGAGTTCGCGCATCTCTTCGACTTCACGCCGCCAGTCGACTCGCACTGGATCGCTGGCCAGCGCGGCGCGAACGTATGCCTCCTTCACTCCCCTTGGCGTCGACTCCGGAGTGATGAAGTCTTCTCCCGCGGCCTCCGCCGTCGTGCGTACGCGTGGGGGAGCACTGGGCTCTGGCACCGGGTCGGGGAGGCTGTCGAGGTTGGCACGGAAGCCATAGAGAATTAGCGCGGACAGTGATTGCGGATGTCGCTGGGCCACCGCCATCGCCGTGATCGAGCCGCGCGAGTATCCCAGTGCGGCCGCGCGCCGCTTCGTCCCCGATCGTCCTGCGATCCAATCGAGGACGGTTGCTGCATCATCCGCGGCGCGATTGAGCGTCAGCCACCCGGTTGCGTCGCGCGCGGTCGCGCCGTAGCCGCGCTGGTCGAGCGCATACACCGCATAGCCTCGCGCGACGAACGCATCCATCAGCGAGACCTGCACGCCGGCAACGTGCAGGTCGAAGTTCGGGAGCGAGCTCCATGTCCGCCCGTGCAGCAACAGGATCTCTCCACGCGCACTGCCGCGCGGCGCTTTCGCCCATACCACGAGCGCGTGCGCGTCGTCGGCGTGAACGACGTGCTTCGTCAACGTGGCCTGCGCGCGCGCGTGCGACGCCGCCGACGAGACGATCACGAGCGAGAGTGCGAGAGGCACTGCAAGCCCTCGCAAGCGGAAAGTAGAAATCATCTTTGAGCGCCAAAAGGAAGGAGTCAATTGCATGTGGCAAAGGTGTCGATGGCGACACGGGCAGAGCAACCCGTTTCGTGATCGCACGCGAAACGCCCATATTCCGTGCGTCTTCTAACGGGAAACTCAAAATGCACTCACGAGCGATATGCGCGCTTCTCCTCGCGCTCGCCGGAATTTCCACTGGGGTCGTGGCGCAGTCCGCTCCACCGGCCTCCTCTCCACGCCGCCAGCCGCCAGCAATCGATTCAGCCCGAGCCGCTCGGCTTTACGTGAGCAACCGCGCGGAAGATCTGCCGAAGGGCGAAGACTATGCGGAGCAGATGCGCGAGAAGCGCGGAATCGACAGCACCTACGCCGCGCGCAGCGCCGGCATCATGGAGTTTCGCAAAGTCACTTATAAGAGCCGCTCCGATGGTCGCGACGTTCCGGCGTATCTGTTCGCTCCACTCGCCAAGCGCGGCGCGAACGGACACGCCGCCATGGTCTGGGTGCACGGCGGTGTGCACTCGAGTTGGGGCGCCACCATGCTTCCGTTCGTGCGCGAAGCCGTGCAGCGCGGATACGTCGTCATCACTCCTGACTATCGGGGAAGCACCGGCTATGGTGCGGAACACTACGAGGCCATCGATTACGGCGGAAAAGAAGTGGATGACGTCATCTCCGCGGTCGATTACCTGAAGACATTGCCCTACGTCGACATGGGCCGGTTGGGCATCATGGGATGGAGCCATGGCGGATTCATCACCGCGCATTCGCTCTTTCGCCACGACAATCCATTCAAGGCCGGTGCTGCCATCGTGCCCGTGACGAATCTCGTCTTCCGTCTCTCGTACAAGGGCCCGTCCTATCAGCGCGACTTCGCCGCAGAGAAGGAGGTGCTTGGCCTGCCGTTCGAAAAGCGGGAGGAATACATCAAGCGCTCGCCGGTGTTTCACGCGCAGAACCTGAAGGTGCCCATGCTGGTGCACGTTGCCACGAACGACGAGGACGTGAACTTCGTCGAGGACCAGCAGATGGTGTACACGCTCCGCGCCCTCAAACCGGATCTCGCCGAGACGAAGATCTATCAGGATCCGGCGCCGTGGGGGTCGTCGGTCGGGCACGCGTTCAGCCGGCGAGTCGATCCGGTGACGCTCGAGCGCGTCGATTCGCCAGAACAGGTCGACTCGTGGAATCGCACGTGGACGTTCTTCGAGTGGAATTTGCGACCGTATGAGGATCGGTCCAGGCCGACGCCGCCGATGCGCACGAAGTAGCGCGCCGGTGCGGGCGTTCTCCGGCCTGTGTACCGGAAGAAGCTCCACCAACCTGCCACCCTGGCACACAGGGATGC
>JANMAY010000409.1:0-16538 GCA_031360095.1 Gemmatimonadaceae bacterium
GGGATGTCGAACAACAAACGGCTCAGGCCATTGTAAATCCCGGACACGAATGCCTTCTCGTACTTCCCTTCCTTGAAGCCGGTCACCATGTCGGCCTCGTCATCGAGGATGGGCTTGACGAGACGCGGAATGTCCTCGGGCTTGAACTGGAGATCAGCCGGGTAGAACACGAGAACCCGCCCACTCGAGTGGAGATAGCCGGTGCGCAGCGCGTCGGCGATGCCGCGCTTGGCGCGGTGACGCGCCGCATGCAAAAAGGGATACTCTTGCTCGAGCCGCTGGAGCACGGACCAGCTTCCGTCCACCGACCCGTCGTCGATGACGATGACCTCGTACCGCGTCGACTGGTCCGCGGCGAAGGCTTCGGCAGCGAGCTGCATGAATAACGGCAGGTTCTCCGCCTCGTCCTTTGCCGGAACCAGGACCGACACGTCCACGGTGGCGGCGACGCGAGAGGGCAACGGCGTGGCGAGACGCGCGCCGCCGTCGATCATCATACCCGCTTGCGCATGCGTGCCGAGAGCACGCCGAGCTGGTCGCGATACTTGGCGACGGTGCGGCGCGCAATCTGAACGCCGGTCTCCTTCAGGATGTTGACGATCGCCTGATCCGTGAGGGGATGTTTGGGATTCTCGTCCGCCACCAGCTTCTGAATCTGCGCCTTGATGCCGCGCGCGGACACGTCTTCACCGGCCGTGGTCGACAAGCCCGACGAGAAGAAGAACTTGAGCGGCAGCACGCCGCGCGGGGTCTGGACGAATTTCTCGTTCGTCACGCGGCTCACGGTGCTCTCGTGCATGCTGATCACTTCGGCGACCTCGCGCAGCGTGAGTGGCTTGAGGTACTGCACTCCCTTCTCGAAGAACTCGCGCTGCCGCTCGACGATGTAGTTCATGACCTTGAGCATCGTCTGCCGGCGCTGTTCGATCGCCTGAATCATCCAGTTGGCGGAGTTCAGCTTGTTGGAGATGAACTCCTTGTTCTCGCCGTCGAACTTCTTCTTGTCGCGGGCGATCTCCTGGTATGCCTTGCTCAGCTTGAGCCGCGGGAGGTTGGCGTCGTTCAGGAAGACGTGATACTTGCCATCGATCTTGTCGACGATGAGGTCGGGGATGATGTAGTTGTCGCTGGCATCGCTGTAGACGAGTCCCGGCTTCGGATCGAGCTTCGCGATCTCGTCGGCCGCCTTCTGTACGTCGATGGGACTGATGCCGAAGCGCTTGGAGATCTCGCTCCATCGGTGCGCGATGAGCTCGTCGAAGCAGTCGCGCACGAGGCGGAACGGCACCGAGTGCTCGAGCCCCGCCTCGCGGAGCTGCAGCATGAGGCATTCGCGAAGATCGCGCGCGCCCACGCCCGGCGGATCCAGGCTCTGCACGATGCCGAGCATGTCCTCGGCCTCTTGCATCGTGTACATCGGAAGATCGCTGACTTCGCGCTCGGCTTCTTCAGCCACCTTGGCGACGCTCTCGTTCACGCCTTCGACGATGCGATCCAATCCGCAGG
Source organism: Gemmatimonadaceae bacterium (assembly GCA_031360095.1). GTDB lineage: Bacteria > Gemmatimonadota > Gemmatimonadetes > Gemmatimonadales > Gemmatimonadaceae > AG11. Next base: position 1,507 of record JANMAY010000409.1, read on the forward strand.
CGAGATAGCCGTCCTCGTTGACGTTGCCGATGAACTCCTCGGCGAGATACATCTGTCGCCCATTGAGGTCGAGGAGCGTGACCTGGTCGCGCAAGTGGTCGGCGAGATCGCGCGTATCCACAGTGACCGGCTCGTAATACTCGCGCTCTTCGTGCTCTTCGCGCCGTCCGCCGGCATCGAACCCGTCGAGGAGAATTTCCTCCCAGTCGATCTCGCCCTTCTCCTCCTTTTCAGCCTCGGTCTCCTGGGTCGGCTCCTCCTGCACCTCGCCCTCTTCCTCGTCCTCGTCCTCCGGCTCGACCATGTCGAGGAACGGATTGTTGAGGAGCTCCTGCTTGAGGTGGTTCTGAAGGTCGAGCAGGGGCATGTAGAGCAGATCCATCGCCTGGTAGAGGCGTGGATTGATCTTCAGCTCCTGCTTGAGCTGTGTGTGTTGGCCGAGGCCCGGTCTCATTCGCCGTCTCCCTGCATCTCAGACGCGAAGCGGGTGCGGAGGCGCGCCGTCAGCGTCGGGCCGAGATAGATATCCGCAACGGTATCATCGAACACGAGCTCGCGCACGGTGCCCGAGACTTTCACCTGCCCGTCGAACATGATGTACGCGCGGTCCACGATGTCCAGAGTTTGCTCCACGTTGTGATCGCTGATCAGTACCCCGATGCCGCGGGTGCGCAGATTGGCGACGATTTGCTGAATGTCGTGCACGGCGATGGGGTCCACCCCCGCGAACGGTTCGTCCAGCATCATGAACTTCGGTTCTGTGACAAGCGCCCGGGTGATCTCGAGGCGGCGCCGCTCTCCTCCTGACAGTTGATACGCCTTGTGATGCCGCAGATGCTTGATGCTCAGCTCGTCCAACAACTTTTCCAACCGGGCTTCCCGCTCCCCCTTCGAGAGTTTGAGCGTCTCGAGGATGGCAATGATGTTGTCTTCCACCGACAGCTTTCGGAAGATGGACGGCTCTTGTGAAAGATAGCCGATACCCTTGCGCGCCCGCTTGTACATGGGCATCGACGTGACATCGGCCCCGTCGAGGCGGATGCGTCCGGCCAGGGGTTGAATGAGCCCCACGATCATGTAGAACGTGGTCGTCTTCCCCGCCCCATTTGGTCCCAGCAGACCCACGATTTCGCCTTGTCGCAGCTGCAAGTCTACATCATTCACCACGCGTCGCCGGCGGTACACTTTGGAGAGTCCGCTCGCCTCCAGCTGACTCCCGAGGGGCGCGCTTGCGCTCGGCGCCGGTGCGCGTGCTTCTCGCGAGGCAGAGTATTCCCCCGTGTGGCGGAGCACGTCGGCAAACTCGCCGCGCAAATCGCCTACTTCGGCCCACAACGCGTCGGCCACGCGGACACGCGCGTGCGGGGCGAGGATGCCTTCCGCCGGCAGCACGACGATGCGTTCCGACGCGAGCCGCGGCATCACGGAGCGCGCGAGATTCTCCCGCACGGTGTCCATGCTGAGCTCACCCGCTTCCCGCTCGGCGTCGCGGCCTGCCAGGCGCTGCGCGGCGAGATGGTCGCGGCGGAAGATCACCGCGATGTCATTGAAGTCCGCGGATCCCGTGGCGTCGGCGGCGGTGAAGAGGGCATGGAGGGCGAGCGCGGTGGAGCGGTCGCCGCGGGCCAGGCGATCGACGACCGCTTGCAGACGCGACGGGATGTTGGGCAGCGTCACGGGCGCCTCGGCGGCGGCGCAACCGGGGATGCTGGCGGCTTCGGCGACGGGTTGGCGGGTGGAGTAGCTGGTGGAGTTGCTGGCCTATTCGCGGGTGCGCTGGGCGACGCTGTCCCAGGCGGCGCGGCTTTTTTGGCGGAGTCCGAGTGCGGTTCGATCGTGATTCCGCTCACCTGCCCGACGACTTTCACATCATGCACTTTTGACGAGTCGAACGTGACCGTGATGACCTGGCCGGTGACGTAGTTGATCGCGGGCAGCCGGCTCGCCGTATCTTGAGGCGGCAGGTGTTGATATGACGTCGCCTTCCCGAGCGCGATCAGCTGCCGGATGCGCGGCTTCTTCGACGTGTCGGTTGCGGGGAGGGAATCGAAGTGCGCGACGATCGTATCCCCCGTGAGCTTGTCCTTGTCGGTTGTGCGAAACTTCGTGGTGTCGGGCGCGCCTTCCGCCGTTGCGGCGCGTACAGCGTGAAGCAGGCGCACCCGCTGACCAGGCATGAGCACGTCGATCGAATCGCCCGTGATGGCCTGCGATGGCGAGGTCGCGCGGGCCCGGCTCTTCCCCCAAGCAATGGCGCGCTGGAGCAGGTCGTCGGTCACGCGCAGGTCGATCGTGTCCGCCTTGATGTTGAGATCTTCGCTCACGGCCTCCGCAGCTTCTTTGGCGATCACACGCTCGAGTTTGCGGCGGCGGGACAACAGGTCGATCGTTCCGCCAACAAGCGTGAACGGCCGGCCCTTGGTACCTCGAATTTTCGGCTGGCGCATGATGCGCAGCAATCCCTGGCCTCCATCAAGGTAGAGCGAGTCGCCTGTTGCAGTCAGCTCAGGACGCACCACCAGGACCTCTCCGGACGCGGCCACGATGCTGTCACCCTCGAGCCAGATGGTATTGCCGGTGACGTTGACGGGCGGCTGGGGTTTTCCCTTTGCGTCCTTCTCGATGAGCGAGATGGTTGGCCTGCCGAGGGAGACGCCGCGCTGCTTCGGGCGAACCTTCGGAATGGCGCGGAAGAACTCGAGTTGGGGACCTTTGAGCGTCGAACCGTTCGGCAGCTTGGCGTCGACATTCATCGTCGCGAGGATGCGCTCTTCCTTTTGAAAGTACGTCAGAAAATCCGACTTGAGTTGTAGGCGCGGCTCGCGGTAGTCGACGTGGCCGACGAAGTACAGGCGTCCTTCGTCGCCATACTGTTCGAGGCTGTCGGACTTGAGCACGATCCGCTGCTTGGGGCACGTGGCGACGATATTTCCGCCCAGATAGCTGTTGCGTTGTCCACTCGGTAGCTGCACCGAGTTGACGCGATCGAACGCCACGTTGAACGCGCACTTGCCCGTCGGAGGTGGGCCAACCTGCGCTACCGCCACACGGGCGAAAAGCAGGAAGATCAGCGAGACGCGGAGATCAGCCCTCATTGTGCCGGCAAGTCGAGGGATCCGCGCGTCTTACCCCCGCGAAAAATAGTGAAGTGGGTCAGCTGGGGGTCGGCCCGAAAGCCAATGCCCGACAACGTGCGCCCCGGCTCGACCAGCGTGAACGACGTATCACTCGACACCTCGTTCAATCCCTGGGTGTACTTGAGCTGCGGCGACGTGAGCCGCCTCCCGTCATTCGTCACGATGATCACATTGCCGAACCCTTCGAGTACCTGCAGCCGAGTGCTGTAGCGTCCGCGGTCGGCGCTCATCACGCCGTCTTTCGCTCCCGTCGCCGTATTGAACGTGGCGCGAATCTTCCGCAACTCGAACCGTGTGCTCTCGTCGAACACGTACGCCGTATCTGCGAATAGTTCACCACGCTGCACGCCACGCGTCGTCAGAATCGTTCGCACGTTGAATAGAATCTGCTCGGCGCTGTCCGCCATGGTCTCCGAGTGCTGCTTGGTTGGCGGTGCACTCCCTTGCGAGTTGCAAGCGGCGGTGCTGAACACGGCAGCGATCGCGAAGCCAGCGAGTACCGCGCGCATCAGGCGACCCGCGCGCGCAAGAGGTCGTGAAGGTGCACCACGCCCACCAGGCGATCATCGGCGTCGAGCACGGGCATAGCCATGATGCCGTGCGTCTCCATGCGATACGCGACGGCGCTCGCCAGTTCTCCCGAGCGCGCAGACCGTGGCTCGCGCGTCATGATGCGCTCGACCGTATCCGATAGCACATCCGCTTCGCGTTCCATCAATCGCGTCAAATCTCCCGCCGTGAGTACGCCATGGAGTCTCCGTTGTTCGTCCGTCACGAGTACGATTCCGCGCTGCTCCGCCAATACCACCACCGCCTGCCGCAGCGAGCTGCCGGGCGGCAGTGTCGGGAGCGGATCTGCCAGCATTACCGCGTCGACGACGGTCACCAGTCGCCGCCCGAGCGCACCACCGGGATGCAGTCGCGCAAAATCCTCGCGACGAAAGCCTTTGTGCTCGAGCAATGCCACCGCCAGCGCATCTCCCAACGCCAACGCCGCCGTGGTGCTGGTGGTCGGCGCCAGATCGTGTGGGCATGCCTCTTCGCGCACCCACGCATCGAGCGCCACGTCGCAGAGCGTCGCGAGTGCCGAGCTCGCATCTCCGGTGATGGCGACGGTGCGTACCCCGAGGCCCTGGAGATGTTCGAGCAGCAAGAGGAGCTCATCGGACTCACCCGATTTGGAGAGTAGAATCGCGACGTCGTCTGAACCGACGATGCCCAGGTCTCCATGCGCGCTGTCGACAGGGTGCAAGTAGACGGCTGGGGTGCCAGTCGACGTCAGCGTCGCGGCAATCTTCCGTCCGATCAACCCCGACTTGCCCACCCCCGTGACAATGACGCGGCCGCGCGACTCTGCGATCATCGTCACCGCGGCGGCGAAGCTGTCGCCGAGTCGCTCCTCGACGGCAGCGAGCGCCTCCTGCTCGAGCCGCAACACGCGGCGTCCCCGCTCGATGATCTGTTCGGGCGTCATCTCGCCTGCTCCGAGATCGGCAGCGAGCGCTCGTCCACGTACCGCTGCGTCACCGGCTCCCAATCACCGCGCGCCTTGAGCAGCAGCTCGGCGAATTCGCGCACGGCGCCGGCGCCGCCGCCGCGCGCGAGCTGAACGGTGCACGCATCCTTGATTTCGGGAACCGCGTTCGCAACAGCCACCGGCAGCCCGACGAGGCGCAGCACCGCCATGTCGGGAAAATCGTCGCCGATGAATGCCGCCTCCGACGGTGCGATGCCGTGGCGGTCGAGCATGGCGAGAAACGCGGGAAGCTTTTGCGCCTGTGGATCCTGCGCGAGATCGTCGATGCCAAGCTCCGCGCAGCGGAGCCGCACGCTCTCGGAGACGCGGCCCGTGATGACGGCGACGCGAATCCCGGCCTTTTGCATCAGATAAATGCCGAGCCCGTCCTGGATATCATATCGCTTGAACTCCATCGCCCGACCATCGACGGCGCCGAGGTAGATCCCGCCATCGGTTAGAACGCCGTCGACGTCGAGAACTACGAAGCGAATGCGACGCGCCAGCGTGGGATGAATCATCGGCGTGCGCACTCCCACACGCCCACCGCGCGACGAATCAGCTCATCGAGCTCAGTGAGGGGAATCATGTTCGGCCCGTCGCTGGGCGCGTTCGCCGGATCCGGATGCGTTTCCATGAACAGCCCGTCCACACCGACGGCGCACGCCGCCATGGTGAGCGGCGGAATGAACTCCCGCGCACCGCCGCTCGCGCCGCCTTCGCCACGGCCGGGTTGCTGCACGCTGTGCGTCGCGTCGAAGATGACTGGCGCGTTGCACGCTGACCGCATGCGTGAGACGGCGCGGAAATCGACGACGAGATCGCCGTAGCCGAAAAAGCTGCCACGCTCGGTGGCCGCGACCTCAGCATCACCGGCGATGCCTGCAGTGCGACGACCCTCGCGCACCTTGGCGAGTGCGCCACGCATTCCCTCGGGATGCATCCACTGCCCCTTCTTCACGTTCACCGGCTTCCCCGTTGCCCCCGCGGCGAGCAGGAGATCGGTCTGACGACAGAGGAAGGCCGGGATCTGGAGGACGTCGGCCACCTGACCAGCGGCCTCGCATTGCTCGGGAAGGTGCACGTCCGTGAGCACAGGCAACCCAGTGGCGCGACGGACGCGGTCGAGTGCGGCGAGACCCTCGTGCACACCTGGACCGCGCGCCGCTCCGGGATTGGAGCGATTGGCCTTGTCGAAGCTCGCCTTGAAGATGATGCCGCCAGGCACCTCGTCGGCGAGGCGCGCCAGATGCTCGCCGACGCGCAGATTGAGCGCGTCGTCCTCGAGCACACACGGGCCCGCAATCAGAAACAGGGCATCGCGACGGAATCGAACGGTCATCTGGTCGCGGTGGCCATCGGCGACTGGACCGAGCCCGACGAACGCCGTCGTTTTGCGGCGGCCGCCGCAGCGACGAAGCCGGCGAATAAAGGATGTGGCCGCGTTGGACGCGACTGGAGCTCAGGATGGAACTGACAGCCGATGAACCACGGATGCGCAGGCAGTTCGATGATCTCCACGAGTTGGCCGTCGGGGGACAGGCCGCTGAGCCGCATGCCGCGTTCGACGAACATGTCCCGGTACTGATTCGAGACTTCGTACCGGTGGCGATGACGCTCGCTCACTTCCGCGACGCCGTACACCTCTGCGGCTCTGGAGCCGCGCGCCAGACGACATGGGTAGGCGCCAAGTCGCATCGTCCCGCCCATGTCCGTCACATGCTGCTGCGACTCCATCAGCGAGATGACGGCATTGTCGCACTCCGGCGCGAACTCGGAGCTGTGACTGTCATCCATGCCGCAGACGTTCCGGGCGAACTCGATGATCGCCGTCTGCATGCCGAGACAAATACCGAAAAACGGAATGCCATCGGTGCGCGCAACGCGAATTGCCTCGAGCATTCCCTCGACGCCGCGCACGCCGAAGCCTCCCGGCACGAGCAGGCCGTCGTGGGTCGCGAGAATGTCGCGAGCCGTGGCAGCATCCGTAAAGCTGTCACTCGACGTCCAGGCAATCTCGACGCCGACGTCGTTCGCGATGCCGCCGTGGATGAGCGCTTCCTGCACGCTCTTGTAGCTGTCGACGAAATCCGTGTACTTGCCCACGACGGCGATTTTGACGCGCTCGCGTGGAGCGACGATGCGCTGTACCATCTCGCGCCACGTGTCGAGCTCGGGCGCCGGTCGTTCGATGCCAAACTTCTGTAGCACCTTCTCGTCGAAGCCCTGCTCGCGAAACGCCAGCGGGATCTGATAGATCGACTGCACGTCGGGTGACTCGATGACCGCGCCGAACTCCACGTTGCAGAACAGCGCGATCTTGCGCTTGATGTCGTCCGAGATCGGACGTTCGGTGCGGACGATCAGAATATCTGGCTGAATGCCGAGCTGCATGAGCTCGCGCACGGAGTGCTGGGTCGGCTTTGTCTTGAGCTCGCCCGCAGCGGCGATGTAGGGAATGAGTGTGAGATGCACGAAGATCGCATTCTCGCGTCCCACATCATGGCGAAACTGGCGAATGGCCTCCAGAAACGGCTGCGACTCGATGTCGCCCACGGTGCCGCCGATCTCCACGATCACAACGTCGTTCTCCGGAGCAATACGCCGAATGGCGCTCTTGATCTCGTCGGTGATGTGGGGAATGACCTGCACCGTTGAGCCGAGGTATTCGCCGCGACGCTCCTTCGTGATGACGTTGAGGTAGATGCGCCCCGTCGTGACGTTGTTCGCCTGCGACAGCGAGCGATCGATGAACCGCTCGTAATGCCCCAGGTCGAGGTCTGTTTCGGCACCGTCGTCGGTGACGAAGACCTCGCCATGCTGGAATGGCGACATCGTCCCCGGATCCACATTGAGATAGGGGTCGAACTTCATCATGGTCACGCGAAGTCCGCGCTCCACGAGCAGCCGTCCGAGCGAGGCGGCGGCGATTCCCTTGCCGAGCGAGGAAACCACTCCCCCAGTGACGAAGATGAATTTCGTGGTGTGTTGTCGCGTGGCTGTAAGCATCAGCTGTCCATCACGGTAAAGGTCGACCAATCACGGTTGGCGCGCTCGAGATCGGCTTCGGTGTCGATGCCGGCTCGCAGGGGCCCCTGCACTTTCGCGACGCCCATGCGCATTCCGTGAGCGAGCGGGCGCAGTTGCTCGAGACGCTCGATCAGTTCCAATGGATGCACGGGCAGAGAGACCCACGCCGCGAGCGCCTCGGGCGTGTAGGCGTACACGCCCACGTGCTGGTACACGCGCAAGTTCCGCTGAAGCGATGCCGCTGCATCCGTTTCGTCACGGAGGAATGGGATGGGTGCGCGCGAAAAATACAGGGCGGCGTCGTCGTCGGCAGTCACGACTTTCACGATGTCGGCGTCGTGCAACGCACTGGCTGGCGCGAGCACCGCCGCCGTGCCGAGTGCAAAGTCGCCGATGGTCACCTGCGCCAAGGCGCCCCGCACGGCGGAGCCCGAGACGAACGGTTCGTCGCCCTGCACGTTGACAACGGCATCGTACTCGCGAAACGGAGCACCTCGCAGCACCTCGGCCACGCGATCCGTTCCGGAGGGATGATCGGCAGCAGTCAGGACGACGTCTCCACCGGCTTCGCGCACACGTTGAGCGATCTCATCACTGTCGGTGGCGACGACGACGCGGTCCGCCACGCGAAGGGCGGCGACACGTTCCAGCACGCGAACGATGAGGGGGACGCCGGCGATCGTGCGAAGGGGTTTTCGGGGGAGACGCGTGGCGCCCAGTCGAGCTGGGATCACAGCGAGCGTCTTCACAGGCGGCGTGCGGGGCCGCGCCCGGCTGCAACTTTCACGCCAAGGAAGGTAGGTTCGGCGGCACAGATGCGCTAGTCGGAACCTCCCCCTAAGTACGCCAATCGCTCGCGGCGCGATCGACGGCTCTACTGCGTCAGCGACAGGCCAAAGCCGAATTTTGTCTTTCGATCGCCGCTCGCATCGAACGTCACGTCGAGCCGGAGCGCGCTCAAGCCGAGCCCGATCCCGACCTCCTGCTCCAGTGACGGCAGCCGCTTCACGCCCGCGGAGCCCATGATGTGCCGCAGTGTCACGATGGGCGTGCCCACAAACGGGAGCACGATGCGATCGATGGGAACCAAATATCGATTCTCCAGAAACAGCAACTGGTCGCCACCGAACTCCAGCAACTCGACCACGGGAAGCGTTCCACTTCCGCCGAGATACGCGTACCGAGCCGATGTCACCGAATCGCCGCCGGTCACCACCGTGTGAAGACGCACATGCAGCGATTGCGTGCCGAATGTCGGGAATGCGACGCGGCCGTCCAGCGTGAGCTGCGTAAAATTCCTCGTACCTGTGACCGTCGTCAAACTGCGCTCGATCTCCGCGCGTAGCCGGCTCGTCACCACGCCAGCGGTATCGTACAACTGCGCACCGACGAGCGCCGACCCAATGGCTCCCGCGACAACGAGCGGGTTGGGACGCAACATTTTCTTGGGGTCCTTGCGGCCAACCACGCTGTAGACGTTTCCGCTCGCGCTGATGGGGCGAACCTTTTCGTAACGCCCACCAACATACGGCTCGAAGGACAGGCCTGGCCGCTCGATTCGCCCGTAGACCCGCCCTTCCCCGCCAGTGCGCCGGAAGTAGTTGCGCGTGTCGATGCCGACGAAAAACGTCGTCGCGGAATTCACGAGGTCGGAGTAGTTCCAGGCGTCGTTCGACCGGGTGTCGCGCCCGATGTGCGCTTTCGCGTGAATCGCACGATCCGGGAACACATCGACGTCGACAGACGGATCGAGTGTGCCGAGCCGGCTCCGATAGGTGAGCGCGGGCTGAATCTCGAGTGCCTGAGGGCCAAGCGTGATGAGCGCCCCAACCGGTAAAGAGAGTCCATCCACACGGTCGTAGGTCGGCATCAGCAGACCCTGCAAGCCTGCGGACTGCAGCACGGGCGTGGACGCCTCGGTGCGAAAGCGGTGGTAGTCGAGCGCGTATCCTCCGTCGGGGAGGGGCGATGCCAGATACGTCTCATCCGCGAAGCTGTCCGTACCGCCCGCGACGCGTCCCAATGTGGTGAGCGCCACCGTGCCACCGATGGCTACGGCTCGGCCGGTGACGTCGGCCCCCGGCCGCAGAAATAGATCCGCACCGACGACAATGACGTCGCCCACCACGCGACTGGCGAGATAGGTGGGCCGGCCGAGCACGACCAGCGTCGACGCGATGGTGCTGTCACGCGGCAGATCGAGCCGGCCGCTGCCGGTGCGCACGACGTGCGGCCCGGCCAGGGCGGACCGAATGATGTCCGCCGTGGGCTGATCCGCCCCTTCGCGGACGCTGATCGACTGCGCGCGCACGAGCGGTGGAGCGACGAGGCTCGCAAAAACAGCGAGTACAGCCAGACGTCGCATCACGTCGTCACGTGCCCGAGGAAGTTGCGCAGCAGCTGCTTGCCATGTGGTGTCAGCACGGATTCTGGATGAAACTGTACGCCCCAAACGGGATGCTCGCGATGCCGCAGCGCGTGGATCTCCGTCGGGTCGTCGACCGACGCGGCCACTATCTCCAGTGACGCGGGCAGCGACGAATGCTCGACGACGAGCGAATGATACCGTCCCACTTCCAGCGGCGACGGGAGCCCTGCGAAGAGGTCCACGCCATCATGTGTGATTCGGGAGGTCTTCCCATGCACGGCGCGGGCCGCTCGCACGACCTTGCCGCCGTAGGCCTCTCCGATCGCCTGGTGGCCCAGACACACCCCTAAGATCGGGATCTGATGGCCGAGGGCCCGGATGACGTCGACGGTGATGCCAGCCTGCGCTGGAGCACAGGGGCCCGGAGAGAGTACGATCGCCGCCGGTGCCATTTCCGCGATCTCGTTCACAGTGACCGCGTCGTTCCGGCGAACGGCGATCTCGGCGCCCAGCTCACCGAGATATTGGACGAGGTTGTACGTGAACGAGTCGTAGTTGTCGATGACGAGGAGCATTGCTTAGTTGGTACCGGCGAGGCTCGGGGAGATCACCCGCGAGGATGATAACTCTTATGCACCTTCCGCAGGTACTCCCGGTCGACGTGCGTGTAGATCTGCGTCGTTGCGATGTCGACGTGTCCGAGCATCTCCTGCACCGCACGCAGATCGGCACCGCCTTCGAGCAGGTGGGTCGCGAACGAATGCCGGAGCGTGTGCGGTGACACGTGCTTCGTGATACCCGCCCGCTCCACGTGCTGGCGAAGAATTTTCCACGCCCCCATGCGCGTCAGCGGACGACCCCGGGCGTTGAGAAACAGCACGCCCTTTCCCTCCCCTTTCTCCAGGCGCGGCCGGAGCTCGCGCGTATAGACGGCGATCGCTCCGATCGCCGATCGTCCAATAGGCACGAGCCGCTCTTTGCTCCCCTTGCCGAACACGCGCACGAGTCCCTCATCGAGCATCACATCGCGTTGCCCGAGCGTGATCCATTCCGAGACGCGCAGCCCCGCACCGTACGCCAACTCGAGAAGCGCTCGGTCACGGAACACGAGTCGATCGTCGAGGGTGGGCGCCGCGAGCAACCGCTGTACTTCCTCGATGGTCAGCACGTCCGGAAGGGTGCGCCACCGCTTGGGGATCTCGAGCCGTTCACTCGGATCGCGAACCACGATGCCGTCGGCGGTGAGGAACCGAAAGTACGTGCGAATCGCGGAGACGCTGCGTCGAATCGACGACGGCGACAGGCCGAGGTCCTTGAGGTGATACACGAACTCGCGCAGCAGCTTGGCCGTAATGTCGAGTGGCGCGCCGATGCCCTGCGATGCGGCGTACTCGACGAAGCGTGCGAGATCGCGCTCGTAGGCCTCGATCGTGCGGGGCGAGAGTCCCTGCTCCAGCGCGAGGAAATCCACGAATCGCGCGAGGAGGAACGAGCGAGCGTACCCCTCGGCGTCGCTCATCCCGCGCCGTGCTTTCGCCGGCGGATGAACCAGATGACGAGCGCGATCGCGACGAGCGACGATGCAACGGCAGCGACGATCAGTCCCGATCGACGCACGAGATCCATGAGATGGGTCCAGTCCTGTCCCGCCGAGAAGGCGATGTAGCTGATGAATCCGTACCAAGCGCCGGAGGCGATGGCGATGGCGCCAAGGGCCGCCGCGGGAGGCACGTGGAGCGCACCCGCAACGGGTGGCACGAGCGCGCGAAGTCCCGGAATGAATCGGCTCACGATGAGGGCCGGAATCCCATACGTCGCGTACATCTTTTCGAGACGTGCAGTTCCACTACCGTCGGTGAGTCGTGGAAACCGCTTCTGCATCCAGCCGGCGCCGTGGGTGCGGCCCACGAAGTACATCGCGGCGGCGCCCGCGACATTTCCCAGCCAAGTCGCCGCGAATGCGGCGAGCACACTCCCCGACCCTCTCGCTGCGAGCCAGCTCCCCAATGCAACCACAGTGTCGGCGGGCACCGGTGGAAACACATTCTCGACCGCGGCGAACAGCGCCATGACCGGGTAGAGAACGGCCAGCGGCAGCGCCGTGAGCCAGCCGATGATTCCGCTCACGCGACTACCGTGCGACGACCGTCGCGGTCGCGATGCACGCTATTCCTTCGCCGCGCCCGACGAATCCCATGCCCTCGTTCGTCTTTCCCTTGATGCTCACGTCACGGGCCTCGACGCCCAGCGCTGCCGCCAGGCGGGTCTGCATCGCCACGCGATGCGGGGCGATCTTGGGCGTTTCGGCGATGACGACCACGTCCACCTGAGCCACCTCCCACCCTGCCTCGCGCACGCGCGCCACGGCCCGGCTCAACATCTCGATGGAGTCACGTCCGCTGTTGGCGGGATCGGTATCGGAGAACATCTCTCCAATGTCGCCGATCGCGACCGCGCCGAGCACCGCATCGGTGATGGCGTGCGCGATGGCGTCGCCGTCCGAGTGGCCGTGCAGATGCACGTCGGATGGAATGCGAACGCCGCCCAGCACCAGAGGCCCGCCCGGCACGAATCGATGCGAATCGTACCCGATGCCGGAGCGTGGAGCGAGCGTCGTCATGCTCGCGCTATGGGCATCATGCCGCCGCGACGGCGGCCGCGATGATCGAATAATCCTGGCGACGACGAGCGGGCGTAAACCCGGCGTCTCGGATGAGGCGTTCCATCTCGCCGATCGTCGTACGATGCGTGGTGTTGGCCGCGGAGACGACGTTTTCTTCGATCATCAGCGAGCCGAAGTCGTTGCAACCGAACCGCAGCGCCGTCTGTCCGACCTTCATTCCCATGGTCACCCAGCTGGACTGCAGATTCGGAACGTTGTCCAGAATGATTCGCGCGATGGCGACGGTGCGCAGATAGTCGACGGCGTCCGTTTTGGGCATGTGCGACATCGTCGGCGTGTTCTCGGGCTGGAGTGGCCAGCAGATGAATGCCGTGAACCCGCCGGTTCTCGCCTGCACCTCGCGCACGCGCTGGAGATGCTCGATCCGCTCGGCGAGTGTTTCGCCGATTCCGTACATCATCGTCACGGAGGTCTTCATGCCCTCCTGGTGGGCGATCTCCATGATCTCGAGCCAGCGGTCGGCACCCGCTTTCTTCTTCGCCACCTGGTCGCGCACGCGCTGCACGAGAATCTCACCGCCACCGCCGGGGATGGAATCGAGACCGGCCTTCTGCAGCTCGCGAATCACGTCGCGGGCATCCATGCGGTACAGCTTTGCCCAGAAATCCACTTCGCTCGGGCTGAAGCCATGCACATGAATGGGATGATGGCGCTTGATGTAGCGCAGGAGGTCGAGGTACCACTCGAACGGGATGTACGGGTTGTGCCCCCCCTGCATCAGGATCTGGACGCCGCCGAGTGCCTTGGTCTCGTCGATCTTCGCGCCGATCTGCTCGTACGACAACGTCCATCCCTCGGCATGCTTGGGACGGCGATAGAATGCGCAGAACCCGCAGTCCGCCACACAGACGTTCGTGTAGTTGATGTTCCGGTCGACGATGTACGTGACCGTGTTATTCGGATGCAGCGCCTGCCGAGCGCGATCCGCTTCGGCCCCGAGCTCGAGGAGCGGTGCGTTGGTGTAGTAGTCGAGGAGGTCACGCATCATGCAGCCGGCAGGAAGGCGAGTGAACCATTTGGCACGCGGCCGCTCGCGGCAAGCTTTCCGAAGAACGTCGTGAGGCCGGCCAGATACTCGTAGCGAAGTCCGTAGTCCAGGCCGGAGAGATACTGCAGTGCCGCCGCACGCGACACACCGGTCGCCACCGCGGCTTGCGCGGCGAGCTGGTCGAGGTGCGCGAGTCCCCAATCGCGCGACTGGATGAGCTGCGCATGGACAGCAAGTGCAGCCTGCACCGGAGTGCTGCGCTGCGCCACCCAGACCGCGAACACGAACGGCAACCCGGTCCATGTCTTCCACACGTCGCCGAGGTCATAGACGTACGGGTAGTCCGCGGCATGCGGGCTGGCGCCGGAGCTCAACAGCAGCGCGGCGTCGCCGATGATCAAGCGCGCGTCATGTACCTCGACGTCATTCGGGCCGAGGTTGGCAATCTCTGCGTCGGCGGGAATGAATCGCGGGTTGCAGCGCCACACCTGCTCGAACAACATCTCGAGCAGCGCGACGCTCGTCATGGAGCTGCGGCTCACGAGCACTCGCCCGTCGCCAAGCGTCTCGGCGGGGCGACGAGAGAACAGCATCACGCTCCGCACCGGTCCGTCGCACGAGATGGCGAGATCGGGGAGCAGCAGATACCGCGAGGCCTCCCGCGCGTACTCGACGGCCGAGATCACACTCACGTCGAGTGTGCCTGCCGCCATCGCATGATTCAGCGCCGACGGAACACCGTCGACCAGCTCGGCGTCGAGCGGTACGATGTGTCGATCGATCGCGCCGTACACCGGATAGCAGTTGATGTACGGAATCCGCCCGACGCGCATGGCTACGCGGCCTCGGCGCGCGGCGGCTCGTCGAACGAGCGGATCACCTTGTAGAATGAGTCGCGCTCGGCCGGGATCTTTCCGGCGCCGCGGATGAGGCGGAGAATTTCGTCGAGACTCATGGCCTGCGACGTGTGGGCGCCGGCCTCGTGATAGATCTTCTCGCGAACGACCGTGCCCTCGAGATCGTTGACGCCGAAGTGCAGCGACAACTGCGACAGCGCCGGCGTCACCATGATCCAGTGCGACTTGAGGTGCTCGAAATTGTCGAGAAAGAGACGGCCCACGGCGAGATTCTTCAGATCGTCGAATCCCGTCGTCGCCGTGCCCGTGCGTCCGAGCTCGATCCCCAGCTCGTTGTTGTCGGGATGGTAGGCAAGCGGGATGTAGGCCAGGAACCCACCCGTCTGATCTTGGAGGTCGCGCAGCATCCCGAGATGGTGGATGCGGTCCTCGTACGTCTCGACATGCCCGTAC
>JANMAY010000429.1:0-8252 GCA_031360095.1 Gemmatimonadaceae bacterium
GACAACGTGCTGCTGTCGGGCGGCGGCGCGATGATCACCGACTTCGGTGTCGCGAAAGCCATCTCGGCCTCCAGCAACAGCGATGGCGGCAACAGCACATCGATGGGCGTGGCCCTCGGCACGCCCGCCTACATGTCGCCCGAGCAGGCGAGCGCCGATCCTGCCGTCGATCATCGCTCCGACATTTACGCATTCGGCGTGCTGGCGTACGAGCTGCTCACGGGACAGCCGCCGTTCGTCGGACGCACGCCGCAAGGGTTGCTCGCCGCGCACGTGACCGAGTCGCCGGAAGTGATCACGCGTCGTCGGCCGGCGATTCCGTTTGCGCTGGGCGCGCTCGTCATGCGGTGCCTCGAGAAACGGGCAGCCGACCGGCCGCAGACTGCCGCGGATCTCGTGAACGGGCTCGATCAAATCACGACGCCCAGTGGCGGGTCGGCGCCGACGAACGCGCTCTCGGCGACATCGGCCGCGACCGCCGCAGCGGCTCGCACAGGGCCGAGCGTCGTGCGCTGGGTCGTCATCGCGGCGGTGTCGGTCGCCGTGCTCGGCGCCGGGTGGTTTGCCACGACTCGGCAGGGCGCTGCGAGTGTGCCGCGCAGCATTGCCGTGATGCCGACGGACATGGGGAGTGACACATCGCACGCGTATCTCGCCGACGGGTTGTCCAGCGAGCTCACGACTCGACTGAGCAAGATTCCGGGACTCGTCGTGCGCGCCTATTCGTCGTCGAAGGCGTTCCGCGGAAAGCCGCTCAGTGAAGCTGGCAGGATGATGCAAGTGTCGTCGGTGCTGGTGGCGTCACTCGTGCGATCCGGCAATCGCCTGCGCGTGACGGCGTCGTTGATCGATCCGTCGACGGAATCGGTGCAGTGGTCGGACACGTTCGAGGAGAACGATCAGGATCAGTTCGCATTGCAGGACAAGTTGGTGAACGCCATTGCCTCCGCGCTCAGGCTCACGCTCACTCCCTCCACGAAAGCCGCAGTCGACGCACGTGGGACGCGCAGTGCGGAGGCACACGATCTCGTGCAGCGCTCGATGTTTCAGACCGATCAGTTCACGTTGTCGTCGTTGCGGTCGGCAGCGTCACTTGCAGAGTTGGCAATTCAGAAGGATTCGGGCTACGCGGACGCGTGGGCTGCGCTTGCCGGTGCGTGGGGAACGCTCGCTGATGACTTCGTGCCGCCCCGCGAGGCGCTGCCGCACATGCGTCCTGCCGTGCAACGCGCGCTCGAGCTCGACCCGGGGTCGGCCGAAGTGCATGCGCAAGCGGGTGTGTTGCACCTCTTTTACGACTACGACATTGCGGCAGCACAGCGGGAGCTCGAGATGGCTCTCTCGATCGACTCGGCGAACGGCACGGCTGCTGTGTGGCTTCCTCACGTGCTGCGCGTCGACCCTCGCAGCGAGGCGCTTGCGATGAAGATTCGCGAGCGCGGCGTGCGATTGAATCCTGGTTCACCCACGCTACTGCGCAATGCGAGCACCGCCGTGGCCATGCGCCTTCTCAGCGACGCCGAGCGCCGTGCCCGATGCAAGGCACTTTCGGCCCTCGATGCGCGACAGGGCACGCTGTGCGAAGGCGCGCGACTCCTGCTGGCGGGCGACACGATCGCCGCGCTGGGAGTGGTGCGGTCATCCGCTGCGTCACTTCCTCCGACAGCCAGTGGCGGCGAGCACGTCATGGCTGCGCGCGCGCTTCTGTCGTACGGCGACACGGCCGGTGCGCGGCGAGAACTCGCGACCGCCACTGCGATGTCCGCGCGCGAGTACGTGCGCGAAGACGTCATTGCGTCGGTGTACTTTCGCCTCGGCGACTCCGAGCGCTCGATCGACTGGTGGCGACGTGCGGTGGAGTCGAACGGCGCGCAGGTGATCTGGCTGGCCAAGGATCCCGAGTTCGCTCCGCTGCGCAAGGACCCTCGCGTTCAGGCCCTGCTGATCAAGGCCGGCGTTCGGTAACTCCGCCTTTCACCGGCGCCTGCGCGATGACGATCGTGATGTTGTCCGATCCGCCCCGCTCGAGTGCCAGATGCACCAGCGTCCGCGCCAACTGCTCCGCGGTGGTCCCCATCGCGCAGTGCGCCTCGATCTCCGCGTCCGACACGTGCTTCGTCAGCCCGTCGGTGCAGAAGAGCAGCACGCACCCGCGCTCCGACACGTCAACGCGCGTTACGACCGGCGACGCGTCCTCTGCACCAATGGCGCTGCTCAGGATGTCATTGAGCGGCGACCTCGACAGATCCTCCGCCTTGAGGGCGCCCATGTCGACCATCTCCTGCGCCATCGTCTGGTCACGGGTCACCTGCACGAGCCGTTTGCCAGAATAGATGTAGGCGCGGCTGTCCCCAACCTGGACGACGTAAAGCCACGGCCACACGCCGATCCCGAGCGTGAGCGTCGTCGCAAGACTCGCCCGGTCCGACCGAGTTGCCGCCTCGGCCAGCACCGCCTCATGCGCGCGCAACGCCGCCTCGCGCAGGCTGGAGAGAAACTGCGGGTCATTCCCCGTGCTCATCTCGTGGTAGCAGCGGAGGCTCGACGCCACGTACTGCATCACGCTCTCGGTCGCGAGCTGGGCCGCGGCGGCGCCGTCGCTCGTGCCGCCCACGCCGTCGGCAACGAGGAGCACGGTACCGAGCCGGCTGCCGAGCAGCGGAAGTTCCGCGGTGCGGGTCAGGCTCGTGGTGTGGACCCGCACCTCCGCATGGATCGTCGCGATGAGAAAATGATCCTGATTGTTCGTGCGACGGTGGCCCTGGTGCGTCATTCCGAACATGTCGAGCTCGTCGTCGCCCGGGCGGACGGCGACTCGCGACGCCGTGATCGGTCGCGAGTTCATTTGGCGCTCCGGCAGAACGAGCTCTTTTCCACTGCGGCATTCCTCAGGTGCGTATGAAGCCGCGTCACTTCGTCAAAACGGTGAATACTCTGGAGGAGTGACGCCGTTGAGGCGAAGATACGGAACGGTTTGCCCGAGCGTCCAGGGAAAATGATCGAGCAACTCCATCAATGCCCGGCCGCGAGTGACCTTGTTTCCGAATTGCACGATGTTCTCTTCCATCGAGGCATCGCTCACACCCCGAAGCATCGAGATCGTGTGGTCCATCGCCGCGGCGGCGTATGTCTTGAGTGCCGTCTTGCTGTGGAGGTACTTCGCCGAATCGCCAAGTGAAGGAACTTTCATCGACCCCGTGATCGCGAGGTGGGCGATCAGCGCGTCGCTGCCGGCCGCATGCTCGATCTGTTCTGCAAAGCTCCGTACTCCCTTGGTCGGACGATACCCGAGCATGGAGTCGGGGGCCGCGTCGATGTAGCGGAGAACCGCGCCCTTGTGGTTCTCGACAATGGCGATGAGAGCCGCCTGGGAGATGAGCGGCTTCTGTGCTGAGAGTGGCGCTGCCGACGTGAGCGACAGGAAAGTCAGCGCGATGGCGACGAGCCGATACGAACGCATGTGAACCTCATCAGAGTGTACGGTTGGCGTGAGCGCTCCAATATCACCCGGACGGGTCTATTCCGCCATCTCAGGGTATTCGGAATGTGTGGCATAACACCGAACGATGCGCCATTGATCAGTGGCGAGGCACGCCGGTCAACTCTCATTTCGGCAGCGCAGGAGGAATTCCCAATGCGTGTATTCGAGCTGGCCCTTGCCGGTTGCATCCTTTGGCATGGTATCGGGACGCAATTCGAGCTCTCGGCGCAAGAGGCGCGTCTCGACATCTCGCCTGCGCGTCCGCAACCCGGTGCTCTCGTCAACTTCACCATCTCGAATGCGGGGAATGCGCGCGACTCGATCGTCGCGATTCGCGGGACGATGGTGGGTGAGCCACTGCACTTCGTTGCGTCGCGCGGCATGTATCGCGCGATCGGTGCGGTGCCTGTGGACTCCGTTGGAACCATCACGGCGCGCGTGATCATCACGCGCGTGTCGGGGCGCGCCGACACGTTGAGTGCATCCGTCGTTCCTCCGCTGCTCCCACCGCCTGTAGAACGGCTCGCGGTGGCCGAGCGATTCGGTCGGGCACGTGATTCGGCGACGGAGGCACGCGTGGCGCGTGAGGGCGCGCTCGCTTTTGCGGCCGGGCGTCGGTCGCACGAATCACCTCGGCGATGGAGTGCGCCGTTCCAGCGGCCGCGCTCGTCGGCGATCAGCAGCGGCTTCGGCACGGGTCGCACGTTCAACAATCAGGTGACGAGCCGTCATCTCGGAGTGGACTTCCGCGGCGGGGTTGGTGCTCCGGTCCGTGCGGCGAACAGAGGCGTCGTGGTGCTGGTGAACACGTTCTTTCTCGGTGGGCGAGTTGTGTATCTGGATCACGGGGAGGGGCTGACGACTGGATATCTGCATCTCAGTCGCGTGCTCGTTGCACTCGGCGATACGGTTGCGCGCGGGCAGACGATCGGGTTGGTTGGGGCGACGGGGCGGGTCACGGGGCCGCATCTGCACTGGACAGCGCGGTATGGTGGGGTGACTGTGAATCCGTTGGAGCTGTTGAAGGTCGGGGCGGGGAGGGGCTACTGATCGAGGGCCTTTCCTATTTCAGCCGATCATCTTTCACACGAAACCACATGAGAGACCACGCGACCCGCCGCGAGTTCATGGGCCTTGCCACTGCTGGCGCCGCGGGCATTCTCGCGCCGTCGCTGTTCGGTGCGTCGTCGACGACGTTCGCTTCCGCCATTGATCGCGCCATTGATCCCGACCTCGTCGTGGTCAACGGCAAGGTGTACACGATGGAAACCGCCCTCCCACGCGCCGAGGCCTTCGCGGTGAGTCGCGGGCGCATCGTGGCGGTTGGTTCATCGCCGCAGGTGCGTTCGCTCGCTGGCAAGCGCACGCGGGTGATCGATGCGAAGGGGATGACGATCGTGCCAGGCTTCATCGACACGCACAACCATCCGATCGGCACCACGCTCCTGTATGAAGTGCTGGTGGGGAATCCGTTCGAGGTGGAGTTCGTGTCGATCGACAGCATCATCGCGAAGCTGCGCAAGAAGGCGAGCATGACGCCGCCGGGCATGTGGGTGGATGGCTACTTCCACGACGACACGAAGCTCACGGACAAGCGGTCCCTCACGCGGCGCGATCTGGACCAGGTGAGCACCGAGCATCCGGTGTGCGTACATCATCGCGGCGGACATACCGCGTTCTACAACAGCAGGGCGTTCGAGCTCGCGAAGGTCACCAAAGAGACACCGGCACCGGCGGGCGGTACGTTCGATCGCGACGCGAACGGTGAGCTCAACGGCCGCGTCACCGATCGCGCGATGAATGTGCTCAGTGCCGCCGGCGCACGCCCGCAATTCAGCGCTGCGGAGAAGGAGCGGCGCGAGCGTGACGGGATGGCGCACATCTCGAAGCAGTTCGCGCGCTACGGACTCACCGCGGTGCACCACGAAGGCGGAGACCTCGCGGCAATTCAGGACGTGCGCGCGCGTGGGGAGCTCAAGCATCGCGTGAGCTACGAGCCCGACGACGCCGTGCTCGAGTCGATGATCGCATCAGGCATTCGCACCGGCTTCGGCGACGACTGGATCCGCTTCGGCGCGACGCGGGAGCACACGGTCGACGGGTCGTTCTCCGAACGCACCATGGCGATGAGCGTGCCGTTCAAGGGCACGACCTACATGGGGAACGTGACGGAGACGCAGCCCACCCTCGACGCGTGGGTGGAGCGCGTGCATCGCGCCGGCATTCAGGTGAACTGTCATGCCAACGGCGACGTGGCGATCGACATGTACCTCACCGCCCTCGAGCGCGCGCAGCAGGCGTTCCCGCGCGCGGACGCTCGGCCCAAGATCACGCACTGCACGCTCATCACTAACGATCTGGTTCGTCGCATCAAGGCGCTCGACGCGATCCCGTCGATGTTCACGACGTATGCCTACTACAACAGCGACAAGTTCCCGTTCTACGGCGAGGAGCTCATGAAGCGCAGCATGGCATTTCGTTCGATGCTCGACGCCGGCGTCAAGGTCGCGGCGGGCTCGGACTTCTTTCCGGGACCGTTCGCTGCGCTGATGGGCATTCAGGGAATGGTGACGCGCACGGGATGGGACGGCACGACGTGGGGCGCGAATCAGCGGATCACGGTGGATGAGGCGATCCGTGTGAATACGCTGCATGGGGCCTACGCCGCGCACGAGGAGGCGAGTAAGGGGTCGATCACCGTCGGCAAGCTGGCCGATTTCGTGATGCTCGCCGACGATCCGCACACCGTGAAGCGGGACGCGATCAAGGACATCCGCATCGTGCAGACCGTCGTCGGCGGCGAGCCGACGTACACCGCCTGAACCAGAACCGCCGAGCGCACGAACAGCCGTGTTGGATGGACGGGCGATGGTTTCTCGGCGAGGCGAACTTCGTCCCACGCCTGAACTCAGGATCTGTCATGCGGTCGACTCGAAACCCTGAAGCGGAAATCCAGATGACGACTGTACCCTCGCGCATGACTCGCTTGCTCCTCACGCTGGTGGTCTCGGTTGATATCGGCGCACTCGGCGCCTGCGGCCGAGCGCGGGAGATTGACGACGCGACACTGCGCGCCGCCGACGCAGACTCGACCGAGTGGCTGAGCTACGGCCGTACCTACACCGAGCAGCGGCACAGTCCACTGCGGCAGGTCGACGAGCAGAGCGTTTCGCGGCTCGGTCTGGCCTGGACGGTGGACCTTCAGACCCTGCGCGGACTCGAAGCGACGTCCCTGGTCAGCGACCGTGTGCTTTTCACCACGAGTGCGTGGAGCGTGGTGTACGCCATCGACGCGCGGACGGGCACGGTGCTCTGGCGCTACGATCCCCAGGTGCCAAAGGAACACGCCAAGTTTGTCTGCTGCGACGTGGTGAACCGCGGGGTCGCCTTGTACCACGACAAGGTGTATGTGGGCACCATCGACGGACGACTCGTCGCGCTCGACCGGCATACGGGCATGCCGGTGTGGACGGTGCAGACCACGGCGAAGGACGGACCATACGCCATCACGGGTGCGCCGAGGATCGCCAGCGGTCGCGTCGTGATCGGGAACGCCGGGTCGGAGTACGCGGTCCGTGGCTTCGTCTCCGCGTACGACGCCGGGTCCGGGGCGCTGGCCTGGCGCGCGTACCTGGTGCCGGGCGATCCATCGAAGCCGTTCGAGTCGGAAGCGCTGCGGCGCGCGGCGTCGACGTGGTCCGGCCAATGGTGGAAAGCCGGGGGCGGGGCGAGTCCGTGGGATCCGATCGTCTATGACCCGACGCTCGACCTCCTCTACGTCGGCACCGGCAACGGATCGCCGTGGTACCCGGAGCTGCGCGGCGACAAGGAGGGCGACAACCTGTATGCGTCGTCCATCGTGGCCATCAGGGCGAGCACTGGCGAGATCATGTGGCACTACCAGACCACGCCGGGCGACAGCTGGGACTACGATGCCACGCAGCCGATCACGCTTGCCGACCTCACGATCGGCGGGCGGCCGCGCAAGGTGCTGATGCAGCCGAACAAGAATGCGTTCTTTTATGTCATCGACCGCGAGACCGGCAAGCTGATCTCGGCGAAGCCGTACGCGTCGATGACCTGGGCCACCGGCATCGATTCGGCCGGCCGGCCCATCGTGAGCCCGTCAGCCAGGGTGGGCACGGCCGGCGCGATCGTGTCGCCGGCCGACTACGGCGGCCACAATTGGAACCCGACGTCGTTCAGTCCAACAACTGGCTTCCTGTACTTCGGCGTGACCGACGGCGGGACGGTGGTGCACGCGGTGGATCCGGCGTTCAAGCTCAACACGAACGATCGGACAATGGGGATCGACACACGGTACGACGGACCGCTCAAGGCAAAAGTCGCTGCGCTGCCGCCGCCGAAGGGACGGCTCGTGGCCTGGGACCCGGTCGCCAACAAGGAGGCGTGGCGCGTGGAGCATCCGGGGCTGCGGAGCGGGGGCACATTGAGCACGGCCGGGAACCTCGTGTTCCAGGGACGCGGTGACGGCACCTTTGTGGCGTATCGCGCCAACGACGGAAAAGTGCTGTGGCAGTTCGATGCGCAGGTGGGCATTGCGGCGGCGCCCATGACGTATGCGATCGATGGCGTGCAGTATGTCGCCATCCTGGCCGCGCCGCCGCAACTCTATGCCGACCCGAAGATCCGGACCGGTCCCGGGCGGTTGCTGGTGTTCGCCCTCGATGGCAAGGCCGCGCTCGGGCCGCGCGTTGACGGTGCCGAGGTACCCATCCCGCCGCCCGCCGCCGAGGTGAAGGCGACGGTT
>JANMAY010000432.1:0-2556 GCA_031360095.1 Gemmatimonadaceae bacterium
GTCCTGCGCAGCATTCGCGTGGAGGCTGTCCATGACAACGACTTCCGTCTTCTTGCCGCTATAGATCACGCCGTCCACGACGTCGGCCAGATGGCCGATCACATGCAGCGGCCTCGAGGCGGCCACCACCATTGCGGACAACTGATGCGGCGCTGGTTTCGAACGGCTCACAGCGCTCGCGGCCGAGTCCACGCCGCGCGTTCGCACAGTGTCCCCTGGATTGGGATTCTGCGCCGAAAGAACCACGGGAAGGGCGACGACACCGAGGAGCAGGCGGAGCACCACGGCGAGAGAGCAGGCGAGAGATTCGCGCATTCCGATTCCGAATCCAAGAGCTGGTGGAACATTCGAAAACGGAGTGACGACAGGCACTCCGCAATTCCGACCCATTCAATCGGGATTAACACCAACACTAAATCGGCCGGCCGTGAGGCGCTAGTGGAAGATCGGGATGCATGAGACATCGTGCCGCCTTCCACCTGGACAGAACCGCCTCTGCACGGGATGATTCACTCTCTTTCATCGGCGGTCCGGCATGCAATCGCGTCGTGCGTTCGTGGGCACTCTCCTGGGTGCGGGCATCAGCGCACCTGTCATGCGTGGCGATGCCTTTCGGCAGCTGATTCGCGCTGGTGAGGTCGCGGGCGCAAAGCCAGCCGCCGCGCTGGCGGGCGACGAAGACTACTGGTCCGAGATCGGCCGAGCCTTCGATCTCGACCGGTCGATGATCAATCTGAACAGCGGCGGGTGCAGTCCGGCGCCCACGCACGTCATCGAGCAGATGATCCGCGATCTGCGGTTCTCGAACGAGCTGCCCGTGGATCACATGTGGCGGGTGCTCGAGCCGCGCATCGAGTCGGTACGGCGCGATCTCGCGCAGGAGTTCGGCTGCGATCCGGAGGAGATGGCGATCACGCGCAATGCGTCCGAGTCGAACGAGACGATGATCTTCGGGCTCGACCTGAAGGCGGGCGACGAAGTGATCATGACGACGCAAAACTATCCGCGCATGCAGAATGCGTGGCAACAGCGCCAGCGGCGCGACGGCGTGGTGTTGAAGAAGGTGAAGGTCGAAACGCCGGTGAAGAGCGTGTCGTCGTACGTGGAGCACATTGCCAACGCGATCACCCCGCGCACCAAAGTCATCGAGGTCATGCACATCAGTTTTCGCACCGGCTACATCGCGCCGGTGCGCGAGATCGTGGAGCTCGCGAAGCCCAATGGCATCCAGGTGTTCGTGGATGGCGCGCATGCGTTTGCGCACTTCCCCTTCACGCGCGACGAGCTTGGCTGCGACTACTATGGAACCAGCCTGCACAAATGGCTGCACGCGCCCATCGGCACCGGCTTTCTCTATGTGCGCAAGGACAAGATCAAGTCACTCTGGCCGCTGATGGCGGGCTCGGTGGAGCAGGAGGGCGACATCCGGAAGTACGAGGAGATCGGTACGCATCCGGCGGCGAATCACAATGCCATTGCAGTTGCCGTCGCGTTCAACCGCGGGATAGGCGCGGACCGCAAGGTTGCGCGCCTCCGGCTGCTGCGCGATCGCTGGTCGAGGCAACTGCTCGCGGCGAGCGATCGGGTGAAGATGTCCGCGCCCTACCGTCCCAACGAAGGCGGAGCGATCGGCGTGGTGTCGATCGAGGGAATGGACATGGGGAAGCTCGGGCTGGCTGTTCGACAAGCACCGCATCGTGGCGACGCCAATCGTGAACGACGAGCAGAACTCCATGCGCATCACACCCAATGTGTTCACGACACTGAACGAGATCGACATCTTTGCCGATCGGGTGCTGAAGGCCATGAAGTCAGGGATCGCGTAGCAAATCCGTACTGTTGACACAGGTGCAGGTCATTTCATTTCCGCACGGTACACGCGCACGTAATCCACCAGCATCGTCGCCGGAAAGATCGCGTTCGATCCCGGATCGCCGTCGAAATTGCCACCCACGGCGAGATTGAGGATCACGAAGTACGACTGATCCAGCACCGATTTGCCATACCGCATCAGTTGATCTGGAGTGACCACGTAGTGCGCTGTCGAATCGACGAGGAATCGCACCTCGTACGCATTCCATTCGATCGCATACAGATGGAACTCGTCGGACAGCTTGCTCGGCGAGATGCTATAGGCGTGACCGAACGGCGTCGCGCCGGAGTAGCCGGGGCCGTGAATCGCGGAGCTCGTCGATGACGGATTGCTCCCCTTGTTCTCCATGATGTCCAGCTCTCCGCACGCCGGCCACGGCACAGAGGGAAAATCGCGGCCCAGCATCCAGAACGCCGGCCACAGCCCCTGACCTCCCGGAATCTTGATCCGCGCTTCGACGCGGCCCGGCGCCGCATTCATCTTGCCGCGCGTAGTGATCTTGGCCGACGTGTACCGGCACGTCCCGTAGTAGCACTGACGTGGCACCACCGCCTGCCTAGCCACGATCGCCAATTGTCCCTGCCCGTTGAGCGAGACATTGTCGATGGAGTCCGTGTAAAACTCCTTCTCGGAATTCCCCCAGCCACAGATTCCTGCCTTGCACCCGTCACCGAGCTCGTAAC
>JANMAY010000434.1:0-2235 GCA_031360095.1 Gemmatimonadaceae bacterium
CCACCCGCAGCAAGTGCAAATCCCGCTCGTCTTTGGCTAACTTTCCCGCGTTAATCACCCACAGGAGCCAGTTCCATGGCCGACAACGCCAAGAAGGTCCGTGACATCATCGAAAAAGAGCTCGGCGTCGAGCGCGACAAGATGACCGATGAAGCAAGCTTCATCGAGGATCTCGGGGCGGACAGCCTCGACATCGTCGAGCTCGTGATGGAATTCGAGAAGGAGTTCAACATCGATATTCCGGACGAGGACGCGGAGAAGCTTCGCACCGTTGGCGACGCCGTGGCGTACCTGAACACCAAGGTCGGCGCGTAATGAAGCGTCGGGTCGTCGTCACCGGTCTCGGTGCCGTCACGCCAGTCGGAAACGACGTGGCGACGACTTGGCGTGCCCTTCAGGAGGGCGTGTCTGGCGCCACACGGATTACGAAGTTCGATCCCGCCACGTTCCCGGTCCAGTTTGCGTGCGAGGTCAAGGGATTCGACCCGCTCACGGCGATGGACCGCAAAGAGGCCAAGCGCGCCGACCCGTACACGCAGTACGCGGTTGCGGCGGCCGTCGAAGCCATGGCGGATGCGGGGCTCACCTCCGGCAGCTACGACGTCGATCGACTCGGCGTCATCGTGGGCAGTGGCATCGGTGGCCTCAAGAGCTTCGAAGAGCAGCACGATATCTATCGCGAACGGGGCGCGAGCAAGATCAGCCCCTTCTTCATCCCGATGTTCATTGCCGACATCGCGGCCGGTGTGGTGTCCATGCGCTTCAACGCGCGCGGTCCGAACTACGCCACGGTGTCCGCGTGCGCCACGAGCGCGCACGCGATCGGCGACGCATTTCGCACCATTCAGTACGGCGATGCCGACGTGATGATCTGTGGAGGGTCGGAGGCCGCCGTCACGGCGATGTCCATCGGCGGCTTCGCCAACATGACCGCGCTCTCCACGAGAAACGACAGTCCGGAGACCGCGTCGCGCCCGTTCGACAAGGATCGCGACGGGTTCGTGATGGGTGAGGGCGCGGGGATCGTGGTCATCGAGGCGCTCGAGCACGCCCTCGCACGCGGGGTGCGCATCTACGGCGAAGTTGCCGGCTATCGTGCCACGGGCGATGCGTATCATCTCACCGGTCAACTGCCGGAGCACGAAGGGCTTCAGCGTGCAATGCGCGGTGCGCTCGACGATGCGGGCCTCTCGGCGGCGGACGTCGATTACGTGAACGCACACGGCACGTCCACCCCGCTCAACGATTCCAACGAAGCCAAGGCAATCGCCAAGGTGTTCGGCGATGCGTCGCGCACGCTCAGCATCTCGTCCACCAAGTCGATGACGGGCCATATGCTTGGCGCGGCAGGAGGCCTCGAGTTCATCGCCTCCACCTTGGCGATTCGCGACAAGGTCATTCCGCCGACGATCAATATTTTTACCCCCGATCCCGAGTGCGGCGACATGGACTTCACGCCGAACACGGCGAAGCGGCGCGATGTCCGCGCGGCGCTGAGCAACAGCGCGGGGTTCGGGGGACACAACGTATCGCTGGTCGTCAAGCGGTTCGAAGGGTAGCGCAGTGCCCCTCGCCGTCGCGTTCGATCGCGCACGCATTACCGACCCGGCGCTGCTTCCCATCGCCGACAAGGTGATCGCAGGCGAGCGCCTCACCGTGGACGACGGCGTTGCGCTCTTTCGCACTGCCGATCTGCTTGGACTTGGCGCAATGGCTGACGCTGCGAACCGCGCCCGGCATGGCGATCGCGTCACCTTTGCGTCCAATCAGCACATCAATCCCACGAACGTCTGCATCCTTCGGAAGACGTGCGTCTTCTGCTCCTATGCGCGCCTGCCAAAGGAGGACGGCGCGTACCGCTACACGATGGAGCAGGTGTATGCGGAAGCCGAGAGCGCGACCGGTAGCATGACCCGCGAGTTCCACATCGTTGGTGGGCTCGACATGCAGGCGGGACTCGCCTACTACGACGAGATGTTTCGCGGGCTCAAGACGCGTCACCCGCAGGTGCACATCAAGGCGCTCACGGCGGTGGAGATCGCGCATATCGCGCGCATCGACAAGATGAGCGTGCGGGACGTTCTCATCGCGCTGCGGAACGCAGGGCTCGACACGATGCCCGGCGGAGGCGCCGAAGTATTCAGCCCGGGCGTCCGAGCCACGATCGCCGATCGCAAGCTGTCGGGCGCCGAATACATCGAGGTGCACCGCACGGCCCACGAGCTTGGTATTCGG
>JANMAY010000446.1:0-6337 GCA_031360095.1 Gemmatimonadaceae bacterium
TTCTGCGACTGGCGGAGCTGCTCCTCCAGACGCCGGCTCTGCGAGACGTCGCGGAACGAGAGCACGGCGCCGATCATCTGGTCTCCCTCCAGAATCGGCGTGCTCACGACATCGAGGTGCAGCGGCGTCCCGTCCTTGCGAAAGAATAGCTCGCCGGTGGTCTGAATGGTCTGCCCCGATCGGAGCGCGTCGTACAGCGCGCACTCCTCCAGCGGAAAGGCGGATCCGTCGGGCCGCGTATGGTGGATCAGCTGGTGCTGGCGGCTGCCGATGAGCTCTGCGTGCGAGTATCCGAACAACTCGCACGCGGCCGGATTCGCGAACGTCGTAACGCCATAGGCATTGTTGCCGAGGATCGCCTCACCAACGGCGCTCAGGATCGAATCGTGAAGACTCTTCGCACGGCGCATCTCCTCGGACGCGCGCTCCCGCTCGGTGAGATCACGGATGAACCCGATGAAGAGATGAGTGCCATCCAGATCCGCTTCGCCAAACGCGATCTCGATGGGAAATTCGGTTCCATCCGCATGCAGGCCCGTCGTGCGTGTTCCGCGCCAGTCGAGCCGCCGATGCCCCGTGCGCATGTAGCGATCGATCCCTTCGCGGTGCCGGTGACTGAGCGCGTTCGGCATGAGCTTGAAAAGCTTCTCACCAACCAGCTCGCTCAAGGGATGCCCGAACATTCGTTCCAATGCCGGATTCGCGAGCATGATCGTGCTCTCGGCATCGATGGCCATGATGCCATCGGGTGCCGCCGCGATCAGTGCACGATAAAGTCCGTCGGCCGAAGGAACTGAAATCGTCATCTCCACTCGCGATATCGCCAGCTCTACCAGCAGGCGTTGGGTGTTGCAAACACTGATAGTCTCGGCATCTCGGGCGCTATTCTTCACGGAGCCGACGCACGCACACCTATCGCGATCACGCAGCGCGGCGTTCACCTCGTTAGGCTATTTCCCATGATATTTCGACTGTGGATCCGCACGACCGTAGGAACGCTGGGGGTCGTGGCGCTCTGCTCGTGTGCGCGCAGCCCGACCGCGGGCGCGCCCGCTCTGGCGGGCCCCCTGGCCCCCGCCCGCCAACTCGTGGTCATCGTCGCTCCCAACTGGAATGCGACGAGCGCCACCATGCACCGCTTTGCGCGAACCGGCGCGGGCGAAGGCTGGACATCTGCGGGCTCAACGACGGCGGTCGTCCTCGGGCGTACCGGACTCGCGTGGGGAGACTCGACGCTTGCTTCCGCACCAGGACAGCCCGTAAAGCACGAAGGCGACGGGAAGTCGCCAGCGGGCGCGTTTCCACTCGATACCGCCTTTGGCTTCGCGCCCGCCAGCACGATGTCCTGGGTGCGCCTGCCCTACGTGACGCTGCGTCCCGGGAGCGACTGCGTGGATGACGATGCGTCCATTTACTACAACACTGTCGTGGATCGCAGCACGGTCCCGCACATCGATTGGCGCAGCGCCGAGCACATGCGGCAAATCCCGCCATACCGCCTTGGCGTCATCGTCGGGTACAACGCGGCGCCGCCAAGAAAGGGCCGAGGCTCGTGCATCTTTTTGCACATTTGGGGAGGTCCGTCGTCGGTGACGGCAGGATGCTCGGCGCTCGACGCCGGGGAGCTCGAGTCGCTCGTGCGATGGCTCGATCGCTCGCAGCGGCCCATGATCGTGCAGCTGCCGGCGAGCGAATACGCCCGGCTGCGCACACGCTGGGCGTTGCCGTCCCTGTGATGCCGGGAACGCGTTCGAGAGATCTGCACCGAGCCCTTGCCGCACTTGCGATCCTCCTCGTCACAGCCTGCCACCGGCCCGACGATCGTGCGGAGATCGCACGGCGCATGGAGCACGATACCGTGCCGGTCCTCGTCGGCGCGGGGGACATCGCCGACTGCGTGCACGGCGCCGACCTCACCGCCGCGCTGCTCGATACGATTCCGGGGACCGTGTTCGTCGCCGGCGACGCCGGATATACGAGCAAGCGCATCCTCAATCCTCTCATCACTTGCTTCGATCAGACCTGGGGACGTCACGCCGCGCGCATTCGGCCCTCACCCGGCAATCACGACTACGCCGACGGTGGACCTGCCCGCTACTTCGACTATTTCGGTGACCGCGCCGGCCCGCGCTCGCTCGGCTTCTACAGCTTCGAGATCGGCACTTGGCACGTAATCTCGCTGAACAGCGTAGAGTCGATCGAGGCCGACTCCTCTCAGGACCGCTGGCTTCACAGCGATCTCGCGGCGCACCTCGGCCGATGCACGGTTGCCTTCATGCACCATCCGCGGTTCAGCTCAGGTCCGCACGAAGAGCGCGAGCGTATGATCCCGCTCTGGACGACACTCGCGCGGCATGGCGTGTCGGTCGTCATCGGCGGCCATGATCACATCTACGAACGATTCCGGCCGCTCGACGCCGACGGTCGGCCGGACGACGAGGGAACGCGGCAGTTCGTGGTCGGCACCGGAGGCGCGTCACGGTACGCGATTCGACGACTGCTTCCCGGCAGCGAGGCACAGAGCGACGACAGCTACGGCGTCCTGAAATTGTCGCTCCTGCCCGACCGATACCGATGGGAGTTCGTTCCGGTGGTGCGCACCGGCAACGAGGACCACGGGGAAAGCACCTGTCACCCGACGCATGCCCCACGGTGACGCCGTAGATCGCCACCGTGCCGAGGTGTCGTCGTTCACCGCGCGGGCCGCGCTGCGCTCGCTTCAAGTAGGCGCGATTGCCGTCGTGCTCGTGTCTGCGCCATACAAAAGCTTCGACCTCGATCGGTTTTTCGTTCCGAAGGAGTTGGTGCTGAATCTCACCGCGATGGCGGTGAGTCTGCTGTGTCTCGCGCGGGTCAAACGCCTGTCGCTCTCGCGCGCCGATCAGCTCATCGCGCTCTGGCTCGCACTCGGCGCGGCGTCGGCGCTTTTTGCCACGAATTGGTGGCTCGGGAGCCGCGCCTTCGCAGTCTCGCTGAGCGGCGCGGCGTGCTTCTGGTGCGCCAGGTGGCTGTCACGCCACGGCTATTCGCGCGCACTCGTTGGCGCGCTCGCCCTTGCCGGCGTGCTCGGCGCGGTCACCGCGCTGTTGCAGACGTACGGCCTTCGCACGGAGCTCTTCAGTCTCAACCGCGCGCCGGGCGGCACGTTTGGAAACCGGAACTTCATGGCGCACCTCGCGGTCATCACGCTCCCAGCGCTTTTCTTTTCGGGACTGCGCGCGTCATCCCGTGCGGCGCTTCTGCGCTGGTGCGGCGGTGCCGCACTTGTTGCCGCATCGCTGGTCCTCTCCCGGAGTCGAGCCGCGTGGCTTGCGCTTGCCGCCGGACTCGTGGTGCTCCTCATCGCCGCCGTGATCGCACTACGACAGCGCGACGGACTGCTGAAGTTGGCGCGACTGTTTCTCATGGTCTTTGCCGCGGCAGCGGGCGGTGCGGCGGCGCTCGTCGTTCCAAACACACTCGACTGGCGCAGCGATTCTCCCTATCGCGACACCGCACAGGGGTTGGTGAACTACAAGAAGGGAAGCGGGCATGGTCGCCTCGTCCAGTACGCCACTTCGGCGCGGATGTCACTTCGGCACCCGCTGCTGGGCGTGGGTCCCGGCAATTGGGCAGTCGAATATCCCAGCTTCGCCGCCGACAACGATCCGTCTCTCGCGCAGGACGGTATGACGTCGAACCCGTGGCCGAGCAGTGACTGGATCGCGTTCCTGTCGGAGCGCGGCGCGATTGCGTTCGGCGCGCTGCTGCTCGCCCTCGTGGCGCTCGGCACGGATGGCGCGCGAGGGCTGTTCGCTCGGGAACGAAGCGAGGACCGGCTCGCGGCAGCGGTCCTGCTGTCGACCGGCGTGATCCTCGTGACTGTCGGGATGTTCGACGCGGTGTTGCTCCTGCCCGCACCGGCGCTGGTGGGCTGGTCGCTTCTCGGTGCGCTCGCGCCCGATGCGCGAGAACGAAAAGCCATCGCGCTCTCCGGGCCGCGCAGACTGCTCCTTTGCATCGGTGTCGCGGTGGTCGGAGCGCTCGCGGTAACGCGGAGTGCATCGCAGCTTCTCGCCATGTCGACCTACAGCGGCGCCGCGCGTGTCAGCACGTTCGCGCGCGCGTCCGTGCTCGATCCCGGCAGCTTTCGTATCCA
Organism: Gemmatimonadaceae bacterium; assembly: GCA_031360095.1. Classification (GTDB taxonomy): domain Bacteria; phylum Gemmatimonadota; class Gemmatimonadetes; order Gemmatimonadales; family Gemmatimonadaceae; genus AG11. Next base: position 4,139 of record JANMAY010000446.1, read on the forward strand.
CGTGCGCGTTGCAGAGCTCTACTTGCGCCGCGGCGACTGCCGGCGTGCAGCGTCTCACGCGTCCGCCGCGCGTCGGTTGTTCCCGAACGCGGCCGCCCCGCGACGAATACTCTCCGCCTGCGGAAGCTGACTACTCGATCAATCGAGGTGTCGGACGGAGCGCGTGGTCCGCCCGCGCGCACATCGATTCGAGCTCGTCGTCGGATGCGAGGTGCCAATCGGAAGGGACGGGGCGGAGCCGCCGTTTTTGATCGCGGCTTTCAAACACGAGCCATCGGTCGCTCTCAGCAATGTGCGACGACAGCCGGACCTCGTTGCGCACGCGTCGTTCGGGTCCTCGGCGGGGCACGCTTCCGACTATGCGAGGCTTTCGGCGCTCCGCCGCGTGAGGAATTACCTCCCACACCTGCCATTCGAGGCCGTGACTGTCCCGATACTCGCGGTGTGCCATGCCACAACGTTGGCACGATTGAGGCCGAGCGCAACCGTCGGTGGCTATTTCATCAACGCGTGGGGCGTGTCATGACGCAGGGGGTTTCGCGCCATTGAGCTCATCGAGCACCAGGGCCACTCGCTCGCCCTCACCGGAGGCGAGCGTCTCCCGCGGAGTTCGACCTTCGAACTGCTCGAGTGGAGTCTCCAACCACGCGATAGCGTCCTCGTGGCTTGGGAAGCGAGTGGCAAGCTCGACCAGGATGAGCTGCCGCAGACGCTTCTTTCTGATGCGCTTGTTCATCGGACGTCCTCCGGTGGGTGTTCGCCTGCAGCTTAAGGCAGGTTGAGTGCCGACTCGCGTTGAGGACGCTTTACCGGTCCGGTCCCTGCAGTCTGTCGCCCGGCTCCGCGCAGAATTTTTCCCTCAACGCCTGCGACCGTGACACCACAGCGCGCCTTTCGCGACGACGATGAGCGACTCTGGAATGCCTGGGATGTGATCCCCTCGTGGGGCGAGCGCCGATGGACCGAGCGTCGGCAGCGCGCTGCGTCACCGCCAGCGCACGCGGGCGAGCGGAGGCGTGCCGACCGGCGCAAGGTTCGCGGCATCCGCGTCTCCCTCACGCCGCGACTCGCGCATGGGTGGGTCGCCTTCGAGTGCGCCGACGAGCGGCGCCGGGTGGCCCCCATTCCGGATGGTTGGCACCTGCTGCCGGATCCCGAACTGCGCGATCTGTGGCGTGAGGCCGAGCGGTTGCCGCCGCGTCGGAAGCGGCTGGTCGAATGAGCGTGCGGTACTAGTTTCGAGACACTTGTGTTTCGTAATTGACGATGCGAGATTGTCGTTATGAAACACCAGCGTCTCGAAACTGCCGTTGCCCGTCGGCCCGGCCGGCCGCGCAGCGATGAAGCCCACGCCGCGATCCTCCAGGCATCGATCGACCTGATCCGCGAGGTGGGCTATGACGCCGTCGCGATGGACGCGATTGCGGTCCGGGCAGGCGTAGGGAAAGCCACGCTCTATCGCCGTTGGAGCTCGAAGGAATCGCTCGTCGCGAACGCGTTGGAAGGCATCATGACGCGACGAGAGGTCCCCGACACGGGCACCACACGGGGGGACCTCCGAGCGGTGATGCGTGAAACGGTGCGCATGTATCAGGACCCGGCGACGACGGGACTTCTCTCCGGGCTCGTTGCCGCGATGGCGAAGAGCCCGCAGATCGCGACCGCAGTGCGCACCGGATTCGTAAAGGTCCGCCGAGACACAGTTCGAGCGGTCATTCGGCGCGGCATTGACCGAGGCGATCTGCACAAGACGCTCGACGTCGAGCTCGCGCTGGACCTTTTGAGTGGGCCCCTGCTCCTCCGCTCCCTTCTCACCGCTGACGCGGTCAGTGAAACCGTGAGCGACCGCATCGTCGATATGCTCCTGCGAGGAATTTCGGCATGATGAACTTTTTCTTCTCCGATGAGGTCCGCCGCAATCCCTATCACTGGTACGCGCAGGTGCGGAGCAGCTCCCCGGTGCTGCACGATCCCCGCACCGACATGTGGATGCTCTTCGACTACGCCAGCGTAAAGCGGGCGATGGACGATCACGCGACCTTCAGTTCCGCTGTGAACCCTCCGACGGGGAGGGCGCCGGACTGGCTCGTCTTTCAGGATCCACCGCGGCATACGATGCTCCGCGCGATCGTCATGCGCACTTTCACGCCGCGTGCGATCGCCGCGCTGGAGCCGCGCATTCGGGAGCTGTCGCGTGAG
>JANMAY010000450.1:0-3650 GCA_031360095.1 Gemmatimonadaceae bacterium
CGCTCCTTCTTTTCCCCCGGGCTCGTCGCCCAGGCGGGCCCCGCGCGATTCCTCGGCACCTTTTCGCGCGTCACACGATTCGCAGCGCAATTCGAGCTCGACATCGCGCCATTTTATCCGAGCACGGGTAGCATCGCCGCATACCTTGGCGGCATCCGATATATGGACTACCGGCCCGCGACTGACGACTTCTGGGGATACGCCGGGGCGATCGCGCCGAGCAAGGGAGGACAACTCGTCGCTCGCCTCGTCAGAGCCGTAAAAACGTTGCGCGCGCGGCTGCTTGGCCAGCCGCATCGCGACACGTTTCGGTTTCGCGACGGCACCGACAGCCTCGCGGGTGCGCTCGCAGCGGCGGCGCGCGCCGATTTCCTTCTGGGTGCAACGGTCCGCTCGATCACGCAAGACGAGACCTGTGCGCGCGTTCACTACACCACCGACCAGGGCGAGCAGAGTCTCGCAGCGGACTACGTCGTGTGTGCCGTTCCGCTCTCGATCCTTCCGGAACTCGATTTCGCTCCGCCGCTCCCGCGCTCCAAAACGGAGATGGCTTCGACGATCCCATTCGCGTCGGCGATTCGCATCTTCCTCGAGATGCGTCGGCCGTTCTGGCGAGACCAGGGTCTCAACGGATTCGCGGTCACGGACACCGTCGGCGAAGTGTGGGATGCGCACCCCGACGTTCCGGGTGGACCGTCACTCCTCGTGTGCTATGCGCGCGAGGCGCTCGCAGACCAGTTGAGCCATATGGATCCAGAATCGCGGATCGCTTACGCCGTCGCGGAAGTCGAGCGACTCTTCCAGGGCGCCCGGGAAAATTTCGTACGCGGGACATCGTTCTCGTGGCGCGAGCAACCCTGGGTTCACGGTGGCTGGCCGCTCATGCGCGACCGCGAGAATATGGTCGAACTGACGCGCGAGCCCCACGGCCGAGTGTTTTTTGCTGGCGACTACGCGGCGTCCGCCGACCTGTTGAACATGACTGAAGGTGCAATCGAGTCGGCGGAGCACGTCGTCGCGCAAATCACCGCGCGCCGTTCGGCCTGATCCGCGCGATCACGGCGTCCTCCACCGCGCTCCATCCAGCGAAATCAGCCGATCGGCCTCCGCCGGTCCCCAGCTCGCCACCGGATACGTCGGCATCGGGTTCGCAGCATGCTCCTCCCAGTAGCACAGGAGCGGATCGATGATCTTCCACGCCGCCTCCACTTCGTCGCTGCGCGTGAACAAGGTCATCTCGCCAATCATCACATCGAGCAGCAGCGTTTCGTACGCCGGCGCCGACGTCTCGCCAAATGCTTCCGCGTAGCTGAAGTCCATGTCCACGGGAGCGACCTCGAGCTGCTGCGTCAGCGCGACCGCCGCGCCGGGAACCTTCACCTCGAAGTTCAGCGAGACGCCTTCGTTGGGCTGCACGCGCAGCACGAGCGTGTTGGGCTGAAGCTCGTGATTCATACCGTCCGCGCCGCCGAACATGAGATGGGGCGGCGCCTGAAACTGCACGGCGATTTCCGAGTACCGTTTCGCGAGCCGCTTGCCGCTGCGGAGATAAAATGGCACGCCCTTCCAGCGCCAATTGTCGATGTGAAAGCGCATCGCCGCGTACGTCGGGGTCTGAGAATCGCGCGCCACGTCCGGCTCGTCGCGATACCCGGACAGCAATTGTCCGTTCGCAACGCCTGGCCCGTACTGCGCGCGAACCGCGCTGGTCGGAATCGTCTCCGGCGTCAGCCACCGAATGGACTTGAGCACCTTTACCTTCTCGTCGCGCACGGCGTCGGCCGTCATCGACGACGGTGGCTCCATCGCCGTCAGCGCAAGCAATTGTAGGAGATGGTTCTGGAACATGTCGCGCAGCACGCCGGCTTCCTCGTAATACTTGCCGCGCGCTTCGACCCCCACCGCTTCGGCGGCCGTGATCTGCACGTGCGAGATCCAGCGTCGGTTCCACAACGGCTCCCAAATGGAATTCGCGAACCGGAACACCAAAACGTTCTGTACGGTCTCCTTGCCCAGAAAGTGATCGATGCGATACACCTGCTGCTCGGCGAACAGTGAGAGCACCAACGCATTGAGCGCTCTGGCCGTCTCGAGACTGTAGCCGAACGGCTTCTCCACCACGACACGCGCCCACGGCCGAGCATCGGGATCTTCGTGTCGGGGCACCAAGCCGCTTTCCGCGAGGTGCCGCACGATGGGCTCGAACACGCTCGGCGGCACGGCGAGATAGAAGAAGCGGTTGTGCTCCTCTTCGGGTCGCGATTGCTCGATCTCCGCCAACCGAACCTTGATGGCGTCGTACGCGGTGGCGTCGTTCGCATCGCCGCCGGAGTAGAAGGTCCGCTGCGCCAACCAGTTCCACACCTCGTCGTCGACGTGCTTCACCTCGTCCGACTCACCGATCGCAGCGCGCATCTTCTCGCGAAACGATTGATCGGTCTCCGTTGGCTCTCGCCCCACTGCGAGCACGGCGAACCCCGACGCCAGCAAATGCTCAGCGGCGAGCTGGTACAGCGCGGGAAAGAGCTTTCGCTTTGTCAGGTCACCGGTGGCGCCGAAGATCACCATGGTGCAATGGTCGGCACGCGCCGACACCGACTGTCCCGGCCCGAAATGACTCGTTGGACGAACGACGGTCTTCGCACCGCTCGGCGCCGGCGTACTCACGATCCCTTCACGGCGTGGCCGCCGAACTCGTTGCGCAGCGCGGCGATCACTTTGCCGGCAAACGTGTCTTCCTGCCGGGAGCGAAGTCGCATCAAGAGTGAGAGCGTGATCACGGGGGCAGGAACATCGATATCGATCGCCTCCTGCACCGTCCAGCGACCCTCTCCCGAATCCGAGACGAATCCTTTGAGCTTGTCGAGCTTGGCGTCTTTCGCGAACGCGCTCACCGCGAGCTCGTTGAGCCACGATCGCACGACACTGCCGTGTTGCCACAACTCGGCAATTGTGTGGAGGTTGAGCCCCGGAAACTTCTTTGATGCCGCGAGGATCTCGTAGCCCTCCGCGTAGCCCTGGAGCAGCGCGTACTCGATGCCGTTGTGCACCATCTTCACGTAGTGGCCGGCTCCCGCAGGGCCGACGTGAGCGTAGCCGCCTTCCTGCGCCAGTGCGCGAAAAATCGGCTCGCAGTGCGTGACCGCGTCATCCGGACCGCCCACCATCAAGCAGTAACCGTTGGCGAGCCCCCAGATACCGCCACTCGTTCCAGAGTCGATCAGCTTCACGCCCTTCGACGAGAGCCGCTCGGCGCGCGCGATGGTGTCTTTGTAGTTCGAGTTGCCGCCGTCGATGATGATGTCTCCGGCCGACAGCAGACCACTCAAGGCATCGATGGTGTCATCGGTCGGTTTTCCGGCCGGCACCATGATCCACACGATTTTCGGCGCCGCGAGCTGCCGCACCACATCGGCGAGATCCTTCGCGCCGCGGGCACCGAGCCCCTCGTACTTGGTCACGGACGCGGGATCGCGGTCGAACGCGACAACCGTATGGCCGCCGCGCATGAGACGCTCCGTCATGTTGCCGCCCATCTTGCCCAGGCCGATCATTGCGAGCTGCATCGTTCGTAAGGTACGAGTAATTGTGAACCGTGAACCGTGAACCGTGAACCGTGAACCGTGAACCGTGAACCGTGAACCGTGAAC
>JANMAY010000451.1:0-1550 GCA_031360095.1 Gemmatimonadaceae bacterium
CGCGCGGGACAGAGCCGGAGGTGCTGGACGTGAGCGCAGACGAATACTATCGCGCGCCCGGCGCGCATTTCGCGCGATTGTACACCCAATGGCTCGCGAGGCATGCATGACGGCGCCGCTCGAGCGTTTGCCGACGAATCCAATCATTCGGCCGTCGCAGATCGGCTTCACACGTGCCACAGGCACGTTTAATCCGGGCGCGTGCGTGGATCGAGCGAGCGGGCGCATAGCGCTGCTCGTGCGCGTGTACGAAAACGACACGCGCCGATCCTGTCTCGCGATGGCACTGTCGAAGGACGGAATGCGCATCGACGAGATATGGCCGACGCCTGCCATCACGCGCGACGCTCCATACGAAGAATGGGGCGTGGAAGACGCGCGCATCACCTACCTCGAGGAAGAAGCACGATACGCCATCACGTACACCGGCTACTCGCCCATTGGACCGCGCGTTTGCTTGATCACGACCGCTGATTTGCTGGATCCCGGGCAGTACCAGCGTCATGGACCCCGCATCAATGGAGAAAACAAGAACTGCGTGATCTTTCCACGAAAGATTGCGGGGCAGTACGTCATTCTGCATCGGCCAATGCCGCGCATCATGTGCATCCGCGTCGACTCGCTCGAAGAGCAATGGCCCTCGGCGGGCCTCGAAGTGCTCGGACCCAAGTCCGGGACTTGGCGCAGCTCGCGCGTCGGAGCAGGTGCACCTCCGATCGAAACGCGGCTTGGCTGGCTGCTCGCCTTCCACGGCGCGACGACAATCGAAGAAGGGAATGTCTATTCGATGGGATGGTGTCTGCTCGACACCACGCATCCGGAACAGGTGCGCTTCGTCTCCGACGCTCCGGCGCTCACGCCCGAGGCGCCGTACGAAATCTCGCTCGATCCGATCCCCCAGGTCGACATGGCGAACTTCACCACGGGAGTTCGTGTCGTGTTCCCCGAAGGACTGGTCGAGCGGGGTGAGGATCTCTTCGTGTACTACGGCGCCGCAGACGTCTCCGTGGCCGCAGCGCGCGTGAACAAGGAAGCGCTGCTCGATTCGATCGAAGCGGCGATGATGGGACAATGAGCGTGTCATCCCGGGCGTGCGTATTCCTGCTCGCCGTCATCAGCCTGGGTTGCGGCCACGGCGCCCCGCCCGCGCCCACGAGCTCCGCCCCGCCACCGCTCGTTCTCAACTTCGACCACCTCCAGCATCTCACGCTGGCCACCAGGGTCAACGCACAGCCGGTACTCGTGGTCGCGTTGTACGCGAACGCCCCCGACTACCGGCTCTCCGGCTCCCCCCAGCGCGATGGCTACGAAGGCATCGCCAGCGTCGACGACGCAGCGCGCGCCGCCGTGCTTTACCTGCGCGCCTTCGAAGAGTCGGGCGACATCGCCGCTCGAGATGCCGCACGCGGACTGCTGCAGTTCGTCGCATCGATGGAGCAGGGTGATGGAGAATTTCTCAACTTCGTCGACTCTGCGGGAATTCCGAATCGCAGCGCGCCAAGCAGCCGCAAGAGCATGTCGTACTGGGCCGCGCGAAGCATTTGGGCGCT
>JANMAY010000357.1:0-1844 GCA_031360095.1 Gemmatimonadaceae bacterium
GAGCCGACGGAAGTCAGAGCGGGCTGTTGGCACGGAATTGGGCACGGGGGATCTCCGACGGCGGGGCATGCATGGCGAGTGGGGGTCTCGCTTTCGCTCGGAGGGCGCCGGCGCAAAGCGGCCGCGAGTATGCCCAGCCCAGTCCTGCAAGAACCTGCCCACGGCACGAAAGCGTACATAACGCCGCATTTGGATATGGCGCCACCGCTCACTGTACGGTATCGTCCTTTATCTGGCGATGCCGCTTTGCTGCATCCGGACGCTGTCGCTTCGACGCCCGGCTGGCGCCGCTCTTTCCGAGCGAGCGCTGCTGTCAGTCCTGACCCGTGAAGGCCGTGACGAATGGTCGCGCCGCGTCAGTTCGACGAGTCGGAGGCAATCGTGGGTCAATTCGAGGTTGGCGCAGCCCGAGCACTCCAGGGGAATGTGGCGTCGTCCTCATCGACGTGGCGACGGCGCGAGTGGTGACCCGGGACTTCACGCCGTCGCCCAGGGCGATGGAACTCGCGCGCCGTGCCCTTGCGCGAGATGCCGTGTCCAAGAGCGTGGACGACATCGAGCTCCCCGGCGCGGCGCTTCAGCGCGCCTGCGCGCACGTGTCAGAGAATCTGCGCGACACAATGGGCGAAGCCGGCTGTGCCGCTCTCATCGCGCGCGCGCGCGTGCGCACGGAAGGAGATCATCCGGCACTCAAGAAACTGCGACGCGTCAACGAGGGCAGCCTCCAGCTGGACGGCGTTGTCGAAAGCATCGAGGTACATGGACTCGGTGACGTCACCGCCGCGCTCGAAGCATTGCTCGCGGCGCTGGCGGACATTCTGATACGACTCATTGGAGAAGACATGGCTATCACACTCATCAATCGGGAGGCTCCATCCAAGCGAAATAGCGGTGGAGTGCGCGCCCCATGACGACCAACACGCGCCCGGTGATCGGCACCGTGCCGAGTGGCGTCCCGGGCCTCGACGCAGTGCTCGGTGGCGGATTGTGCGAGTACTCGTTCAACCTGATCGCTGGCGCGCCCGGTGCTGGCAAGACGACGCTCACGCAGCAGATCCTGTTCGCGAACGCGACGGATGAGCGCAGGGCGCTGTACTTCACTGTGCTCGGCGAGCCGACCGTGAAGATCATGCGTTATCAGCAGCAGTTTGCGTTCTTCGATGCGGCGAAGGTTCCGTCGGCTATCCGGTTCGTCAACTTGAGCCAGGAGGCAGTGAGCGGGAACCTCGATAAAGTGCTCGCCCGCATCGTTGCCGAGGTCACGAAATCGGAACCGGCATTCGTGGCGGTCGACTCGTTTCGGACGATCGGCGGAAGGGTGCGACCGGAGGCCGACCGCGAGGCGCTCGCGCTTGCGAATTTCGTTCAGCACCTCGCGCAGCAGCTCACGACGTGGGAGATCACCTCGTTTCTGCTCGGGGAGTACGCCGAGCGGGAACGGCACGACCCCGTGTTCACCGTGGCCGACAGCATTCTGTGGCTATCGGACGACGTCGATCGGAATTCGGCGGTTCGCAAGCTGCGCGCGGTCAAGGTGCGCGGCCGCGCGCCGATGCCTGGGCTCCACACGTTCCGCATCACCCGCAACGGCATGCAAGTGTTCCCACGCATTCCGGAGCAGCACCGCGAGCGCGTCGTGCGCTCGACGCGGCGGCTGAGCACTGGAGTTCCTGGTCTGGATGAGATGATGGGGGGCGGCATCCCGGAAGGGGACGTCGTGATGCTCACGGGACCGGCCGGCAGCGGCAAGACGACGTTCGCGACGCAGTTCGTGGCGCAGGGGCTCGAGGAGAATGAGAACTGTGTCGTCGCGGTGTTCGAGGAATTTCCCGAGGCGTATCTCG
>JANMAY010000473.1:0-1551 GCA_031360095.1 Gemmatimonadaceae bacterium
CCCGCACACTGGTGTTCTTTACCCCACCGCGCAATTACCCGCGGGGGTGCGCGCTCTCACGGCGCGCGACCGCGCGCCCCGGCTCGCGCGGCTCGCGGGTACGGAGCCAAAGCTGCAAGTCGCTCCGCGACGTCGATCCGATCGCAAATGATCCTCGCCGATACGTCGGTATGGATCCAGCACTTGCGGGAAGGTCGCTCTCGGTTGGCGGACGCGTTGAACGACGAGCGCGTGCTCATTCACCCGTTCGTCGTCGGCGAGCTCGCCTGCGGCAATCTGCGCAACCGAAGCGAGGTGCTCGCTCTGCTCGGTAAGCTGCCGGCGGCGCCCGTCGCCACGGACGCTGAGGCATTGCAGTTCATCGAGGATAGGCGGCTTATGGGCGTGGGGCTTGGATACGTCGATGTGCATTTGCTCGCATCAGCGACGCTCTCCACGTCGGCGCGGCTCTGGACGCTTGATCGCAAGCTTGCGGAGGCAGCTGCGAAGCTGAAGGTGGTGTACCGCTAAGGCAGCGTCGTCATGGTTCGTATGGTATGACGTTCGCGCGTAGCCATTCGGCCAGTCGTTCTTCCGAGAACTCTCCGCTGGCGACGTCGACCATCAGCTGCACGACCGCAGGCTCCGGCGCATTGATCTCTAGTCCATTGAGGCCGAGAAAGGTGTACATCACCGCGAACGCGATGCGCTTGTTGCCATCGTTGTAACCATGATTTTTGGCGAGTGCGTAGCCGTAGGCCGCACCGAGAAGAGCGAGATCGGCAGTGGGATCGTACGCCCATTTATCGCGCGCTCGGTTGAGCGCTGACTCGAGCGCAGTCTCGTCGCGAACGCCGGGAAGTCCGCCGTGTTGCGTCAGCAGCTCGTGATGCATCGCTTCCACAGCAAGACGGACGACCCAAGTCGGCTCTTCCATTCAATTGCTACTTGGCAAGTTCGCGCAGTGCATTGCGGTATTTCCGCGCTCCGCGCTCGAATACCTGCATGGTGCGCTCGAAGGTCTGATCGTAGGCGGTGAACATCACTCCCTCGCTGGTTTCCACTACGAATACCTCCTCGCCAACTGCGAGGTGGTGGCGGTCTGCCATGTCCTTTGGAATGGTGGCGGTCACGGATCCTCCTGCCTGTCTGAGCGTGACTTTGCGGACCATCTCATCCTCGCTGATCGAGTCGCGTGTGGGTAGCACAAATGTCCTACAGGTAGGATAGAACTTTTGTGCTACCTAGTCAACGGCTCGTGTATGTCCCGACGGCCTCTCAGAGCAATCGCGAGGCAACGCGTGTTGACAGTGTGACGTTGCACTGTTAATATACTGTCATGGATCCGCAACCCGCTCAGTTAGACCTCCCGGAGCTCGCCGATCGTGCCGGCGTCTCCATCCGCACCGTCCGCTACTACCTCCAGCAGGGCCTCCTGCCCAAACCGGAGGCGCGTGGGCCGGGCGCGCACTACACAGAAGAGCACCTGGACCGCCTCCTCCTCATCAAGCGGCTTCAGCGCGAACACCTCCCACTTGCCGAGATCCGGCGGGTGCTGGAGACGTCGGGTGC
>JANMAY010000043.1:0-10471 GCA_031360095.1 Gemmatimonadaceae bacterium
GGGCGCGTCGGGCTATCTGGTGAAGACGTCCGCGGATCGTGAGCTCGTAGACGCGGTGCGCGCCGTCGCGCGAGGCGAGGTGTGGGTGCAGCCGTCCGCCGCGCGCGTGCTGGCACAGGGGGCGCGCAAGCGAGAAGAGCACGCGTCGGACCGCGCACGCTACGAACGGCTGACGGAGCGGGAGCGGGCGGTGATGGTACTCATTGCCGAGGGGTACACCGCGCCGGAGATCGGCGAGCAGTTGGCGATCAGCCCGAAGACGGTGGATACGTACAAACAGCGCATCAATGACAAGCTGGGGCTGACCCATCGCGCCGACTACGTGAAGCTGGCGCTGAAGCTGGGATTGCTGAAAACGCCCGTCTGAGACTCAAAACTCGAGACGGAAAAGTCGTGAGTTTTGTGACCAGCCATAGGTTTTGAGTCTCCAGTACCCCTTGACGTCACCCAACCCCTCGCTGTACCCTGAGTCCATGCACCGCTCCGTACGCCTCCTCCTTAGCACCGCCCTCGGCCGAATTATTGGTCGCGGGCTTCTGTGTTTGGGAGGACGCTCCGAGTAGCGCGGCGCCTGGTGTCGCGAACGGTCCCTCCCACCGATGTGTGGAAGGGGCCGTTTTCTTTTTGCCACCAAACGCACATCACGACGAAGGACTGATCGCGGCCCAGCCCGCGCGGCTCGGGGAGGCTCCATCACCCCACACCGCCGTCGTGCCATGTTTGCCTTTCCTCCCGATCGTCCACAATTGCACGCTCCGGCTCGCAGCCTGAGCGATCTCGCGCGTCGTCCCGCTCGCGCTGCGACTCGGTCATTCGTCTCAGTGGAGCGTGGGCCACACGCCGAGCCGTCCGAGCCGCAGCCGAGCGGCGGCGTACCTCAGGCCGACGGGGAGCCGTGACGTCTCCTGATCGAATTACACCGCTCGGCACGCCGAGCGACCACGTCCGAATTTTCGACACGACGCTGCGCGACGGTGAGCAGGCGCCGGGCTGCGCCATGTCGCTGGACGAGAAGCTCCAGGTCGCACGGCAGCTCGCGCAACTCGGCGTCGACGTGTTCGAGGCCGGCTTTCCGGCATCATCGCCTGGAAATGCGGCAGCGGTTCACGCGATCGCGTCGGAGATCGGCACCTTGGATGGTCCGGTGGTGTGCGCGCTCGCGCGGGCCACCGAGTCGGACATCGCCACCTGCGTCGCCGCGATCGCTCCGGCTGCGCGGCGGCGCCTGCACACCTTCATCGCGACGTCGGACATACACCTCGAGCACAAGCTGCGAATCAGTCGATCCGAGGTGATCGTGCGCGCGCATGCTGCGGTGAGGTTGGCGCGCGCGCAGGTCGACGACGTGCAGTTTTCGCCGGAAGACGCCACGCGCTCCGATCCAGATTTCCTCTGCGACGTGCTGGCTGCGGTCATCGACGCCGGTGCGACGACGCTCAACATTCCGGACACCGTCGGCTACGCCGTGCCCTCCGAGTACGAAGCGCTCATCGCGCGAATTTGTGCACTCGCCGCGCGCACTCCCGGCGTAATCGTCTCCACGCACTGTCACGACGACCTCGGCCTGGCTGTCGCGAACTCACTCGCGGGCGTGCGGGCCGGTGCGCGACAGGTGGAGTGCACGATCAACGGACTCGGCGAGCGCGCCGGCAACGCATCGCTGGAAGAAGTGGTGATGGCGCTTCACACGCGAGCCAACCTGTTCGCCATCGGTACGCACATCGACACTCGGCAGCTGGTGCCCGCCTCACGGCTCGTGTCGAAGTGCACCGGCGTCTACGTCGCGCCGAACAAAGCGATCGTTGGCGCAAATGCCTTCTCGCACGAAGCAGGAATCCATCAGGACGGGATGATCAAGCACAGCTCGACGTACGAGATCATGTCGCCCGCCACAGTGGGCGCGGACGGAAGCGTGCTGGTGCTCGGCAAACACTCGGGCCGGCATGCGTTGAAACAGCGACTCGATGCGCTGGGCTACGATCTCGACGAGGATCAGTTCCACGACGTCTTCCTTCGCTTCAAGGAGATGGCTGACCGCAAGAAGGCCATCGACGATCGCGACCTCGCCGCACTCGCGAGCTCCGCGCACGAGCACGCGCCGGCAGGATGGAGCCTGCTTCAGCTGCAGGTGACCTGCGGCACGCACGTGATCCCTACAGCAACTGTGCGCATGCGCGCGCCGGATGGCGGGACGCGCGTTGGTACCGACACGGGCAGCGGACCGGTGGACGCCACCTGTCGCGCGGTGAACGCGGTCGTCGGCGAAGTGGGCGAGCTACAGGGATTCACGGTGCGCAACGTCTCCGAGGGCATCGAGTCACTCGGCGAGGTGACGGTGCGCGTGGAAGACTTCGTCTCCGGCCGCACGCACATGGGCCGAGGTGCACACACGGACGTCGTCACGGCCTCCGCCGAAGCGTACGTGGACGCAGTCAACCGGCTGCTGCACGCACGCGAGACGACCCTGCCCAGCGCGCGTGCGATCGCCGCTGCGGTGCCGGTGACGGCATGACCGCACCACGGACGTTGTTTCAGAAGCTGTGGGACGGACATATCGTCCGCGCGGAGACAGCCGATACGCCGGCACTCCTGTACGTCGATCTCCACCTCGTCCACGAGGTGACATCGGCACAGGCTTTCCAGGAGCTGCGCGCGCGGGGTCTGCCGGTGCGAGCGCCCCAGCGTACGATCGCGACGATGGATCACTCGACGCCGACGACTCCCGGAGGGTTCAGCGCGCTGCCGACGCTCGACGACGCGAGTCGTGCGCGCAAAGCGCAGGTCGATCAGCTGTCGGTGAACTGCGCCGAATTCGGCGTGCCGCTGCTGCCACTTGGTGATGCACGACAGGGAATCGTGCACGTGATCGGACCGGAGCTCGGGCTCACTCAGCCAGGAATGACTGTCGTGTGCGGCGACAGCCACACCAGCACGCACGGCGCATTCGGCGCGCTGGCGTTCGGCATCGGGACGTCGCAGGTGGCGCACGTGCTCGCGACGCAGTGTCTGCTGCAATCCAAGCCCAAGACGCTCGAGGTGCGCGTCGACGGTGCACTTCGCGCCGGCGTGAGTGCCAAGGACGTCATTCTCGCGATCTGCGCGCGGCTGGGCGTGGGCGGCGCGACGGGGCACGTGATCGAGTACACCGGTTCGGTCATTCGCGCGCTCTCGATGGAGCAGCGGATGACGGTGTGCAACATGTCGATCGAAGCCGGCGCGCGCGCGGGAATGGTCGCGCCGGATGACACGACGTTCGCGTATCTGAAGGGGCGAACGCATGCCCCGCTCGGCGCCGAGTGGACCGAAGCCGTGACGGCCTGGCGCGCGCTCTCCACGGACGAGGGGGCGACCTTCGATAGCACCATCACCATCGACGCCGACACGCTCCCGCCGATGGTCACCTACGGCACCAACCCCGGCATGGGGATGGCGATCACCGACGTGGTGCCGGATCCCGAACGCTTCACTGACCGCGGCGAGCGTGACAGTGCGCGCCGGGCGTTGGAGTACATGGGACTGGTGCCGGGACGGCAGCTCGTCGGAACGGCCGTGGACGTCGTGTTTCTCGGGAGCTGCACCAACTCGCGGATCTCCGACCTGCGCGACGCGGCGAGTGTGATGCGCGGGCGGCATGTCGCGCCCGGGGTGCGCGCGCTCGTCGTGCCGGGGTCGCAGCAAGTAAAGCGCGAAGCCGAGGCCGAGGGGCTGCACCGCGTCTTTACGGACGCGGGCGCAGAATGGCGCGAGTCGGGTTGCTCGATGTGCATCGCGATGAATGGCGATTCGCTGCGACCCGGTCAGCTCGCCGTGTCCACCAGCAACCGCAATTTCGAGGGACGACAAGGAAGCGGCGGACGCACGCTGCTCGCCAGCCCGCTCACCGCCGCGGCAGCCGCGGTGACTGGCGTGCTGACCGATCCACGCACACTCATGAGCGTGAGCGTATGACGGACGCCATCGAGAAGGGAATTCGCGCCTTCACGTCGACCTACGTGGTGCTCGCGCGCGAGAACATCGACACCGATCAAATCATTCCGGCGCGCTTTCTCACCACCACGAGCCGAGTCGGTCTGGGGCCGCACGCCTTTCAGGATTGGCGCTATCACGCCGATGGATCGCCCGATCCCGCATTCGTGCTCAACCGCGACGAAGGGCGCGGTGCACGGGTGCTCGCGGCAGGCGACAATTTCGGATGTGGCTCTTCGCGCGAGCACGCTGTGTGGGCGCTTGCCGGCGCCGGATTCGATGCGGTGATCAGCAGCTCCTTCGCTGACATCTTTCGCGGCAATGCGCTCAGCAACGGGCTCCTGCCCATTCAAGTCGATCCGGGGATTCTCGTGCGCCTCATTGCCGAGCGAACGCCGGGCGCACAGCTTCGCGTCGATCTTGAGGCGCGCACGCTTACACTTCCGTGGGGCGAGGCGATCCTCTTTCCCGTTCCGCCGTTCGCGCGGCACTGTCTCCTCAACGGAATCAACGAAATGGAGTTTCTGCTCGGCGCCGCTCCCGCGCTGGATGCATATGAGGCGTTGCACCCCTCCCGAATCGACACGCGTGCGTCGCGGGGAGCGGCATGACGCCACAGAGGATTACCCACGCCACCGTGGTGCTGTTGCCAGGCGACGGCATTGGCCCGGAGGTCGTTGCGGAAGGACGCCGCGTCCTCTCTGCCGTGGCCGAGTCGGCCGGTATCACAATTGATTTCAGCGAGGAGCTGATTGGCGGCGCGGCCATCGACGCAACGGGCAATCCGCTGCCCACTGAAACCGTCGATGCCTGCCAGCGCGCGGACGCCGTGTTGCTGGGGGCGGTGGGTGGGCCCAAGTGGGATGATCCGAGCGCGCGCGTGCGACCGGAGCAGGGGCTCCTCGGGATTCGACGCGCACTCGGGCTGTTCGCCAATCTGCGGCCGGTGTCGCCGCATCCGGCGCTGATCGACGCATCGCCCCTGCGTCCGGAGCGGCTTGTCGGCGTGGATCTCGTGGTCGTTCGCGAGCTTACGGGCGGCATCTACTTTGGCGAGCGGGGGCTCGAGAAGCTTCCCGACGGCCGTGGCGAGCGCGCGCGGGATGTCTGTACGTACGACACGATGGAAATCGAGCGCATCGTGCGCATGGCCGCGGAGCTGGCCCGGAAGCGGCGCGGCAAGCTCACGTCGGTGGACAAGGCCAACGTGTTGGAGACGTCGCGGCTCTGGCGCCGCGTCGCCACGCGGATTCTTGCCGACGAGTTTCCGGACGTGGAGCTGGAGCACGTGCTCGTGGACTCCTGCGCGATGCATCTCGTGACGAACCCCGCCCGATTCGACGTCATCGTGACGGAGAACATGTTCGGCGACATACTCACGGACGAAGCGGCGGTGCTCTGCGGGTCGATCGGTCTGCTTCCGTCGGCGTCGCTTGGCGCTCCATCGGTGTCCGGCGCACGACGCATCGGGCTGTACGAGCCCATTCACGGCTCGGCTCCGGATATTGCCGGCCGCGGGATCGCGAATCCGATCGGGACGATCATGAGCACGGCGATGCTGTTACGGCACTCGCTCGGTCTCGACATGGAAGCGAGTGCGGTCGAGGGTGCGGTCTGGGCCGCGCTGACGTCGGGGATGCGGACGGCGGATCTGGGCGGCTCGGCGTCGACGAAGGGGGCGGCTGACGCGGTGTTGGCGCATCTGGAGCTGAAAACCGCGACCGTTTAGAGATCGGCGCAGCTTTTCACGATCTGTTGGCAGGTTCGGCAAAGCAACTTGCAGTTTCGCCACCACAGATCGGCGGAGCCGCAGTGGTCGCAGGTTTCTGCGTCTGCGGTCACTTGGGTCGGCTCCTGTGCGGAGGATGTCGGTTCCTTGTTGTCCATCGTAGTTTCGACGGGGAAATCCTGGCTTCGCAACGCATCCCGCGTTCCAACCTACCCGCCGAACATTGACACTTTCCAAGGATCGCACCCTGCAGGTTGGCCTCATCGGCTTTGGACTCGGCGGCTCCACGTTCCACGCGCCGTTCATTTCGATCACGCCCGGACTGCGGCTCGCGGCCATCCTCACGCGCGATCCCGCGCGAAGTCACGCCGCCCACGAGCAGTACCCGGAAGCGCGCATTGCCCGCGATATCGACGATCTGCTCGGCGGCCCAACACCGCTCGATCTCGTCGTCATCAGCTCACCCAACGCCACGCACCATCCGCTCGCGACGGCGGTACTCTCGGCCGGTGTGCACGTGGTCGTCGACAAGCCGTTTGCCATCACGTCGGCCCTCGCACGCGAGGTCGACGCCCTTGCCGCGCGCGTGGGCAAGCTGGCAATGCCATTCCAGAATCGCCGGTGGGACGGTGACTTCCTCACGCTTCAGCGGCTCATCAACGACGACAAGCTCGGGACGGTGCACCGCTTCGAATCACGCATGGACCGGTGGCGCATTCCGCCCAAGCCAGGCTGGTGTCGGCCGGATGCACGCGAGCGCGCCGAGGGCATTCTCCACGATCTCGGAACCCACCTGATCGACCAGGCGCTGGTGTTGTTTGGGCCAGTGGCCACTGTGTACGCGGAAATGAATCGCCGAGCTCCGGAGATCGTGACCGAGGACGACGCCTTTCTCAGTCTCGAACATGTCGGTGGCGTGCAATCTCATCTCTACATGAGCACGCGCGCCGGGCTGCCCGGACTGCGCCTGCACGTGACCGGCTCGGGCGGTGCCTATGTCAAACACGGTCTCGATGTGCAAGAGGACGCACTGCGCGCCGGCACAAAACCAGGCGGAGCCAACTGGGGCGAGGAATCGGCCGAGCGCTGGGGCACACTCGGCGCGGGTCCTGACAGTGAGCGGGTACGAACGCTGCCTGGCACGTACCAGTCGTACTATCAGGGCGTCGCCGACGCCATTCTCAATGGCGCTCCGCCGCCGGTCGCCATCGCCGACGTCGTCGCGGGTCTGGAGGTCATCGAGGCGGCATTCGCATCGAAGCGAACGCGCAACGTCGTGACGCTCGACGCGTGACGACAGCGGATGTCGTCATCATCGGTGGCGGCGTGGTGGGCGCGAGCATCGCGCATCATCTTGCGCACGCCGGATGTACGAGCGTCCTCATCGTCGAGCGTGGTCCGCAGCAAGGGCTCGGCTCCACCGGCAAGGCCACGGGAGGAGTGCGCGCGCAGTTCGGCTCGGCGATCAACGTGCGCATGTCGCGCTACTCGATCGATGTGTACGCGCGCTTTGCCGACGAAACCGGGCATGACTGCGGCTACGATCCGGTCGGTTATCTGTTCCTCGCGACGAACGACGACCACCTCGCCGCGCTGCAGGTGATGCGAGACCGTTCGCTCGCCGACGGGACGAAGGATGTCATGATGTTGAGTACCGCCGACATCGCGACGTTGCTTCCCGAGCTCCGTACCAGCGACGTCGTCGGCGGATCGTTCCGCCAGGCCGACGGCCTCATCGCCCCTCTGGAGGTGATGCGCGGTTTCACGGACGCTGCACTTCGGCTTGGCGTCCGAATCATGCACGACGCGGTGGTTACGGGACTCGAAATCGCGGGCGGACGCATCAGTGCCGTGCAGACGACGGGTGGCACGATTGCGACCAGGACGGTAGTGAATGCGGCCGGCGCATGGGCCGCCGAGGTCGCGCGGTTCGCGAATGTGTCGCTTCCCGTCACGCCGCTGCGCCGCCAACTGGTTGCCACGCAGCCGTTCGCGCACCTTCCGGACAGAATGCCGATGGTGATCGACATGGCGACGGGCTTTCACCTCCGCCGGGTGGCGCATTCGGGTTCGGCTCCGAGCGTATTGATGGGATGGCCAGATCCCGCCGAGCCGCCGAGCTTCGCTACGGAGGTGGAGGCGTCGTTCGTCGGCGCATTGATGCAGCGCGCTGTCCACCGCGTGCCGTGTCTGCGAGACGCGGCTATCGACGAGCTGCGCTGCCGCGCCGGCTTATACGAGATGACGCCCGATCACCATGCGATACTCGGCGAATCGGCGCAGGTCTCTGGCCTCTTCTTCGCCAACGGGTTCAGCGGCCATGGCGTGATGCACGCGCCGGCAACAGGGCGCATCATTTCCGACTTGATCCTGCACGGGCGCACCGACCTGCTCGACGTCGGATTGCTGGCGCTCGAGCGCTTCGAGCACGGGCGCGCGCTCGAGGAGAATGCACTACTGTAGTGCTCCGCACTCACCTTTCCCACGCGTAGATGCATCTCCTCGACGTACTTCTCACGGCGCTCGGTGAGATTCGCGCGAACAAGCTCCGCAGCTTCTTCACGCTGCTTGGCATCATCGTCTCCGTGGCGTTTCTGGTGGCGGTCGTCGCGGTGATTCAAGGAATGAATGCGTACGTCAAGGAGAACGTCGCCAACTCGCTCATTGGCACGAACGCATTTCAGGTGCGGCGCGTGCCGATCCAGCTCGGCTTCTTCGACGACGAGATGTGGCGGAAGGTGTCCAAGCGCCCGGTGCTGCTCCG
This sequence comes from Gemmatimonadaceae bacterium, assembly GCA_031360095.1. GTDB lineage: Bacteria > Gemmatimonadota > Gemmatimonadetes > Gemmatimonadales > Gemmatimonadaceae > AG11. The sequence continues at coordinate 8,460 of JANMAY010000043.1, forward strand.
CGCCGACTACGAGGCGATCCGCGCTGCGCTTCCGGATGCGGACGCCGTGGCCATCACGTCGGGAGCTCCGACGCCGCTGTCGAACGTGCAGTGGCGCAGCCGCGAGGTTGGAGACGTCACGATCCGCGGCATCACCGCCGAGTATCAGAACGTGCAGGACTACCGCGTAGAGCGTGGGCGTCCACTCATCGACCTCGATGACGACCAGCGGCGCGCTGTCACGGTGATCGGCAGCGAGGTGGCGGCAAAGTTGTTTGAATCCGCTGAGCCGGTGGGCCAGCAAGTGAAACTCGGCGGCGAGATGTTCGAGGTCGTCGGCGTGCTCGCGTCGAAGGGGCGCGTGCTTGGCCAGTCCTTCGATGCGTTGGCGCTGGTGCCGCTCTCACGCTACGAGATGATCTACGGGCATCGGAATACGACGTCGATCTCGGTGAAGATGGTGGAAGCGGTCGACGTGGCATCGGGGATGTCGCGAGCGGAAGAGACGATGCGGCTTCGCCGTCATCTGCGCCCCGGACAGGAGAACAACTTTTCAGTGGAGACCGCGGAAGCGCTCGTCCAGTTCTGGAAGAACCTCACGGCGGTGCTGTTCAGTGTGATTCCGGCGGTGGTCGCGATCGGCGTCGTCGTGGGTGGAATCGTGATCATGAACATCATGTTGATGGCGGTGAGCGAGCGGACGCGCGAGATCGGCATCCGCAAGGCGGTCGGCGCACGGGCGCGCGATATCGAAATGCAGTTTCTCGCCGAGGCGGTCGCGCTGTCGATGGCTGGTGGGATCATTGGGGTGATGGCGGGGTGGTCGTTCGCGGTGCTCGTGGCGGCGGTGTCACCGTTGCCGGCGCGGATCACGTGGTGGTCGGTGGTGCTCGCCGTCCTCTTGGGCGCCGGTGTGGGCGTGTTGTTCGGTGTGTATCCGTCGCGTCGCGCGGCGCGGCTCGATCCCATCACCGCATTGCGAGCAGAATGATGCGCATACTTTCGCTGGATCAGCTGCGTGAGAACGTCGGCATCGCGATCGACACGCTGCGCGTCAGCAAGATGCGGTCGGGGTTGACGATTCTTGGCGTCGTGATCGGCGTGGCTACGGTGATGACGATGGCGACCATCGTCAAGGGAATCCGCGATCAGATTCTCACGACGATCGAGGTGGCCGGGCCGACCACCTTTTATGTGCTGAAGGTGTTCTCCACCACGCCGATTAATCCCGATCAGCTTCCGTGGTACGTTCGCGTGCGTCCGGATCTCAAGGCCGAAGAGGCAGCGCGACTCGCGCAGCTGCCGCAGATCGGCTACGCGGCGATCTGGTCGCAGATCCAGGCGCGGGTGAACTACGGAAGCTCTCGCACGCGAGACATGATCGTCTACGGCGCGGACGATCGCTTCCAGGAAATACTCGGCGGAGAGATCGTGGAAGGCCGGTGGTTCACGAAACCCGAGCTCAAAGGTGGCTCGGCGGTTGTGGTGCTTCAGGAGAGTCATGCACGGGAGATATTCGGACGGGAGACTCCGCTCGAGAAAATCGTGCAGATCGGCGGGCGTCCGGTGCAAGTGATCGGTCTTTACCTCCAGCCAGCGAACGTCTTTTCCCCGCCGGGCCAGCAGGTGGGTGCAATTCTGCCGTTTCAATTCACCTGGCACGCGTACCAGATCGACAAAACCAACGCGCTGTTCATCGCCGTCAAGCCGAAAGCAGGCGTGAGCGTTGCGGATGCCGAGGAAGCGGTGACCGTTGCATTGCGAGAGATGCGACGGCTGCGGCCGGGCGACAAGAACAACTTCGACCTGCTCAGCCAGGATCAGATCCTGAACGTGTTCATGTCGATCACCGACATCTTCTTTCTCGTGATGCTGGTGCTCGCCTCGGTGGCGCTGATGGTGGGCGGCATCGGCGTGATGGCAATCATGATGGTGTCGGTCACGGCACGTACGCGCGAGATCGGCATCCGGAAGGCCATGGGAGCAACGCGCCGAGATATTCTGCTGCAGTTTCTGGTGGAGGCGTCGACGCT
>JANMAY010000027.1:0-18629 GCA_031360095.1 Gemmatimonadaceae bacterium
GCACCCCCCTTGTTCCCGAGTCTGGAGACTGATGGCCATCGGCGTGAAGGTCGTCGAGCGACCCACAGAGCAGGCGAGCTACATCCGTGCGACGCTGAATGGCATGGCGCACACGCTCAAGCATTTGCTCAATCCGGAGCGGGTCACGACGCAGTATCCGGAAGAGAAGGAGTCCATCTCCAAGCGGTGGCGTGGTACACACCGCATGCTCACGACTGAGGACGGCAAGGCGAAGTGCGTGGGGTGCGGGCTCTGTCCAAGTGTCTGTCCGGCGAACTGCATCAAGCTGGTTCCGGGCGAGGACGAGCAGGGGAACCGGTACCCGCTCTTGTTCGAGATCGACGAATTTCGGTGCATCTTCTGCGGCTACTGCCAGGAAGTCTGTCCGGAGGAAGCGATTCACGTGGGACGGCACTACGAGAATGCGGAGTACAGCCGCGAAGGGTTCGTGTACGATCTGGAGCGGCTGATGGCGCAAACTCACCCCGTCAGCGAACTCTGGGACCCCATGGACTCCAAGGGGGAGTGAGATGACGCACAACGAGCTGCCGCTCTTTTACGTTTTTCACTTCTACTTCTTCGGCATCGTGGCGATTGCCTCGGCGCTGGCATTCGTGACGCGCAAAAGTCCAGTCGCGGCGGCGCTCTGGCTCGTCAACACGATGTTCTGCCTCGCTGCCTTGTACGTCCTGCTCGACGCGCACTTCATCGGGGCGATGCAGGTGCTCGTCTACGCCGGCGCCATCATGGTGGTGTTCCTGTTCGTCATCATGCTGCTGAACCTCGGTCATCCATCTGAGCTGGCCGACGCGCGTGGACTGTCATGGAAGCTTGCCGCGGGCGCCGTCGGGCTTGCGCTGCTCGCGCAGATTTTCGCGCTGACCAAGGCCCGCGTGCCCGAGGCGATGATCCTTCCCGAGAATACGATTGCCGACCAGGTGGCCCGCACGGGTGCCATCGCGCCGATCGCGGGTCCGATGTTCAACGAGTATCTGCTCGCATTCGAAGTCACGAGCGTGCTGCTCCTTGCCGCGGTGGTCGGCGCGGTGGTGCTGGGCAAACGGAGGGAGCGTTCGCATGCTGGCTGAGTCACTCTTCTTCAGCGCCGTGCTGTTCACCATCGGCGTCATCGGCGTGCTTACTCGCCGCAACGCGATCATCATCTTCATGTGCGTGGAGCTCATGCTCAACGCGGTAAACCTGACCTTCGTCGCCTTCGCGCAGGTGTACGGCGTCGCCGGTCAGGTGTTCGTCTTCTTCGTCATGACCGTCGCCGCGGCCGAAGCTGCTGTCGGGCTGGCGATCATCATCGCGCTGTTCCGGCACCGGCAGACGGTCAATCTGTCGAACATCAATCTCCTCAGGGGCTGATGCTCATCCAGCATGCAGCAACGGCGGGTGCGCACCCACTGAGCGGGACGGTCGCCGACTACGTCTGGCTATTGCCGATCCTTCCGCTCCTCGGCTTCATCGCCAATGGACTGCTTTCCCTTGTCGCCTCGGTCAAGTTCGGCCCGGATGATCCCAGCGCGGATCACAATGCCGGATCGCACGATGCGCACGCCGGTGAGCATGGCGCAGCGGTGGCACATGGCGACGACCATCATCCAGTCGCCCGGCATCCGTACGCGTTTCTCGCGAGCCTGATCGGTCCCGGCGTTCTGGTGCTCACGTTCGGCCTGGCCTTGGCGATGTTCGCCGCGATGCGTGGCGCGGGCGGGGGTGAGATGCACGCGGCGTTCATCCAGCGCTACTTCAGCTGGATGCCCGTGGGCGATCTGCAGATCGACGTCGCATTCCAGCTCGATCAGCTCTCCATGTTGATGGTGCTGATCATCAGCGGCGTCGGCGCATTGATCCACGTGTTCAGCGTCGGATACATGGTCGACGATCCGGGGTACCCGCGCTACTTCGCGTATCTGAACCTGTTCGTCTTCTTCATGCTCGTGCTGGTCCTCGGCGCGAGCTACCCCATCATGTTCATCGGCTGGGAGGGGGTGGGGCTGTGCTCCTATCTCCTCATTGGCTATTGGTTCAGCGAAAAGGCCAACGCCGACGCCGGGAAGAAGGCATTCATTGTCAACCGCATCGGTGACTTTGGATTCCTCGTCGCGATGTTCATGCTGTTCGCGAACATCGGCGCGCTGGACTTCGCGGGGGTGAACGCGGGGGCGGCGCAGTTGGGGGTGGGCGGAGCAGTCGTGACGGCGATCTGCCTCTTTCTCTTTCTTGGCTGCGCGGGCAAGAGCGCGCAGATCCCGCTCTACATCTGGCTGCCCGACGCCATGGCGGGTCCCACTCCGGTCTCCGCGCTGATCCATGCGGCGACGATGGTGACGGCCGGTGTCTATCTGATCGCGCGCAGCAACGTGTTGTTCGCGCTCGCGCCCGTCGCCAGCCTGACGGTCGTCGTCGTGGGTGCGCTCACCGCCGTATTTGCGGCTTCGATCGGCCTCAAGCAGTGGGACATCAAGAAGGTCCTCGCCTATTCCACCGTCTCGCAACTCGGCTACATGTTCATGGGCGTGGGGTCCGGGGCATACGTTGCCGGCGTGTTCCACCTGATGACGCACGCGTTCTTCAAGGCGCTATTGTTCCTTGGCTCCGGTTCGGTGATCTACGCCATGCACGCCGCGTATCACCACACCGGCAAGCATGACGATGCGCAGGACATGCGCAACATGGGTGGGCTCAAGAAGTTCATGCCCATCACCTGGGTGCTGATGTGGATCGCGACGCTCGCGATCTCAGGTATCCCGCCATTCGCCGGATTCTTCTCGAAGGACGAAATTCTGGCCGCGGTGCACAATCACGGCCGACACGGGACTGCGTTGGACAGCGTGACCTTCCTCGGTTTGCCAGGCGGGATGATCATGCTGTTCTGCTACGTGCTGGGTCTGGCGGCAGCGTTCATGACGGCGATCTATATGACGCGCATGATGCTCTACACCTTCCACGGGCCCAATCGCACCGGAGACAAGGAGCGTGACCATCTGCACGAAGCGCCGTGGGTGATGACCGGCCCGCTCGTCGTGCTGGGGGTGCTCAGCGCGGTCGGCGGATGGTTCAACCTGCCGTCGTTCTTCCCGGCGGGTCCTGGGGCTGTGCTCGAGCACTGGCTCGAGCCGGTCGTTGGCGCGAGCACGGCGCGGCTCACGGGAGGCGCGACCACTGAAGTCGCACACAGCACGGAGCTCATTCTCGTCGGGATCGCGATTCTGGTGGCAGTGGGCGGCATTGCCCTCGCGTTTGCGCGCCTGAAACCCGATGCGTTGGTGCCGAAGAACGACGCGCTGCCCGAGCAGGGTTTCGAGCGGGTGCTGGCAAACAAGTATTACGTCGACGAAGCGTACGATGCGGCAATCGTCAATCCCATCGTCGCGACGTCGCGTGGACTCCTGTGGCGCGGCATCGATGTCGGCCTGATCGACGGGCTGACGCGGCTCATCGTGCAGGGCAAGGACGACGACAACACGCCGGGCGCGGTCCCGATGGGCGGACTGCTTACCCGTTCCATTGGGTGGGTGGGTTCGCAACTGCAGTCCGGACAAGTCGGCACCTATGCGTGGGTTCTCGTCGTGGGAGTACTGTTCGTGCTCGGCGCCTTCACCTTCCGATAACATCGCATGCACGCGTTTCTGCTATCGGTCGGCTACGACCATTGGATTCTTCCGGCGCTCCTGATCATACCGCTGCTGGGGGCCGCCGTCGTGCTCATGGGCGGTCGCAGCGTCGAAGGAGAGGACGAAGTCCAGTCCGGAGCGGCGACGCGTCCGCGGCTCATCGCGACGATGATCTTCGGGCTCGAGTTCGTGCTCTCCGTCGGTTTGTGGTGGGCGTTCGATCCCGCGGTGTCCGGCTGGCAGCAGCGCTTCAACATCGCGTGGATCCCCTCGTGGGGCGCTCGCGTCGATCTCGGCCTCGACGGCATCGCGCTGATGATGGTACTGCTCACGACCTTCATCATGCTGCTGTCGTCGATCGGGAGCTGGACGTCAGTCCGGCACAAGACGGCGGCGTACTACGCCCTCTTGCTCGTGCTCACCACTGGTATGCTCGGCGTATTCATGTCGCTCGACCTCTTCCTGTTCTACGTGATGTGGGAGGTCATGCTCGTTCCGATGTACTTCATCGTGGGAATCTGGGGCGGCGCGCGACGCATCTACGCCAGCCTCAAGTTCTTCATCTACACCATGATCGGATCGCTGCTGATGCTCGTCGGGATCATCTATCTCGGGCTCGCGGCACAGAACCCGGCAACAGGAGTTCCCAATTTCTCCTACGATGCCATTATGGCTACGGCGCAGCTCTCGCCGAGCGCGGCGTTGTGGTTGTTCGGCGCGTTCTTTCTGGCGTTCGCGGTCAAGGTGCCGATGTTTCCGTTCCACACCTGGCTGCCGGACGCGCACGTCGAGGCGCCAACGGCAGGGTCGGTCGTGCTGGCGGCAATCATGTTGAAGCTCGGCACGTTCGGCTTCCTCCGCCTCGCGGTTCCGCTGTTTCCCGGTGCGGCGATGAACCCGACCGTGCGCGGGATCATTCTCGCGCTCGCCGTGATCGGCATCGTGTATGGCGCGCTCGTCTCGCTCGTGCAGCCGGACTTCAAGAAGCTGGTTGCCTATAGTTCGGTCAGCCATCTCGGATTCGTCATGCTCGGGATCTTTGCGCTCACCGTGCAGAGTGTGCAGGGCGCGTTGATGGTGATGATCAATCACGGCCTTTCCACTGGCGCGCTCTTCTTCCTGATCGGCATGATCTACGAGCGGCGTCACACCCGGATGATCGCGTCGTACGGGGGCATTGCGCGCGTCGTCCCGTTGTTCTCGGCAATTCTCGTGTTCGTGTCCTTGAGCTCCATCGGCGTGCCGGGGACCAATGGCTTCGTGGGTGAATTTCTCGTGCTGCTCGGCGCCTACCGGACGTATCCCATTCTCTCCGTGATCGCGGCAACCAGCGTCATCATCGCCGCCGCGTATTTGTTGTGGGCCGTCCAGCGCATCCTGTTCAACCCGCTCGACAAGGCCGAGAATGAGCACGTGTCCGACTTGAATCGGCGTGAGCTGCTGTTGCTCGCCCCCATTCTCGCCTGCATCGTGTGGCTCGGCGTGTATCCCGCGCCCGTGCTGCGGCGCATGCAACCGGCCGCCGAGCAATTCGTGCGGACGGTGGAGACGCGCGCGGCGATGGCGACCGCACTCGCGGAGCCAGTGACGCGGGGAGCCCGCTGATGCATTTCTATGATCTGGCTGTTCCGACGCGATTGATGGCGGCGCTCGTACCCGACCTCATTCTGATGGTGGGTGCCATGGCGCTCCTCCTGTTCGCGGTCTGGCGGCGTGAGTCGGCAGCGCATCAGCGCCTGGTCGGCGTCCTGTCGATTGGAGTGTGCATCGCAACGCTCATCGCCGTCGTCCTCATGCTGTTTGGGCGCACGGTCGCGTCCAACGGCCCGATCGCGATGGACAACTTCCGCTGGATGGTCGATGTCATCATCCTCCTCGGTACCATCGGCGCCATCGCGCTCGGCATCGATGACAACGACCGGCTCGGCACCACGACCGCAGAGACGCACGTCCTCATTTTGCTGGCGTCGAGCGGAATGATGCTGCTCGCCGCGGCGCGCGATCTCATGATCGTGTTCCTCGGCATCGAGCTGATGTCAGTTGCCGTGTACGCCCTTGCCGGACTCAATCGACGGAGTGCGCGGGCGGCGGAAGGCGCGCTGAAGTACTTCCTGCTCGGTGCATTTTCGACGGCATTTCTGCTCTACGGGATTGCGCTGGTCTATGGCGCCACGGGGACCACGGGCCTGCACGACATCCGCGTCCGCGTGCTGGAGCAGGGGCTGGCCACGAATCCGTTGCTGCTGATCGGCATTGCGATGCTGCTCGTCGGCTTCGGATTCAAGGTGTCCAGCGTACCGTTCCACATGTGGGCACCCGATGTCTACGATGGGTCGCCCAATCCGATCACGGCCTACATGGCCGCGACCGTGAAGACTGCCGCGTTCGCGACATTCCTGCGCGTGTGGCTCGAAGCGTTCCCTGGTGAGTACGACAGTTGGCACCGCGCCGTCGTGGGGCTCGCGGTGGCCACGATGGTGATGGGCAATGCGATCGGCCTGCGCCAGCGAAATCTCAAGCGACTGCTCGCGTATTCGTCGATTGCTCATGCGGGATTCATTCTCGTCGCGATTGCGGCGGGCACCTCGCAGGGAGCGTCGGCGATGTTGTTCTATCTCCTTGCGTACACGCTGGCGACATTCGGCGCCTTCGCGATCATCATCGTGCTGTCGCAGGGTGACGCGCCGGTCACCACCGACGATCTGAGCGGACTGTGGACCGTGCGTCCATGGCTGGCCGTGGGCATGACCGTCTTCATGCTTGCATTGATGGGGTTTCCGATCTTCGGTGGCGCGGGCTTCTTCGCGAAGTGGTACGTCCTCAAGGCCGCGCTCCAGGCGCCGGAACATCAAACGCTGCTTGCCGTCGTCCTCGTGCTCACGACCGTCATCTCTGCTGGCTACTACCTGTACGTGATCATGGTGATGTTCATGCGGCCACGCCTCGCCGCGGCGCCGACCGTGCCGGAGACGCCGGCGTGGACGCAGTTCGTGATGGTCGTGACGGCGGCGTCCATTCTCCTGCTCGGAATATTTCCCGACGTCACCGTGCGGTACGCGCAAAAGGGCTTTCCCGATGTGCATGCGTACACGTGGGACATCTTGAAGACGCAGCCGACGCGCGCCGCCGTCGCGCGCTAGACTTGCCCGGGCCGTGCGCGGCCCGCTGCCTTTTTCCCGCCGTATGACCATCGCGCCTGGCATTTTCCGACAGAACGACATCCGCGGTGTCGTCGATCAGGATCTCACCCCTGAGGCGGCACGCGCGATCGGCGGCGCATATGCCGCGCTGATGCGGGAACGCAATGTCGCGGGTGCAGTCGCCGTCGGGCGCGACAACCGGCCGAGTGGCAACGACCTGCGTGATGCATTGGTGGATGGCCTCACGGGCGCGGGCGTCGACGTGGTCGACATCGGTGTCGTCCCAACGCCGGTGCTCTACTGGTCGCTCTACAACCTGCCGGTCGTCGGCGGCATTCAGATCACGGGCTCGCACAATCCGCCCGAGTACAATGGCTTCAAGCTGTCGTTCGGGAAGGAGTCGCTGCACGGACACGACCTGCAGCATCTCCTTGCGCTCATTCAGCGCAACGCCGCGCCGACGGGGACGGGCTCGGTGCGGCTGGAGGCACCGATCGACCGGTATGTCGCGGACGTCGCGGCGCGCACCGGACCGCTCGCACGCCCAATGAACATCGTGTACGACTGCGGCAACGGCGCCGCGGCGCTCGTTGCCCCTCAACTCATGCGAGCGCTTGGCGTGGACGCGGTTGGGCTCTTTACGGAGAGCGACGGCACCTTTCCCAACCATCATCCAGATCCCACTGTACCGGAAAATCTCGACGCGTTGATCGAGACCGTGCGGCGAAACGGCGCAGAGCTCGGTGTGGCGTTCGATGGTGACGGCGACCGTATCGGAATGGTCGACGGATCTGGCGAGATCATCTGGGGGGATCACATTCTCATCCTCTACGCCCGTGACCTGATCGAACGCCGCGGGAAGGGACAGCCGGTCATCTTCGACGTGAAGTGCAGTCAGGCGCTCACCGACGAGATTACCCGAGCGGGCGGCATCCCGGTGATGTGGAAGACCGGGCACTCGCTCATCAAGGACAAGATGATCGAGATGAACGCGGAGCTGGCCGGTGAGATGTCAGGGCACATGTTCTTCGGCGAAGGATATTATGGATTCGACGACGCACTGTACGGCGCCGCGCGGCTGCTGCGGATCGTCGCAGCGTCCGGCAAGTCCGTCCAGCAGTTGCTCGCCGATGTGCCGCCGTTCGTGAGCACGCCGGAGATTCGCGTCGAATGCGGCGACGACCGCAAGTTTCCGCTCGTGGAGAAAGCCGTGGCGCATTTTCGACGTACGCACGACGTCATCGATGTGGATGGCGTGCGCGTCCTCTTCGACGACGGCTGGGGACTCATTCGCGCGTCGAACACCCAGCCCATTCTCGTGACCCGCTACGAGGCACGCTCCAAGGAGCGACTCGCGGAGATCCGCACGGAGATGGAAACGTGGATACGCGCGCAGGGCGTGACAATCTGACGTGACCGGACGCCGCGTCCTCACTGGGGCGGCCATCGTCGCGGCGCTCACCCTCCTCGTCGGACGGTGGATGGCGTGGCTGTACACCGAGCACCTGTGGTACCTCTCGCTCGGCGCGGGCGATGTGTGGCGCGCGCAACTGACGGCGACGGCGGTGCTCGGCGTCGTGTCCTTCGCCATTGCATTCGTCTTTGTCTTCGTCAATCTGTTCGCCGTGCGTCAGTCCGTCGTGTCGCTGGTGTTTCCGCGGCGCCTCGCGAACATCGAGATCGGAGAAGAGGTGCCGGGTCGGTATCTCACGGGCGCCGTCACGGCGCTGTCGATCGTCATGGGCGCGCTGCTCACCTTTCCCACCGACAAGTGGCACACGGCTCTCCTCGCGCGCATGGGCCGCCCCTTCCGCGAGAGTGACCCGTACTTCAATGCCGACATCGGCTTCTTCGTGTACTGGCTGCCGTTCGAGACGGCGACGCACGTGTGGGCCGTCGTCGTGCTCGTGGTGGTCACCGCCCTGGTCGTCCTGCTCTACGCCCTTACGCCAAGTCTGCGGTGGGAGCGTGGGTCGCTGTACGTCTCGGCGTACGTGCGGCGCCATTTCACGATGCTCGGCGCCGTGCTGTTGCTCGTGCTGGCGTGGAGCTACCGCCTTTCCATGTATCGGTTGCTCGCCGTCGGCGGGGGGTTCAACGGAGTGTTCACGTGGATGGATCATCACGTGCTCGTCACGGCGACGCTGCTGCTGTCGCTCGTCACCCTGTGCGCCGCGGTCGTCGTCGCGTGGGCCGGCTGGACCGGTCAACTGCGACTCGCCTTCACGGCCGTGAGCATCGTGCTGGTGTTGTCACTCGTCAGCCGAACGCTCGCGCCGCTCATGATACGCCGTTCGTCGGAACCGGCTGAACGCGCCGCGCAGGAACGACCGTACATGTCGACGCACCTCAATTTCACACGTCGCGCGTACGCGGTCTATCGAATGCGGGCCGACTCGATTGGCGTGGGCGTAGCGGCAATCGCGGAGGCGTCGCCACGCGTCGCGATCTGGGATGGCGCGACGATCGCGCGGGCGGTCGAGCGCCAGCGACGCGTGCACGTGAGCGGCGACGGGCCGGCATGGCTCGAAACACCGACCGGTATCGCCGCGCTGGTCGTCGAGCACGGAAGCGAGTCGACGGAAGCGCGCGAGATGTGGGTCGCGACACGCTACAGCCCTATCGCGGCGGACGATCACGGGCTTCCGCTGCGCATGTCGTCCGCCGACGAGCTTGTCCTGTCGGAGCCAGCCGTCTATGACTCGGCGCCGGACTACACCGTGATGTCGGACTCGCTGCGCCAGCTCGCCGGCGTGGAGCTCGTATCCACCCGCTCGCGACTGATGCACGCGTGGGGACTGCAGAATTTCCGATTGCTGTTCGGTGAGCTGCCGGCGAACCGCCCCACGATGATTCGCCGCCGCGCGGTGCGCGAGCGCGTCGGGGCGCTGACACCGTTTTTTGTGCAGGGAAGCGAGGTGCTACCGGTCGTGGCGGGTGATTCGCTGTACTGGGTGTTGGAGCTCTATTCCGCATCGTCCACCTATCCACTTTCCCGCCGATTCACCGTGCTTGGTGAGGAGCGAGGCTATCTCCACCACGCCGCCACCGCGCTCGTCCACGCCGCATCGGGCCGCGTGCGCCTCATCGCGAGCCCGGTCGCCGATCCCGTTGCCGAGAGTTGGTTTGCCTATCTCCCAACGTTGTTCACACCGTTGTCGTCCGTGTCCCCAGTGCTCCGCGGTTTGCTGCCGCCCGTCACCGACGGGGCGCGCGCGCAGGCGCTCGCGTTTTCGGCGGCCGGATTTCTCGGAAGCACGCTCGAGACGCGCCACTTCGCCCTTCCCGATGGCGCCGACTCCACTGCGGCCCGCGAGCCTGGCCACGTGCTGCTTCCGTCGCTGCCTGGGGTGTCGTCGCTCTGGCCGCTCCTCGACTCCGCCGATCGCGTGCGGGGCGTGATCGTCGCGACCTCGGGCGCGACGCGCGCCACGACGTGGATTCCCGTCTTGAGCGACGGCAATCGATGGGGCGCCGTGGTCGATCGCCTGCGATTGGCGGATACGGCGCAGCACGATGCGGGCGTCATCCGTGCGCCGCTGCGCGTGATTCCCGTGGCAGGGCAGCCCGTCTACGTGCAGTCGTCGTATCACATGCGTGCGGGAGCGCCTCCGGCACTCGTGAAAGTGTCGGTGCTTGCCGGCGATTCAGTGCGGTCGGGGAAAACGCTGGCTGCCCTCTTCGGCAGTACGCCGCAGGTTCGCGTCGGCGCGAGCACGCCAATAACGCTTCGCCAGCGCGCTGACAGCCTCTACCGCGTGATGCGCGAGGCGCTCGGACGCGGCGACTGGCTCGCGTTCGGTCGTGCCTTCGATGCACTCGGAACTGCACTCCGCACGCCTGGTCCGTGAGGTTGCCCGGCCGATGGGCGCGGTCTAGCTTGCCAGACTGTCCTCATGCCAACTATCGCCACGCCTACCGCTGTTATCGCGCTCGGAGGAAACGCCCTCGCACCCGCTGGGGAGAAGAGCACGATCTACGATCAATTTCGACACACGCGCGCGAGCTTGGGTCCCATCGTCGATCTCGCGCATGACGGCTGGAACGTGTGCGTTGTGCACGGCAACGGACCGCAGGTTGGCGATGAGCTCGTCCGCAACGAAAGCGCTCGGCGCGAGGCCAGCCCGCTGCCGCTCGGTGTGCTCGTCGCCGCCACGGCGGGATGGATCGGCTACATGGTGCAGCAGTCCGTCGAAAACGCGCTGCGCCGCGCCGGTTCGACGCGCGACGTCGCGACAGTGATCACGCAGGTCGAAGTGCAGCTCGATGATCCGGCGTTGGGGTCACCGACCAAATTCATCGGGCAGGCGTTGACGGAGGATCGTGTGAGGGAGCTGCGGCGCGACGGGCATGTGGTCAAAGCAGATGGGCGCGGCAATCTGCGACGCGTCGTCGGAAGCCCGGAGCCGCAGGCGATTCACGAGCTGCGCGTCATCAAAGGTCTCGTCGAAGGCGGCACGATCGTCATCGCGTGCGGAGGTGGCGGGGCCCCGATCTATCTCGATCCGGTGAAAGGCTGGGAGGGTCTCGACGCCGTCATCGACAAGGACCTCGCCGCGGCGGTGCTCGCGCGCGACCTCGGCGCACAACTCCTGGTGATCATGACCGACGTTGATGCGGTCTATGCGGACTGGGGCACGCCGCAGCAGCGTCCGTTGCGCCGGCTCACGGCGGAGGAAGCGGCAGCAATGGATCGCGCGGGTGCGTTTGGTGAAGGAAGCATGGCGCCGAAGATCCGCGCCTCCATCGACTTCGTGCGTCGCACTGGCGGCCGCGCGATTATCACAGAGCTCAGCCGCGGACGCGAAGCCGTGCGCGGCGACGCGGGAACGACCATAACAGCAACAGCGGAGATGGCGTGAACATCCACGAGTATCAGGCAAAAGACATTCTGCGGGCCGCGGGAGTACCGATACCCGCAGGCGAAGTAGCGACGACTCCGGAGCAGGCCGAGGCGATCGCACGCAAGATCGGCGGGATGGTCGTCGTGAAGGCGCAGGTGCACGCGGGCGGCCGCGGTAAAGCGGGCGGCGTGAAGCTCGCCAAAACCCCCGCGGAGGCCAAGGAAATAGCGAGCAAGATTCTTGGCATGCAGATCAAGGGGCTGATCGTGTACAAGGTGCTCGTCACCGCCGCGGCGGACATCGCCAGCGAGGCATACGTCGGCATCATCCTCGATCGTGCGACGAAGAAGCCGGTGTTCATGGTGAGTCCCGCCGGAGGCATCGACATCGAGGAAGTCGCCGCCACGACCCCGGAGAAGATTCTCAAGCTTCCCGTGGACACGCGCTACGGGTTGCAACCTTACCAGGCCTCTCAGCTCGGCTTCTTTCTCTTCGACGACGTGAAGAAGGTGCGTGCCGCGTCCAAAATCATGATGGCGCTGTACGACACCTTCATGAAGAACGACGCATCGCTCGCGGAGATCAATCCGCTCGTTGTCACACCTGCGGGCGAGGTGATTGCGCTGGACGCGAAGATGTCCATCGACGACAACGCGCTCGACCGCCACGCAGAGCTCGTGGCGCTGCGCGACGAAACGGCCGAGGAACCGAGCGAGGTCGACGCGCGCAACTCGAACCTCACCTTCATCAAGCTGGAAGGCGACGTCGGCTGCATCGTGAACGGCGCCGGACTCGCGATGGCCACGATGGATCTCGTGAAGTACTACGGGGGCGAGCCCGCCAACTTTCTCGACATCGGCGGCTCCTCGAATCCGGAAAAGGTGGTGAACGCGCTGCGCATCATCACGGCCGACCCGAGCGTGAAGGTGATCCTGTTCAATATCTTCGGCGGCATTACGCGCACCGACGACGTGGCAAACGGCATCGTGACGGCGACGAAAGCCAACCCGCTGAAGATCCCCATCGTTATTCGGCTCACCGGCACCAACGAAGAAATCGCGATGAAGATTCTCACCGAAAACGGCTTCAGCGCATCGTCCGACATGGATGAGGCGGTGATCAAAGCGGTGAAGCTCGCGAAGGGAGGGAAAGCCGCGTGAGCATCTTCATCGACAAGTCCACGACGCTCATCGTGCAGGGGATCACCGGCCGCGACGGCGGATTCCACACCAAGCAGATGATCGAGTACGGCACCAAGGTCGTCGGCGGTGTGACCCCAGGCAAAGGCGGACAGACGTTCGACGATGCCGTGCCGGTGTTCAACACCGTGCACGCCGCGGTGCAGGCGACGGGGGCCAATACGTCCGTCATCTACGTCCCGCCGATGTACGCCGCCGACGCCATGATGGAAGCCGCAGAAGCGGGTATCAAATTCATCGTGTGCATCACCGAAGGCGTGCCCGTGCTCGACATGACGAAAGTCTATCCCTTCGTGAAAGAGAAGGGTGCGCGTCTGCTTGGCCCGAACTGCCCGGGACTGATCACGCCGGGGGAGAGCAAGGTCGGCATCATCCCGGGGCGCATCTGCACACCCGGCAACATCGGGGTCGTCAGTCGCTCGGGCACGCTCACATATGAGGTCGTCTATCAACTCACCCGCGCCGGCATGGGGCAGAGCACATGCGTCGGCATCGGGGGTGATCCCATCAACGGAACCAATTTCATCGACTGCCTTTCCGCGTTCGAGAAGGATCCGAAGACGAAAGCGATCGCCATGATGGGTGAGATCGGCGGCACGGACGAGCAGGAAGCAGCGGAGTTCGTGGCGAAGCACATGAAGAAGCCGGTCGTCGGATTCATTGCAGGTCAGACCGCACCACCGGGCCGCCGCATGGGCCACGCGGGCGCCATCATCTCGGGCTCGGCAGGAACCGCCGCAGAAAAGATCGAGTCATTCGAAAAGGCTGGGATGGGCGTGGCCAAGCGACCGATCGATTTCGTCGAGCTTCTGAAAGCCCGCATGTGACGCGCTCTACCCCGTACGCACGCGGACGACCCGTACATAACCAATCGAGGACTGAATGGCTGGCAACTACACACTCACGATCATCAAACCCGACGCCTTCGCTGGTGGGAAGGCCGGAAAGATCATCGCGCTGTTGGAGGACAAGGGTTTTTCGGTGAGGGCCGCGCGGGCCATGCAGATGTCGAAGGAGCAGGCCGGCATGTTCTATGAGGTGCACAAAGGTCGGCCATTCTACGGCGAGCTCGTGGACTTCATGACGTCCGGCGCGTGCATGCCGATCATTCTTCAAAAAGAGAATGCGGTGCTGGCGCTTCGGGAGGCCATTGGCGCAACCGATCCTGCGGAAGCCGCAGCTGGGACCGTGCGAAAGCTTTACGCCGAATCCAAAGGGCGAAATGCCATTCATGCCTCCGACTCCGACGAAAATGCGGCCCGCGAAGCGCGCTTCTTCTTCGCGGAGTGCGACTGGATCAAGGGAGCCTAACTCTCCGCGCCACGCGGACTTGTGAAGAGGCACCGCCAGGGGTAATTTACCCGGCTATGCTGTCCTTTGACATTCGATCGCTCACCGAGCATGCCGTCACCGTGGACGACACGTTACCGGCGGACGACTCGGTGTGGCAGGCGGAGGATCCAAAGCCTTCCGCCCCGCTGCGCGTCAAGGGGCGGTTGTCTTCGGCGGGACCTGGCCGTTTCTATTGGCACGGCACCATCGAGGGCGACGTTGCGCTGGAATGCAGTCGCTGTTTGGGCGACACCGGCGCGCACGTAACCAATGAAGCGCACCTCGTTTTTGCCGAGTCCGACGCTGAAGGGCTCGAAGATGATCCTGATGTGTTCCTGCTCGACGACCGCTCGCCCGATCTCGATCTGCGGCCTGCCGTGCGCGAACAATGGCTGTTGAACGTTCCAGGCTACGCGTTGTGCCGGGACGACTGTAAAGGGTTGTGTCTCACGTGCGGTGCCGAGCTGAACCTCGGTCCCTGCAATTGCGAAGCGTCCGCGGCGGAACCCCGCTGGGACGCGCTGCGCAAGGCACGCGGCGGACACGGCTGAGTCGCCCGGTATTAATCCTTTTCCGACCAGACCATGGCCGTCCCTAAGCGCAGAACCAGCAAGCGAAAAAAGCGGGCTCGCAACACGCACAAGACCGCGCCCGTCACCGCGATCCAGAAGTGCCCGCGGTGCCAGGCGATGAAGCGTCCGCATCACGTGTGCGCCGAGTGCGGATACTACGCCGGTGAACAGCGAGTAGCGGCCAAGGAAGCCTGATCTTGGCGCGGATCGCGTTGGACGCCATGGGGGGCGACTTCGCCCCTCAGGCGACCGTAGCCGGGGCGCTTCTCGCGCTCGCGGAGCTCGATCCTTCTCACACGATCCAACTCGTCGGCCGATCCGCTGTCGTTGAGGCGCAGCTGCGTACGCTCCTGAACGGCGAGCTGTCGTCGTACGCCGGCCAGCAAAGCCGCGTCAGCATCGTCGAGGCGCCAGACGTCGTCGAGATGACGGACAGGCCGAGCACTGTCGTGCGCGGCAAGCCGAACAGCTCCATGGCGGTCGGGCTGCGATTGCAGACTGACGGATCCTCGGATGCGTTCGTCTCCGCCGGTAGCACAGGCGCACAGATGGCCGTCTCCATGGTCCTGCTCCGCATGCACGGCGATCTCAAGCGTCCCGCCATCGTCACCCTCTTTCCCTCGGCGCGGCAACCTGTCGCCGTGCTCGACTCGGGGGCCAACGTCGACTGCTCGCCCGAAGAGCTGGTGCAATTTGCCCGGCTCGGCGCTGCCTATGCCCAATGCGTGCTCGGACGGAGCAATCCCGCGGTCGCGCTCCTCAGCATTGGTGAGGAGCCCGAGAAGGGCAACGCTGTCACGAAAGAAGCCCACGTGCTTCTGCAGGATGCGGGGCTGAATTTCATTGGTAATGTCGAAGGGCGTGACCTTCCCGCGGGTGGGACCGAGTCGCACGCGGTCGACGTCGTGGTGTGCGATGGATTCGTCGGCAACGTGCTGCTCAAATTCTATGAGGGAATCGCGCCGCTCATGATCGAGACGCTGCGCAACTCCGGTGTGGATCCCCAGCAGCTGGCGGACGGCCTGAAGCACCTCGACTACTCCGAGTACGGCGGCGCACCGCTCCTCGGCGTCCGCGGCGTGAGCATCATCGCGCACGGCAAGTCGTCGCCGCGCGCCATCAAGGGAGCGCTCAAGGTCGCCGCGCAGGCGGTGTCGAGCGGAATGAACGACGTCATTGGGCAGCGGATCGGTGCGGCCACGGAGAACGTGGCGTGAAGCGGCCCATCGCCTACGTCGCGGGAACGGGGAGGGGAATTCCCGCCAAGGTGATGACCAACCACGACTTCGCGGCCCTTGGCCTCGAGACGTCGCACGAGTGGATCGTCGAGCGCACCGGCATCAGCCAGCGACACATCGCGACGGCCAGCGAGACCACGTGTACGATGGCCACCCAGGCGGCGCGGCAGGCGATGGCGCGAGCCGGCGTGACCCCCGGCGAGCTGGATGCGATCATTCTCAGCACCGCCACGACCGATCGACTTCTGCCGTCAACGGCCGTTGACGTGCAGGCGGAGCTTGGCGCGACGCGCGCGGCCGCGTTCGACGTCTCGGCGGCGTGCACGGGATGGATCTACGGGATGACCATCGCCGAGGGACTGATGCAGACCGGGGTCGCGGAGACCACGCTCGTCATCGGCGCGGAAAAAATGAGCGCTATCGTCGACTGGAAGGACCGCTCGACGTGCGTGCTGTTCGGTGACGGGGCGGGCGCCGTCGTGCTCAAGCGGAACGAGGGCCACTCCAGCGCCGGCATCCTCAGCGCCTTCATGCGGAGCGATGGAACGCTCGCCGAACTGCTGTGGCGGCCGAGCGGCGGTGCAAAGGTTCCGTTCAGCGCGGCGGTCCTGGACGACCGGTCCAGCTTCGTGCGGATGGCAGGCCGCGAGGTGTTCAAGCACGCGGTGCGTTCAATGAGCGAAGCGTGCGATCGCGCGCTCGACGGCGCCAAGCTCCGGGGCGACGACATCGATCTTCTGATTCCGCACCAGGCCAACATGCGCATCATCGAAGCGACTGCAAAGTACGCCAACATTCCGATGAGCAAGGTCTACGTGAACGTCGATCGGTACGGCAATACGTCCTCCGCGTCGATACCCATTGCGCTGGATGAAGCCGTGGAGTCGGGGCGCGTGAAGCCGGGCACGACTGCGCTCCTGGTCGCATTCGGCGCCGGGTTCACGTGGGGCTCGCTGGTCATCCGCTTCTGACGCCCATGCCGAACATCGTCCTCCTCTTTCCCGGACAGGGGTCCCAGGTGCCGGGCATGGGAAAAGACCTCGCGGAGCGCTTCCCCGAGGCGAGCGAGATATTCGCCGCCGCCGATGAGGCAATCGGTGCGCCTCTCAGCAGCCTCTGCTTCAATGGGCCCGCCGACGAGCTCACCCAGACGTTGAATGCGCAGCCAGCGCTGCTCGCGCACGGTGCGGCGGTTTGGGCCGTGGTTCGGGACGCCATTGGCGATCGGGTGGTGGCCGCCGGAGGGCATTCCCTTGGGGAATTCACCGCCTATCACGCCGCCGACGCCCTTGCTCTCCCGGAGGCCATTCGGCTCGTGCGTGCGCGCGGGACGCTCATGTTCGAGACGGGCACGCGCCGGCCCGGGGCGATGGCGGCCATCCTGGGCGAGATGGACATTCCGGCGGAGGAGCTCTGTACGCTCGCGTCTACGAATTGCATCGTCGTTCCGGCGAACTTCAATTCGCCTGGCCAGATCGTCATCAGCGGCGAAGTCGAGTGCGTGGAGCGGGCGATGGTGCTCGCCAAGGAACACGGAGCGCGCAAGGCCACCCGCCTGAACGTGAGCGGCGCCTTCCATTCGCCGCTCATGGCCGATGCCGCAGCAGGACTGGCGAAGGCTATTGATCTCGCACATCTCGCCGACCCCCGCTTCCCAGTCTACGCGAACGTGAACGCGCAACCTATTACTGATGCAGCACTTGCCAGGCGGCTCCTCGTGCAACAGCTCACGGCGCCGGTGCAGTGGGTTCGCGAGATCGAAGCACTCGCGATGCGCTTCCCCGATGCGTTGTATGTCGAGATGGGTCCCGGCAGCGTGCTCAAGGGGCTCATCAAGCGAATCGCTCCGGCGCTGAGCGTGGTCACCTGCGGAACGGCCGCCGAGGTTGAAGTGCTGCGTGGCATGGTGACCGCATGAAGATCGATCTCACCGGCAAGGTCGCGCTCGTGACGGGAAGTACCCGCGGCATTGGGCGCGCGATCGCCGAAACGTTGAGCGAAGCCGGTGCCCGGATCGCGGTCGTCGGGCGCGATCCGGCGCGCGCCGCTGAGAGCGCCGACGCGCTTGGCGGAGGCTCCCAGGGCTTTGGTGCAGACGTTGGCGATCCGGCGTCGGTGACGAGCCTGGTCGAGGCGGTGGAAAAGGCGTTCGGCCAGATCGACGTCCTTGTCAATAATGCCGGCCTCACGCGCGACAACATTCTCTTTCGCATCAAGGACGACGACTGGAACACCGTGTTGGACGCCAACCTGCGCGGCGCCTTCGTTGCCATCCGCGCGGCGTCGCGCGGCATGATGAAGCGGCGCTGGGGTCGCATCATCAACATTGCGAGCATCGTTGGCTTGACCGGGAACAAGGGACAGGCGAACTACGCGGCGAGCAAGGCGGGGTTGATCGGCCTCACGAAGTCCGTGGCGAAGGAGTTGGGCTCGCGCAACGTCCTGGTGAACGCCATCGCACCCGGTTTCATCGAAACGGACATGACGAGTGCCATGACGCCCGAGGCCCGCGCCGCGCTCTCGGGCCAGATTCCCCTGGACCGACTCGGTCGGCCACAGGATGTTGCGAGCGCCGTCGCGTTCCTGGCGTCGGAGCACGCGTCGTACATCACCGGCCAGGTGCTGGTCGTAGATGGCGGCATGGTGATGTGAACTCGGAGCCGATAGCTCGCACGATGTAA
>JANMAY010000069.1:0-18379 GCA_031360095.1 Gemmatimonadaceae bacterium
GGCCGCACTGCTGGCGCATCCGGAGTCCGGTCATGCACCCATGGCGGAGCGGTTGGCCGCGCTGAAGCGGCGGCGCTCGTCGCAGATGACGCCGGCCATCCCCGCCGCAGCGGTGCCCGATTCCCCCTCTCGGCCGCGAGAAGTCGTTGCAACCGCCGCGGCGGGACTCGCAGCCGCCGCGACGCAGGTTGCCGGAGCCGCGGCATCTACGCTGGGCGACCTGCTCGACGCGGGCATCAAAACGCTGGGCATCCTCGATCGTTCGCCGCTCAGCGCGCCGACGACTCTTGCCGAACAGCCGCCTGTCCCGATCGGCGTGCTGATGTACCGCGGCCGAGCGGCGATCGAGCGCGCACGAGAGATCCGGGACGACGTCCGTCGCTCAGGCGGACCCGTGGAGCAGGAACAGCTCGGCGAGCTCTTCGACCTGCTCGATCTGGCGCTCACCGACTGAGTCGAGATGAAACTCGGATGGCGGAGTGCGCTCGGCATCCTGTTGAGCGCGGGCTTTCTTTATCTCGCCTTCCGCGGCATTCCGCTCGCTGAGGTGATGGCGCAACTGCGGCGCGCCAATCTGGGGCTGCTGGTGCTGTCGGCCCTCGCCGCCACGGGCATTTTCCCACTTCGTGCACGTCGCTGGCGTCCGATCCTCGACCCCATCGCGCCCGATCTTCCGTTCGGGACGCTGTGGCGGCCGACGGCAATCGGCATGATGATCAACAACGTCGTGCCGGCGCGCGCGGGCGAGCTGGCGCGCGCATTCGCCCTGTCGCGCTCCACGCCGCAGGTCCCCTTTCCCGCCGCCTTTGCCTCGCTCGCCGTCGATCGCTTGTTCGATGCCGTGGTGGTGCTCCTGCTCATGTTCGCGGCGATGCTCGATCCGGCATTTCCCTCCAGTGCATCGGTCTTCGGCCAGTCGATGTCCCGCATCGCACTCGGCGGTGTGGTGTTCGTCGTCGTCGTCCTGCTCGCCATGTATGCGATGGTGATCTTTCCGGCGCGCGTGCTCGCTATCTTCGAGCTCGTCGCGCGCCGGATCGCTCCGACGCTCGAGGAGAAGGGTCGTGTCGCGATCGTCGCGCTCACCAAGGGTCTCAGCGTGCTGCGAACGCCACGCCGCTTCGCATCGGTCTTTGCGTGGACCGTGTTGCACTGGCTGCTGAACGCATTCGCGTTCTGGATTGCGTTCAAGGCTGTCGGCATCTCGGCGCCCTATAGTGCGGCGCTCTTTCTTCAGGGGATCATCGCCATCGGTGTCGCTGCGCCTCAGGCACCCGGTTTCTTCGGCGTGTTCGAGTTGTTCGGCAAGGAAGGGCTCGGACTCTACGGCGTCGCTCCGGGCGCGGCGGCGACGTGGGCCATCGGTTTTCACTTCCTGTCGTTTTTGCCGATCACGCTGATCGGCACCTGGTACTTCCTTCGTGCGGGCTTGTCGCTGGGCGAAATCGCGACGGCGCAACACGACGGTGCGGCTCGCGCGCCTGTACCGCCTCGCGCGGAGTAACGGCGCCGTGTTGCGCGGTGCCCGAACCGTGCAGGTGTCCGCGCAAGCGAAGATCAACCTGCGGCTGCGCGTCCTTGCGCGCGAAGACACCGGCTTCCATCAGATCGAGACGCTGTTTCTCCGCGTGGAGCTCGCTGATGTGGTGCGCATTCGTCGCACGACCCGCGAGCGCAGCCTCGACGTGTTCGGCGACGTCGACGCGGACGCCTTGGGCCCAGTCGAGCGGAACCTCGCGTGGCGCGCGGCGACGGCGTACCTCGACGCGAGTGGATCGCGCGGCGGCTTTGCGATCGAGCTCGAGAAACGCATTCCGATTGGAGGGGGACTTGGCGGCGGCAGTGCCGATGCCGCCGCGGTGCTGCGCGCGCTCGACGCCAGCGCCCAGGGGCCAATTGGCGCGCCGCAGCTGCTCGATCTCGCCGCGAGGCTCGGCGCGGATGTTCCGTTCCTCACCAGCGAGCACGCCTACGCACTGGCGTGGGGGCGCGGGGAACGCCTGTTGCCGCTTCAGCCGCCACCTGCGGCGGATGTCATGATCGTCGTCCCCCCGTTCGCAGTCAGCACCGCGGCCGCGTACGGGTGGCTCGACGACGCCCGCTCCGCCGATGGCGACACGAGCGACGGGGCGTTGCAGCTGGATCTTCGCGCGCTCAGTCGGTGGGACGCGCTCCAGGAGCTGGCGCTCAACGATTTCGAGCCGGTCGTGGCCTCCCGGTATCCCGAGATCGACGGCGTAATCGACCAACTCCGCCGAGGCGGGATGGATCCAGTGATGATGAGCGGCTCGGGTTCGGCCGTGTTCGGCATCGCCCCGCCGAACGGTGTTCTGGGACGCGTTCCCGTGCGGGGGTCGACAGTGCACGTCACCCGCACGGTCACGCACGTTGAGCCCGTCTCTCCGATCGACTAGCTTTCGTGGCTCGCCGGGACACTGCCCCTTCGTCCAACGGCAGGACAGTGGCCTTTGGAGCCACGAATCTTGGTTCGAATCCAAGAGGGGCAACTCTGAACTACTGTAGGACCGTAGGACCGTAGGACTGTAGGACTGTAGAGCTGTGAGTGATAGCTAGGAGCATCCCGAGGCCCTTTACGGTCCCACGGTCCTACCGTCCTACGGTCCTACAGTAACTTCGAATCCCACCTTACTTTACAAGGTTCTGCATGGATGGCCTCGCCGTACCATCTCACGGGTTCAAGCTGTTGTCGGGGATGGGAAATCGGCCGCTGGCGGAGGAAATCGCGAGGCAGTTGGGGATCGAGCTTTGTAAGCTCACCTGCACCCGCTTCGCGGACGGCGAGATCTTCGTTCGCATCGATGAGAACGTACGCGGCAACGACGTCTTCATCGTGCAAAGCACCAATGCGCCGGCCGAGAACATCATGGAGCTGCTGCTCCTGATCGATGCGGCACGACGAGCGAGTGCGGCGCGCATCACGGTGGTGATGCCGTACTACGGCTATTCGCGGCAGGACCGCAAGGATCAGCCGCGCGTGGCGATCGGTGCCAAGCTCGTGGCGAACATGATTGCCGGCGCGGGCGCGGATCGCGTATTGGGAATTGATTTTCATCAGCATCAGCTTCAGGGGTTCTTCGACATTCCCGTCGATCACCTGTACGCCATGCCGGTGCTGACGGCGCACTTTCGAAGGAAGCAGTTGAAGGACACGGTCGTCGTCGCGCCGGATGTGGGATCGGCGAAGATGGCCCGTGGGTTCGCGAAGCGGCTCGATGCGACGCTGGCCATCATCGACAAGCGTCGCCCTCGGGCGAATGTGAGCGAAGTGCTGAATGTGGTTGGCGAAGTCGAGGGTCGCGATTGTATCCTGGCCGACGACATGATCGATACCGCGGGCACGGTGACGGAGGCCGCGCGCGCACTGAAGGAACTCGGGGCAAATGATGTGTACGTCTGCGCAACGCATGCGCTGTTGAGTGGCCCCGCCATTCAGCGATTGACAGATTCGCCGATTGTGGAAGTCGCGGTGACCGACACGATCATGCTGCCTCCCGAACGGCACATCGCGAAGCTGACGATTCTGTCGGTGGGGGAGTTATTGAGTAAGGCGATTCGATACACGCATGCGGAGCAGTCGGTGAGCTCATTGTTCGACTAGGTGAACCGTGAACGGTGAACCGTGAACCGTACGGGTCACGATTCACGGATCACGGTTTGTAGGTTTAGGTCCCGCGATGTGCTGCTGTTGCAGCACCGGCATGGTAGGGCGGACGCAGCCGCCTGAGAGTAGCACCGGCATCGCGGTTCGCTGCAGTCGAAGAACGCACCATCAGGAATCATCACATGGCATCCGCAACACTCAGCGCAGAAACGCGCACGGACACTGGGAAGGGAGTCGCCCGCAAGCTTCGCGCGGCGGGACGCGTGCCGGGCATCATCTACGGCCACGCGCGCGAACCGCAGGCGTTGTCGCTCGTCGCCCGCGATCTGGACAAGCTCCTGTCGGGTATCGCGGCGGGAAGCACGGTCGTCGAGCTCACGCTTGGCAGTGCGACCACGAAGACGCTCATCCGCGAGATTCAGCGGCACCCGTTCAAGAAGCAGATCATGCACGTCGATTTCCAGGAGCTCGTCGCCGGTGAGAAGGTGACCGTCAGCGTGCCGTTGGTCTTCATCGGTATCCCTGAAGGCGTGCGCCTCAGCGGTGCCCTGCTCGAGCAGATTCTGCACAGCGTCGAGGTGCACGTCGATCCGTCGGCGATCCCGAACCACATCGACGTCGATGTGACGCATCTCGCGATGGGTCACTCACTGCACGTGCGCGACCTCAAGTTGCCCGAGGGTCTGGAAGTGCTGAGCGATGAGGACGCGACGATTTGTGCCGTCATCGCGCCGCGCGCCGTGCTCGAGGAAAAGGTCGCAGAGGAGCCGGGCGTTGCCGAGCCGGAGCTGATCCGCAAGGCGAAGGAAGACGAGGAGACGAAGTAAGATTCGCGCGTATTTCGATGCGCTCGTACGACGGCTCCGCCCTGTCAGGACGGAGCCGTCGTCGCTTTCAGACGATGAGGCCGCGCCAATGAAGGTGATTCTGTGCCTCGGCAATCCGGGCAAGGAGTACGAGCACACGCGACACAACGTGGGCTGGTGGCTCGGCGACCATCTCTTCAAGCAGTGGCAGTTCGAGGCGTGGAAGAAGGATGGGCAGTCCAAAGTCGCGCAGGGCCATCTCACCGGCGTCAAGGAAACGGTGCGGCTGATCAAGCCGCAGACGTACATGAACCTGTCCGGGGGCGTGCTCGTTCAGTACGCGCGCCGGCCGTTCTGGTCGGCCGCGACCGATCTCATGGTTCTGGTGGACGAGGCGGCGATTCCGACGGGCACGTGGCGGATTCGCGCGGAAGGAGGGACGTCGGGACACAACGGGATGAAGTCCATCCAGCAAGCGCTCGGCAATCAGCAGTATCCCCGCTTGCGAATTGGCGTGGGTGATCCCGAGCGCGCTCCCGGCGGCCCGCTGAAGGATTACGTCCTCGGCGCGGTCGGCAAGCGCGACACCGAGGCGATTCGCGCGCTGTTTCCCGTGATGAGCGAAGCGGTGGAGGCCTGGGTGCGATCGGGCATCAAGGGCGCGTTGGACGTGCAGTCGCGCGGTTAGCTTTCGCTCTCATCATCTCAACACCGGCACATGCTCAGACTCGGAATCGTCGGACTGCCGAACGTCGGTAAGTCGACGCTCTTCAATGCCCTCACCAGCGCCGGCGTCCTCGCGGCGAACTACCCGTTCGCGACGAAGGATCCCAATATCGGTCGGGTCAACGTGCCTGACGCCCGGTTGGCGGCGCTCGCCGATGTCGTGCAGCCGCAGCGCACCGTGCCGGCCGCTGTGGAGTTCGTCGACATCGCCGGCCTGGTCGAAGGGGCGAGCAAGGGCGAAGGGCTCGGCAACCAGTTTTTGGCGACGATCCGCGAGGTGGACGCCATCGTGCACGTCGTGCGCTGCTTCGACGACGACGACATTCTGCACGTGTTGGGCTCGGTCGATCGGGTGCGCGATCGCGTGGTGATCTTGTTCGAGCTCGCACTCGCCGATCTTGCATCGGTCGAAAAGCGGCTCGACCGCGTGAAGCGATCCGCGAAAACCGGCGACAAGGAAGCGCTCGCCGAGCTTCCGACGATCGAGCGTGCACATGAGTTCCTCAAGGAGGGAAAAGGTCTCTGGGAAGCCAAGCTGAGTCCTGCACAGTTGTTGGTTCTCAAACCGCTGTCATTGCTCACCGCCAAACCCATTCTCTACGCCGCCAACGTCACCGATGCGGAATTGTCGGGCGATGAAGGACCGCATCTCACCGCACTTCGCAAAGCGATCGACGGAAGTGGAGAGCAGGCCGAGGTGGTGCCGTTCTCGGCGAAGATCGAGAGCGAGCTGGCGGAGCTTCCCGCGGAGGACCGGCAGGAATTTCTCGCGACGCTCGGACTCGAAAGCGCCGGACTCGATCGTTTGATCAAGGCGGGTTTTCATCTGCTCGGCCTGCAGACGTACTTCACCGCTGGCGAGCAGGAAGTGCGCGCGTGGACCATTCATCGCGGCGACACCGCCCCGCAGGCGGCCGGCGTCATTCATACGGACTTCGAGCGCGGCTTCATCAAGGCCGAGACCGCGGGCTACGATGACTTCATCCGCAACGGCGGATGGAAGGGCGTGAAGGAAAAGGGCGCGATGCGGCAGGAAGGCAAAGAGTACGTCGTGAAGGATGGAGACGTACTCTTGTTCCGCTTCAACGTCTGAGGCGTTGGAGGAAAGAATGACGTTTGTCGCCGCTCGCAGCGTCAACGCAGCGGCTTCGCACCGTCGCCGCGCGTAAAGAGCAGGCTGCGCGGCGACCCGCTCACCATCGATCGAACGATATTCACCTGGTCCTCGAACTTCTCGGCCAACAGGGTGATTTGGAGGCGTAGGTCTGTCGCGCGCACGGGACTCGCCGTCTCCATGCATATCCACCGCACGTCGCCGGCGCGTCGCGTACCGCAGAAGCGAAGCGGCAGCACTCGACTACCGTCGGACAACAACACCGCGCGGCGTACGTAGTCGAGCGCGGCTCGCTCCGGCGGACCCGACGGCTGAACAGCGCGGCTCCGCGTCACTGCCTCAGCGAAGTCTTCCGCAAATACCCGGATCATCACGCGGATGACGCCGCGCCGCTCGTCGGCCGTCACCTCGGTCATGGTGGTGTGCAGCGGATGCGCACTCGCGACGCCCGCGATTCCCCCCAGCGCGAGCACGATCGCCAATGTGGGCCTAAACCGGGCGCGGGCGAAGCCGATACGGCGAAGGCGATTCACGTCGGCAGCCGCTCGAACGCCCACTTCGATCCGAGCGCGACGACGAGGAGGGACACCGCGAGCACCCGCACGCGGTGCACGTCCCACGTCGCCGTCGAGTCGCGCAGCGCCGCGAGCAGCCGATCGACGAGCGCGAAACCGACACCGATACCGAGGAGCACGACCAGCTGGCCGGCCTCGATGCCGACGTTGAATCCCAACAGTGGAACCGCAATCTGCTCGACGAACAACGCTTTGAGATAGTTCGCGAATCCTGCGCCGTGGATGAGCCCGAAGAGCCCGGCGAACAATGGGCGGCTGCGAATGCGCCACGATCCCGGGTCCCACACGCGCACCAGCATGTTCTCCACGCCGGTGACGACGATGGTCACGGGAATTAGAAACTCAATGAGAGCAGTCGGAAGCGTGACGAGTCCGGTCACGGCGAGCGCGAGCGTGATGGAATGGCCGATGGTGAACGCCGTGATCACCCAGATCAGCTGCCGCAGATCGCGCACGCGGTAAATCGCAGCGAGCGCGACGAGGAAGAGGATGTGATCGATGGCATCGATTCCGACGATGTGCCGGAAGCCGAGCGTCATGAATGTGGCGAGCTCACTCATTCGAAATGGCCGGTGTCGTGCATGATGGTGGGTGGCCAAACCGCAGAAGAGATCCGCCGCGCGGAATGCGGCGTACAGAAAGATGATCGACTCGCGCGTCGCCGCAATCGCGTCACGCTGGCGCAAGAGTAGCGTTGTCGATCGCAGAACGAACACGGACGACACTTGTCGTTCGTGGCGAAAAACTTTTTTCTCAGGGCGGAGGGAGTATGAGGGGTAACTCGATCGCAGGGAGGAAGCTGTTCGGTCTGGGAGCTGCCGGGCTGATCGGAGTGGCGCTCGCCGGCGCCGCGTGGGCATCGGATCACCAGCAGTCGCGACTCACGGAACTGCAGCCACGCTCGGACATTACGGACATCTACGCCTTCCCAGGGAGCGGCGGAACGGATGCGGCGCGCACGACGCTCGTCATGAACACGTCGTCGCCCATCGTTCCGGCGCAGAATGCCGGCGCACAGTTCGATCCGAATCTGTTGTACCAGTTCAAGATCGACAACACGGGCGATGGCGTCGAGGATCTCGTCATTCAGGTCACGTTCGATTCCACGTCGCAGAACAATCGTGTGATCAACATGCGTGGCCCGGTCGCACCGCCAGCACGCATGGATCCCATTGGTACTCCCGCCGCGCAGGGTGGCACCTCGACCGTGCTGCTTCGCAACGCGGCGATTTCGCTGATCGGCGGCGCAGTAGGAACGCCCGTCACCGTGACGAACGCGGCTGGCCCCATTCAAGTGTTCGCCGGCCTGCGCGACGACCCGTTCTTCGTGGATCTCGAGCAGTTCTTCCGCATCATTCCCGATCGCAAGCCCGTGACGGGTCCGCTGGCTGCTCTGCCCGAGACGCCGACGGCCAGTGCGTTCCGCGGCCCTGCCGCTCCGTTCGACATGACACGCGGCGCACCAGTCGACCTGCTCACCGTCATTCAGGCCAATGCCCTGTCGATCGTCATTGAACTCCCGACGGTTCTCCTCGCGCCTGGCGCCAACAAGAAAATCGGCGTCTGGGGCACAATCAGCCGCTGAGCCACCCTCCCACGTTTCGCATCACAATGGAGATTTGACATGAACGCAGGAAGATTGGCTCTGCTGGGCGCGAGTGCGCTCGCGCTTGCACTCACGAGTGCGTGCAAAGAGAGCATCGAAACCATCACGGTCGTCAAGACCGACACGCTGCGTACCGTCCGGACCGACACGGTCGTCCGGCGCGATACGATTCGCTTCAACGAGTTTCGCACCTTCAATCAGATCGAGCGTCTCGGCAATCCGCTCGTCGCCGAAGCGTTGCTCGAGTTCAAGGACCACGGATTTCACGACGTCGGCACCCCTGTGACCGATCGCGCGAACTTCTCGGCGAAGGTCATTCGCTTCATCACGACCGTGGCTGGTCGCA
Source organism: Gemmatimonadaceae bacterium (assembly GCA_031360095.1). GTDB lineage: Bacteria > Gemmatimonadota > Gemmatimonadetes > Gemmatimonadales > Gemmatimonadaceae > AG11. The sequence goes on from JANMAY010000069.1 coordinate 8,796, forward strand.
GCACCGCGACGGCAACGGCGATCGCGAATACCCTGTTGCCCGACATGCTCGTGCTCCAGACCGACAAGGTGGCGTCCACAGCGAGCTACCTTGGCTACGTGATCAATCCCAACAACTACGGTGGCCGCCGATTGCAGGACGACGTCGTCGACATCTCCCTCGCGGCGGTGTTCGGAACGCTGCTGGATCCGAATAACGCTTCACCGGGTCTCGCGACCGACAACGTCCCGGCGTTCGGCGGTGGTCCGACCCCCACCAACACGTTCCCGTATCTCGCCGCACCAAACCCGTAAGCGCACCAACTCGAGCGCGCCAGCATGGTCGGCGCGCTCGAGTACTCGGCTTTCATTCCACAACTCGAGAGAATGAGCGTCATTGCCTGGTTCACGCCCCCTCGGCGTATCGCACTCGTTGGTCTCGTCGTGATGGTGGCGGCGGCGGGCGCTGCCGTGTCACTGCGGACGCGGACGCATGCCGACGTGTTTGCACGAGCGACGGCCTCGCCGGTCGAAGTGCAGCGCCTCGACAAAGAGCTCGCTACCTGGGAGCGTGCGTCGGGGATCGATCCCTACAGCGCAATGTTCCCCGCCCACGCCGCCGCACTGCATCTGCAGCGCGGGCGACTCACCGGGGACTATGCCGACGCCATCGCAGCGGAGCGGTTGTCCCGCCAGTCGCTGGCACAGCGCACACAGCACAACGGCGCCGCCTTCGTCACCCTCGCAGCGGCGCTGCTCGAGCAGCATCGCTTCATCGAAGCCAACCAGATCGCGCGCCAGCTCGTCACCGGACAGCCGGATGTTGACGCCTACTACTCGTTGCTTGGCGAAACGGAGCTCGAGCTCGGAGACTATGATGCCGCGCGAGCGAGCTTCGCCGCCATACGGCAACCCATGTCGGGGCTGAGTACGATGGCCGGCATCGCTCGATGGTCGGAGCTGCAAGGCAACGAGCGCGTCGCCCTGGCGCTGTTGCGAAAGGCGCGAGAAGCAGCACGACGACGGCCCGGAGAGATGAAGGAAGAAATCGCCTGGTATTACATGCGAGAAGCCGACATCGACCTGCGGAGCGGACGAGTCAACGCCGCAGCCGAAGCGCTTGCGGCCGGACTCGCGATCGCTCCGTCCGACTACCGGCTGCTGGCGGCGCGTGCTCGTCTCGCCGCCGCCCGCGGGGAGTGGCGCGACGCCGCCACATACGGCGAGGCATCGACGTTCAACGTTCTGGATCCGACCACACTCGTTGTCGTGGCTACCGCGTACGGCGAGTTGGGCGACACGGCGAAGGCCGCCGAAGCTGAACGCGCGGCCGCCGCTGCGGTGAGCGGACAGGCGGGCACTTTACACCGCGCATGGGCCATGTACGAGCTCGATCGCAATCGAAACGTCGACAGCATCGCCGCGCGCGCACGCCGGGAGCTCGCTGCCCGTCACGACGTGTACACGCTCGACCTTCTCGCCTGGGCAGAGTTCACGAGTGGCCACGCGTTTGAGGCGCGGCGGCACATGCGCGACGCGCTGCGCATCGGAACAAAGGATCCCGTGTTCTTCTACCACGCCGGCTTCATCGAGATTGCGGCGGGTGATACCATCAAGGGAGAGGCGCTTCTCTCGCGTGCGCTCCAACTCGACGCGAACAGCACTCCGCACTACGTGCGCTCAGCTCGAGTCTTACTCGACCGCATCGATGCGGCGCGCGACAATCGCCGAGCCTTCCCGAGTCGCACTGCGGCGAGAGCCCGTCGTGCACTCCGCGCACTGACACGGCACGAGGGTTAGCACAAGCGCGCTCGATGCGCGAGCGCCGAGGCGATCCTCCCTTGTCCTCGGCGCGCATTGGGCGACATTCCGCGGCATGGCAAGTCTCAACCAGCGCGTCAAGGCCCTCGTACCAAATACCGTCCGCCGCGCGCTCTCCCACTTGCTGCGGCCCATCGGTGCACCGCGACGCCTGAAGAGTCTCCTCGCCTTCGACGGATTGTTCAGTCTGCGGCTCGACGGGCGACTCGTGCACTTCGAATACGCCAATCGCTGGATCGAGCGTGACCTGTTCTGGCACGGCTGGAGAGGTTACGAGCCGGTGAGCCTCGACCTGTGGCGGCGCTGCGCCAAGAACGCGCGCACCATCGTCGACATCGGTGCGAATACGGGACTGTTCGCCATCGTCGCCAAAGCGACGAACCGAAAAGCGGTGGTGCTTGCGTTCGAGCCGCTTCCGATGTTCGCCGACGTGCTCAAGCGCAACGCTGCGCACAATGGGCTCGACATCCGCCTCGTGCGCGCCGCGGTGTCGAGCACCGAGGGGCGGGCGGAATTCTTTGTACCCGAAGAGCTCGCGGGCAACATCTACTCGTCGTCGCTCAGCCGTGAGCATTACGACCGGCACCAGCAGTCCGCAGCACGCGTCTTCGATGTGCAGGTGCTGAGCTTCGACGCGTACGCCGCCAATCACGACATCCGGCACGTGGACCTGGTGAAGATCGACGCGGAGGGCCACGACGTGATGGTGCTTCAGGGCATGGCGGGCATCCTGGCGCGCGACGCGCCGGACTGCCTGATCGAGATTCAAAGCGACGAGGAAGGCGAGAAGATGATGCCGTTCTTCGACCCGGCGCGGTACGCTTACTACAACCTGTCGGAGACAGCCGGGCCGCAGCGGGCCGAGCGGCTGGGGCGGAGCGAGACGGTGAACTTCTTCGTGTGCAAGCACGAGACGGCGGGTTTACTCAACCTACCGTAGAAAAACGCGAGAAAAGCCTCGAGCGCTTATGCGGGACGATAGAGAGACCAGCAGCACTTCTCTTAAGCCCCACTCCCGCTTACGTTTATAGGCTCTGCCCAACCCGGGCAGCAAAAACTACCCCTCCTCCCGCGCCGGCAACCAGCGGGGGGCGGTTACGTCCAAAGGGAGGATTGCCAGGACATGCCACGTCCATACGAGGCGGTCTATGTCTTCGATTCCACAATCGAAGACAGCGCCGTCACCGAAAAGCTCGACCGCTTTCACCAGCTCCTCGGCACGACCGGGGAAATGAAAATCGATCACTGGGGACGCCGTCAGCTCGCGTATCCGATCGGTTCCAAGGAAAACGGCTATTACGTCATCGCCCGCTTCGAGGCGGAGTCTGCCGGACTTCCCGAGTATGAGCGCGCGCTCAAGCTCGATGACTCCGTGATCCGCCACCTCATCACCATCTTCGAAAACGAAGTCGGCGCGCCGCCGATGAGCGAGGAAGATCTCGCGCTCGCGCGGAAGCGCGGGGATGACGACGACGAGGATGAGGAGTAGACGATGAGACGCCCATCGAAGGCTTGTCCGTTTTGCGAAACGCGCGTCCGCTTCGTGGACTACAAGGACGAACGCACGCTCGGCCGCTTCATCACGGATCACGGAAAGATTCTGCCCAGCCGCCTCAGTGGCGTGTGCGCGCGGCATCAGCGTCAGCTGAGCACCGCGATCAAACGCGCCCGCTACCTCGCGATCCTTCCCTACACGCGAGGGCTGCAGGGCTAGGATGGACGACGCCGCGCCAAGGACGACGGCGGAGCGTGGGTGGGGGAAGCTCCTCCTCACGCTTGCGGCGTTCCTGTTTCTGCCCGCGGTTCCACAGATTCGTGCGCTCGTGCCGGTGGAGGACACGCTGTTGCTGCTCCTCCCCGCCCTTGCCGCCTGCTGTCTCGTGGGATGGTGGGCAGGCGGCCGCTTCATGCTCGCCATCATCTGGCTGATTCCTGCAGCATGGGTGCTGTCGCAGCCAGCAGTACCAGGTTCGTTCTACAATCTCGTGCGCGGATGGAGTTTGCTGCTCGCGGGAGGGTTCGGGTTGGTGTGCTTGTTCGGAGGACAGCGGGCGTTTTTTGCCCGTGCGTTGACGACAGTAGGTCTGGGGCTCGGGCTCGTGCTGCTCATGAGCGTGAAGGGCCCGCTGACGCCAGCGCGAATGCGGCAAGCGGTCCAGGCAGAGTTCGGACGCCGGAATGCGGAGACGATCACGCTCGGGCGTCAGTTCGTGACGCAGTATCCCGATGTGAAGAAGTCGATTCCGCAGGTCGACGCGTATCTCGACGAGCTCGATAAGCAGGTGCGCCTGATCGCAGACACAGGCGCAGGGTTGTATCCGTCGCTGCTGTTGCTCGAGTCACTCGTCGCGCTCGCGCTGGCGTGGGAGACGTACCACCGGCTCGCGCGCACTCGCTTGGGCGTCCCGCTCGGGCACTTGAAGGACTTTCGGTTCAACGATCAGCTTGTCTGGGGGCTCATCGCTGGGCTGGTGATCGTGTTCGTCCCAGCGCTCGCCTTTCTTGGCGGTGCTGGTCGCAATCTGCTCGTGTTTTTCGGCGCGCTCTACGCAATTCGCGGCTTCGGTGTGCTGTCGTGGTTCATGGCCCCGGGGGCGCTCGCCGTCACGATGTTCGTCGGGTTTGTCATGTTGATGTGGCCGATGCTCAGCCCGGTCGCACTGCTGGGATTCATTCTTTTGGCCCTTGCTGCCTTCGGGCTGGGGTTGGGCGACACTTGGGCCGATTGGCGCCGCCGTGCGCGGCCTACCACGTAATCAGAGGATCCACTCATGGAAATCATCCTTCGCCAGGCGATCGAGAACCTCGGGCATCCGGGCGACGTCGTCATGGTCAAGAACGGCTACGCACGCAACTACCTGCTTCCGCGTGGCTTCGCCTACGAGGCCACTCCCGGAAACCTGAAGCGCATCTCCCTGGAGCGCTCGCGCCTCGAAGCAGCCGAGAATACGCGCCGCGAGACGGCCGCGGAGCTTGGGAAGCGTCTCGAGGAAGTGCAGCTCACCTTCTCAGCGCGCGTCGGCGAAGAGGGCAAGTTGTTCGGCTCGGTGACGTCGGCGGACATCGCGGAGCAGCTCGCGACGCAAGGCTTCCAGATCGAGAAGCGACTCATCGACCTGCACGATCCGATCAAGGCGCTTGGTGTATACCGCGTGCCCGTCAAGCTTCACGCCGATGTGAAGCCTGAGATTCGCGTGTGGGTGATCAAGCAGTAACTCCCGGCAACCACGACATGACCGCATCTGCCCCAGCCATCACTCCGCCCGCAAAGGTCGCCGAGCTCGCCCAGCGCGCGGCGGCCATTCTGCTCGACCGCAAAGCGAACGACGTCGTGCTCCTGAGCCTCGCCGGAGTTTCTGACATGACCGATTTCTTTCTGATCGCGAGCGGGACGTCGGACACGCACGTACGAGCGCTTGGCAACGGCGTGCTCGAGGACATGAAAAAAGAGACGGGGCAGATGGCGCATCACGTCGAAGGGCTGGCGCAGGGGCGATGGGTGCTGCTCGACTACGTGGACTTCGTGGTGCACGTGTTTCACCCGACGCTTCGCAACTTCTATCAGATCGAGCGGCTGTGGGCCGATGCGCAGGTGGTGCCTCTTGCTGCGGCAAGGTCGCGCTGACCACCTGCACCGCCTACTCCTCCCGGACGTGGGGCGATAGCTTGTGACTGTGCGAACGACGCTGATCGGCCTGGCACTCGCGCTCGCGGCGTGCAGCCGCGGCGACGAGCAGGCAACGCCCTCCCGCCAGGTGATCGCCTCCGCAACCGCGGCGCGCGGACCGGATCACCTCGTGCTGCGGATCCCTCGTGCGGGAGGAGACGCGCGAGTCTATGCGTACCCGAAACTCGACACGGTGCTCTGGAGTACCTCAGAGGTGCCAGCGCCAGCCAGGATCCTCGCGTTCGACGAGGAGGCCGGCACCGTCGCGTACGTGAACGCCAAGGGGGCTCCGTCCCGGATCGACTTTCGGCAAGGGACGGCGAGCGTCTTGTCCAAAGCAAAGCTTTCGGGCCTGGCATCCTCTGACGGCTCGACGATCGACGGCATCGCCGCCGAGGGCTCCGTAGAACGAACGAGTCCAAGTGGGAGCTGGAAGTGGAAGGGCCCGCTCAGGGCGCGGGCCGTGTTCCCTCAAACCGACGCTTCGCTGCTCGTGCTCGCGGAGCACGGCGACAGCTCCGTCGTGTGGAGACTTCGCCCTCCGTCCACCCGCATCGTCGACTCCGTGTCGCTCACGAAAGTCGACCGCACGCTCCGCACGCAGGTGGGCGACCGCCTGTATCTCGGCTCCGGTCGTGAGCTCACCGGTGTCCGCACGCGAACGATGCAGCGCACGACGAGTGTGCGCTTCGACGAGGCCATCGAATCGCTCGAAGCGACGCCGAGCGGAGACCGGGTCTTCGTCGTGACGAGTGGCAGCAACATGATCGACGTCGTGGATCGCTACCGTGAAACGGTGACAGGCCGCATCGACCTCGGCCGGCATGCGGGCGATCTGCGAGTGGATCCGCTGGGCCGGTATCTGCTGGCGCGACCTGAAGGCACCGACAGCGTCGTCGTCATCGCGGTCGCCACCAACCGCGTGGTTGGAGCAGTCGCGACGCTCTGGCGCGACGACCTGCCGTTCGTGGCTCCCGACGGCAGCGTCGCGCTCGTGCAGGGCACCGATGTCAGTCTCGTGGATGGCGAGACGCTGCGACCGACCGCACGCGTGCGCGGAAGTGCCGCCGACTTCTGGTTTGCCTTTCGTTGGACGGGCTTCCGCCCGCGGGACGCGAGTCTGGACCGGCCCGTGAGTTTCGGCGGTCCGGCGACCGACAGCGCGAAGCCCGCGACAGATTCCGCAGTCGTCCGCGCCGACTCGACCGCGGTCGTTCCCGTGTCGAAGGACACGGTGGTGCGGCATACGGGCTTCACCGTGTCGTTCGCCGCATTGCTCGTCGCGGACAAGGCACGTGAGCTTGCCGCGCAAATTCGCGTTGGGAACGACAACGCCCGCGTCGTCACTGCGATGCGCGACGGCGCCGCCATTTACCGCGTCGTACTCGGACCCTACGCGACAAAGGAAGAGGCCGAGCGCGTGGGGCGCGAGTCGAAGCAGTCGTTCTGGGTGTACGAGGGAGGTCCGTGATTCCTCCGCTCGACTGGGCCGAGCGGGGTCGCGAGCTCGCGGGCACGTTGGACGGTCAACACGCCATCGTCATCATCGGCAACGATCCCATCGCCGCCGCCGAGGTGGCACTTGGGATCGGGCGTGTGCAGGCGCTTCACCGGCGCGTGGCGATTGGGGATCTGATCGGCGACGTCCCGCCGCTGCAGGCCCTCGTGTCCACCGACGATCCGCACGGTCTGGTGGACAGCTTTCTGTTCGGTGTGTCGCTCAATCGCATCGCGCAGCAGGTGCCGGATGCGGGCGAGCTGTTCATCATGCCGAGCGGCACGTCGCCGATCGATTCGGAGGAGCTGTTCCCCAATCCTCGATGGGGGCGCTTGGTTGCGGGCTTCCGAGAGGTGGGCGCGCTGCTGGTGCTTGTCGCATCTGCGGATGCCCCTCGTCTGCGTGCACTGGTCGACGCGTGCGATGGCGCCGTCATCGTTGGCGATGTCGTGCCGGCGGACATCTCCGTTGCGCAATCGCTGGCGTGGCTGCGTCTTCGCCGCAGCGGACCGACGTCGGTTGCAGGCGCGACCGCCCTGGCCACCCCCGCTCCGCTCGCCACCATCGCGACGGCAATGGCGGCGCGGCAACCGGCGCGCGGTGGCAGACGCACGATGGTTGCGTCCGTCGCTGGAGTCCTTCTCACCGCGGCGATCGCGAGCGCGGCATTCTGGTTTGCACGCCGTCCCTTTGCGTCCAGTCCCAAGCCACAACGCGGCGTGAACGCCGTGTCCGCGGACGCGAACATCGCGACCGCCGGCTCCCTCGCCACGGACAGCTTGATTCGCGCGCGCATCGACAGCGCGCGGCGCGACAGTGCGCGCGTCACCGGGGGGAGTGTGCCGGTGGATTCGTTTCCCCTGCTGCAGCCCGTCAATCCCGAAGACTCGGCGTCCGCCTCGGCGTATGCGGTGCGATTGGAGGAGACGTTCACCTATTCAGGCGCTATCTTGGATCTGCGCGGTCGGTTCGAGACGGTACCCGCGGGGACATACGAGTTCGAGTTGCGCACCAGGTACTACCAGTTGGTCGCGGGCGCATACACGACCCGTACCGGCGCGGAATCGCTGCTCGTGCAACTTCGCGCACGAAAGATTCTCGCGCCCGGAATAGGAAGCATCGCCAAATTGCCCTTCGCGTTTCTGGTGCAGGCCGAGGTTCCATCTTCCGATGTCTCGACACGGCTCGAGCGGTTCGCGGCGCGCGGACTGCCCGTGTACGCATTGCGGCAGGAGAGCGGGGCGGCGCATCTGTATTTCGGCGCGTATGAGACACCGCGGCATGCCGCGCTCGCGGTGCCGTCGGTCAAGGGTGCGGGGCTCACGCCGGCGCTGGTCTATCGAATGGGGAGAGTGTTCTAGTGCGGTTGACCAAGCTCGAGTTGATTGGGTTCAAGTCGTTCGCGGATTCCACCGACCTCGTGTTCGAGCCGGGCGTGACGGCGATCGTCGGCCCCAACGGCTGCGGGAAGTCCAACGTCTCCGACGCGGTGCGCTGGGTGCTTGGCGAACAGCGCGCGCGGCTGTTGCGCGGCACGAAGATGGACGAGGTGATTTTCCAGGGCTCCTCTGCGCGCCGTGCCGTGAACGTGGCTGAGGTTTCGCTGCACTTCTCGAACGAAGACGGGATGCTGCCCGTTCCGTTCAAGGAAGTGGTCATCACGCGCCGGCTTTCCCGATCCGGGGATAGCGACTACTTCCTGAATCGCACGCCGTGCCGGTTGCGCGACATCTCCGATTTGCTGCGCGGGACGGGGTTGGGATCGGGCACGGGTGTGGTGATCGAGAGCAAGATGATCGACGCGCTCTTGTCCGAACGCGCGGACGACCGCCGGGAATTGTTCGAGGAAGCGGCGGGCGTTGGCCTGTATCGCGATCGCCGCCGGACCACCGAGCGCCGCCTCGAAGAGACGACGGGCGACCTCCAGCGACTCGATGATCTGATCAATGAGGTGTCCAGCCAGGTGCGCAGTCTGGCCCGCCAGCGGCGCCGCGCCGAACGACATGTGGAAATCACGTCGCGGCGCTTCACGGTGGAATTGTCGCTCGCTGCGCGGTCGATGGACGCCTGGCGCGACGAGCTCGCACAACTGGAAGGCCGCGTTGGCGAGCTGCGTGCACACCTTCCGGCCGCCGAGCAGTCCGTCGCGGACGCGGAGCTGGCACGCGAGCGCGCGCACGATGCGCGCACGGCAGCCGAGGCACAACGCAACGAGCTCTCGCGCCTTGTGAGCGCACAGCGCGAACAGGTGCAGCGCATTCGCGGCGAGATGGCCGTCGCCGAGGAGCGGCAGCGCAATGCAAGCTCTCGCCGCCAGCGTGCCGAAGCAGAGGCGAGCGCGGGCGAGCAGACGGGCACCCAGATCGCCGCGGAGCGGGAGTCCGCCGCTGCGGAGCTCGAGCGTGTCACGGCGGAGTTGGGAACGGCAGACGAAGAGCTCCTGCGCCATCAGGGGGCAGAGAACGATGCACGCCGCGCGCTCACCGACGCGCGCGCGGGCGTGGAGCGCGTGGAGCGGGAGCTGCGCGCATTGCAGGACCGCGTGCGTCGGGTCGAGCACGACCGTGAGCGGGCGCTCCGCGAAACCGACGAAGTCACGCAGCGCATGGAGGCGCTGGCA
>JANMAY010000079.1:0-6854 GCA_031360095.1 Gemmatimonadaceae bacterium
GAAATGCACGGTCGTGGCTCACCAACAGCACAGTGCCATCGTAGTCATCGAGCGCGTCCTCGAGCACCTCGATGTTCTCGACGTCGAGGTGGTTGGTAGGCTCGTCGAGCACCAGCAGGTTGGCGCGCGCGAGTGTCATGAGCGCGAGCGCCATACGGGCGCGCTCGCCGCCGCTTAACGTGCCGATCTCGCGGAAGACCTCCTCTCCACTGAAGCCGAAGGCGCCGAGATGGTTCTGCACCTGGCCCCGGTTCCAGAGCGGCCGCTGCTCCTGGATTGCGTCGAACATCGACTTGCGGAGTGGGAGGTCGGCCAGGTCCTGTCGGAACCAGGCAGGCGTGATCGAGCCGCCGATTCTCGCTTCGCCACCCGCCGGTGTGCGATCGCCGAGCAGGGTGGAGATGAACGACGACTTGCCTGCGCCGTTCGGGCCGACGAGCGCCACGAAATCGTTCCGCCGCAACACGGCCGTGAAGTCGTCCACGAGCACGCGACCGGGCACCTCCACGCGGAGATCCTTGATCGCGACCACCTGGTCGCCGCCGCGTTCGGCGGGCTCGAAGTGGAGCGTCATTGCCGTCGGATCGCCCGGCGGCGGCGCCAGGCGCGGCAGGCGCTCGAGTCGCTTGCGCTTGCCCTTCGCCTGGAAGGAGTTGACGCCGGCGATGTTTCTCCGGATGTACTCCTCTTCCTTCTTCACGTACGCGCGCTGCTTCTCCATCTCGCGCTCGCGCGTGAGCCGGCGCTCGGCCCGCTGCGGCACGAACTGGCTGTAGTTGCCCTTGTACGACTCGCTCGTGCGCGCTTCGACGTGCAGGATGTTCGTGCAGATGGCGTCCATGAACGCACGATCGTGCGACACGACGATCACCGTCTCGTCGGCCTCCTTGAGCCACTCCTGAAGCCAGGTCGTGGTATCGAGGTCGAGGTGGTTGGTGGGTTCGTCGAGCAGCAGCAGGTCGGCGGGCGCGATGAGCTGCGCCGCGAGGCCCACGCGTCCGCGCTCGCCGCCGGACAGCGACGACACGAGTCGCGTCTTCGACTCTTCGGCATCGAAGCCGAGTCCCTGGAGCACCGCGTCGACGCGAGCGTGATAGATGTAGCCGCCGAGGTCGGCGAACCGTTCCTGATCGTGCCCGAAGCGTTCGAGAAACTCGTCGCTGACGCGCTCACCAAGTTCGCCCAGCTCGATCGCCTGTTCGGCAATGCGTTGCTCGAGCACCATGACCTCGCGCCACGCGGCGGCGCCGGCCTGCCAAACCGTGGTGGCGCCCTCGAAGGCACGGTGCTGGTCGAGGAGGGCGTGCCTCAGCCCCGGCTTGCGCGCAACGTTCCCTATGTTGGGTTGGAGCTCTCCGGTGATGACCTTGAAGATCGACGTCTTGCCAGCCCCGTTGCGCCCGATGATCCCCCATCGTTCACCCTCGGCAACCGTGAAGGTGACGTTCTTGAAGAGCTCAGTGGCGCCGAAGGAGATGCCGACGTTGGAAACGGAGAGCAGGGTCACGCGGAGATGGAAGGAGATGAGAAGGATGCGTCGGAGAAAAGCTAAACGTCCGAAGCGCAGGCTGGGTTCGCACAAAGATTGCCTTCGTGTGAGCAAATGATCCGCTCATTCAACGCGAGCGTCCGCGTCGTCGTGCTTGCTTTACTCGCTGGCAGCGCGTTACCAGCGCAGACAGCTGACTCGGCGGTTGCGAGCTCGCGCTCTGGCCCGCCGCCAACAGTGTTTTCAATCGGCCAACCTCCAATCTGGCGACAGCAATTCTCCGCACAGGGAACGGCCTTCGCGCAGCGCGGCCGCTCGGGCGCGACGTTTAGCTACGGCGCCTTCCACTCCCTCAACAAGCCACCAATCCCGGCGTTCAATCCTCTGCTCGGCGTCGTCGGCGGCACGGTCGAGGGGTACGGCAGTGTCGGCGGCCTCGAGGACGCGGGGGTTCGGGCGATGGCCACGTCACGGCTGCTTGCGACCAGCGTCGGTGCGGACTGGGACATTCGACACAACCGCATCAACACCATCATCAGTTGGCAGAGCGCGATCCGCCGCGGCGGTGTCCTTGGCCGCGGATCCATGCTGCGCGTCGACTGGATTCCGGCGCGCGAGCAGGCGGTGCGCGTTGGCGTCACCGCTCCGCTCTTTCAGCCGCTCGCCGGCCGTACACGCCCGTGGGCAACGACCGTCCGGATGCCCGATCCTCCTCAGGTGGGCGCGCTCGCAGGCGCGACAACGGCACCGGTGCGCGACGCCGCTACGCAGCAGCTGCTGCACGACATCGCATCCGCCTCCTCCGTCATCGGCGTCTACTCCGATCTTTACACCGACGACGCGATTCGCGCATCGCGCGCGAGCAGCTATCGATCGGCTATGGACCGTTCGCGCACCGCCCTCGAGGCACTGTTTGGTGCAGGCCTCGACAGGACAGCGCGCACGCGCGCGGCGCGACGCGCGCGCATCGCCGTCCTCGATCGCATCATCATCCCGGTCGACTCCCTCTTCGGACGCGCGAAGCATGTGGATGTGAGGCGACTTGCCGGTGGCGCGACCGCGGACTTCGGCGGATGGCTCAGCGACTCCTCCGGGATCGCGCCCGACCAACAACCGATCGCCGCGTCCGCGTTTGCCGCCTGGCTGGATGCGGTGACGCCGCCCATGCACGCCATCGTCAGGCGCCAACGTGATTCGCGGCTCATCTGGCTACCCATGGATCTGGCGCTCACCTTCGATCAGTACGACGACCAGATCGAGGTCGACTCACTCGTCGGCCGAGTGGTTGGTCATCCGTTCACGGACGGCAATGCGCTGACGTACATGCGCAGCACGGACCTCCCGCTCGAGGTCGCGCGGTCCATCCTCGCCGCACGGCAATACCACGTTCTGTGGACGCACGAGTTCATGGGGCGGCAATGGTACACGCGCGCCATCGACAACATCGGCTACACGATGGTCGCGGATGCGTATCTCCCCGCGCTCACCGCGGCGGTTCGTCGCTATGACAGCACCGGCGTCTTCCCGACCTACATGATTCTCAACGATCAGTTCTTCTACGAGACCGCCGACGGGCGTCTCTGGCTCACGATCCTCGAGGATCCACTCAACGCGTCCATGCGACTCGAGGGCGACGACGGCACGCGCGAGCGGCATCTACGCGAGCGGCAGAACGAGCTCCGCGCCGCCGTCGCGAGCTCGCGCCGACTGCAGCAGGATGCACGCGCCACGGTCGACGCCGCCCGTTGGCTGCGCGGCACGATCAAGGTGCACGTGAATGTCGGCAATGCATCCGACTTCTCCTTTCGCAGCAGTCATATCATCCCCGGCATCGCGTTCGTGCCCGACAATGTCATGCGCGACCACCGCAAGCTGGTGATCTACGACGTCGACGAAGCGGATCCCAATCGCGGCGCGGTGTTCGTGATGGGCATCGGCATCGGCGAGGTGTACTCCAGCGCGACGTGGGAGGACCGCGGATTTCGCGTCCGAGGTCCCGCGACGCTGGAAGCGCGCGCGGCGCTCCGGCATACGTTGCGCACGAACGGCTTTTCGGAGAGTGACATTCCCGCGCCGCTTCGCGCCGTCGCCAGCAAGCGCGCGCAGGAAGAGAAGGCCAACCTCGGTGAGTTTGTTGGCAGAGCGCTGCAAGTGCACAACGAGGTCGGCTTCGGCAACAAGAAGTCGTCTGTTGCGCGCGCGATGCTGTACAATCTCGCGCAGCCGGGCGCGGTGCTCTTCGTGCCGGACCAGCTTTGGCTGAGCGAGACGTGGGCCGGTATGCTTGCCGGAGCGGCGGCGCGCGGCGCACGCGTCGCGATCATTGCGCCGGCGCTGGCGAATGCGCCGGTCCCCGACGCCCCCGCCATGGCGCGTGCACACGACGTGCTCACCCGCCTGCTTGCGCTGCGCGACAGCCTGACGCCGACGATGCAAGAAAGCGGCGGCGATCTCCACATCGGTCTGTTCGCCGCGCAGGCGACTGCGGACGACGCGGCCGGTCGCCTGCGCGAGGTGCGCGAGGGACTCGGACGCAATCCCTGGATCCGCAAGGCGATTCCGTTCGACGACAAGACGCTCGCTGTGCTCGATCGCGTGGAGCGTGAGATCGCGGCCGACGGCCGCGACGCGACGCATCTGGCGAAGGACGAGAAGCCGCATCCGCCGCAGCCGCATCGCAAGACGCAGGTCGTCGCCCGTCCGAACGCCATCGCCGCCCTGCTGCGCCAGCCCGGGTGGGACGACATTCTGGCGGACGCGATGCGCGTGCAATCGCGCCAGACCGCGAGCTTCGCGCAACAACTCGGAGCCGCGCAGCCTGCGGTCGACACGGCAGCGACTCGGCGCGCCGACCAGATGATGCGAAGCTACGAGGCGAGCATTCCGGAGGCGGAACGGAGGCACGTGAGCTTCTATTTCACCGAGGGCTCCCACAACATGGACGATCGCGGGCTCGCTTCTGATGGCGAGGCGACGTTGATCGTGTCCGGGCCGCAGGCGTCTGCCGGTCTCGTGGACCTCTTCTATATGATGGCACGCACGACGTGGATTGATGGGCCCGCAGAGCTGGAGCGGCTGCTGCCGCGCCGAGCGTCAATCATCCACCGGTTTGCGCGCTGGATTCGCGCGACGTTGTGAGCTGTGCCCGCGACAATCAGGCGAGGACAGCAATCCGATTGATCACCGCGTTACGCGGAAGGTCAATGTCCGTAGCGCCATCGCTCGACTATCGACGTCCGGCCATGACGCGAATCTCCGACTGCGGGGCCGTGCTCGGCAGCAGTTTCACCAATAGCCGGTCGTCGCGCCCCAGCTTGTAGCTGCGTCCCAGAAAGTCGGCGAACGCGAACTCCACATACATGCTGGGCTTGCCGAGCGTCATCCGGTCACCAGTTACCGTTAGCGGCACCTGCATGACACCGCGGCCAACCCGGTAGAACAATCTGTCTCCCTTCGCCGAGAAAAGGGCCTCGTATGCGTCGCCGTCACTCGGCACCGTGATCGGCCGACCGTCCAGAGGGAAACGTTCGATGTACACCCCAACCCGCTCGATGCCAAACCTCTCGTACGCCACCCACTTGCCGTCGGGTGACAGTGCCGGAACCATGAAGTCGCTGGGTGCAGTGAACTCCTCGAATGGACCTTGGTTCGTGCTGGCGTAGAGCTTCGCTCCCTGTCCTACCGTGAGATACCGATTCGGTGAACGCGCCGTCGAAACCTGGAGCATCGTCACCCGCCCGTCGCGCGAGACGGCATACCGATCGAGGCCACCCGGCATGATCGTATCGATCGAGGAACGACCATCCACCGGCACGCGAAGAACGCGCGCTGAACCGATCCCCTTTGGCGCGACTGAAATCAGCGCCGCGCGACCGTCGGCGCTCCACCCCGGTTGGCTGACGTCTCCAGTACCGACGTTGAGCACAGTGCTCGTCCCCCTGGCGACATCGACCACTCGGATCTCTGTCGCTCCACTGGAGCTGATCGCCTGCGTAACGAGCGAGCGACCGTCCGGCGAGACGTCGAAGCCCGTGTAGTTCGCCGGTGGAAGTCCAAGTGTGTCGACGCGACCTGGAGGGTCCAGCCATGCGAGGTACCCGATCGAGGGATCAGCTCCAGCGACAAACACTATCGTTCCGTCGTCGGCAACATCGAAGTCCGCTGCGCCGAACAGGTCTCCCCGCACACCGGAGACGACCGGTGTCGGCTCCGATGTCAGTCGCGCTCCCTCAACGTCGATGGCGGCCGACAGCACTACATCGCGCTCCATCCAGTACAGGCGATTGCCGACGATCCGAGGCGCGCCCCCGACTAACTCTGCAGTAGAATCTGTCACGTTGAAGGGACGGATCCGTCGGATCACACCATCGGTCAAAGAGGCCACGACAATCGGTCCGCCGCGCGACGGCCCGACCGCGTACCGGTCGCCGGGCACTACCGCGGGAAAGTTCAACACGCCGGTCGAGTCCAACTCGCTAGCCGGGGCCGATGCCCTTATCGGCCTGATTCCGCCAGTGCGATCGATCACGCTAAGAACGCGCGACTCAATCGCAATAAGAACGCTGCCGTTCGCCAGGTATGCCGCTCCGTTGGGGCGTGAGAGACTTCTGATGAGGACGCGCGTCTCGCCGTTGTTGAGGTTCGTCTCCCGAAGCTCGCGGCCGCTGAAGTAGCCGAGCAGCGACCCATCGTTGGAAAGGAAAGGAGCGAACGCGCCCGCAGTCCCCGGGACGGCTCTGATCGTGTACGAGCTCAGGTCGCGCACGTACAGCTTCACGTCAGTCGCGCTCGGGGTTGTTCCGATCCAGGCGATTCGTCTTCCGTCGCCACTGATTGTCACCGAGCCTTGGCCACCGGGAGCGTCGAGATTCCCCCTGAACGCGACGCGAATCGAATCCGGCAGGTCGATCGCGAGCTGTCGCGCCGGCTCAATCACGGGCGCGGGTTTCGGGAGCACGCGACCGAGGCCAACGCCCGCGGCCAGCATCGCCGCGCCCATCGCGACCATGGGCCAGATGCGCGACGACGGCTTTCGGCGCGCTCGACCGCTGGCTCGAGCTGACGCCGGGGCGTCGACGAGCAATGCGGCGGCAAACTCCGCGGCGCGTGAGTAGCGATCCGCCGGGAGTTTCTCGAGCGCGCGCATGACCGCGTTCTCGACCCCCACTGGAACGGCGCGGCGCTGAACCGTGAGGCTGCGTGGCTCCTCGGCGAGGAGACGCGCGACGATCGCCTGCACGTTCGGGCCGGTAAACGGCGGCTCGCCCGCGAGCATCTCGTAGGTGACCGCGCCAAGCGCGTAGAGGTCGGAACGTCCGTCGATCGTGCGCTCGCCCATCGCCTGCTCGGGCGACATGTACTGTGG
>JANMAY010000105.1:0-6576 GCA_031360095.1 Gemmatimonadaceae bacterium
CCATCGGACGGCGACACGAGAAAAAACTGATCCAGTTCCTGCGCGCCGGTGCCGCGATCGTTGATGGTCTCGTCGAAAAAAAACGTGACCGCCCGTTCCTTCACGTTGACCGCGTTCGTGTCGGGGGTGACGCGCACGAGCTGAGGCGGCGCTTTGTCCTCAGGCCCGCCGGGTGGCGGCGATGCGGACGCACAACCCACGAGCAGAACGAGCAGTCCGATTACGCCTTGCCGCACAATCCCTCGTACCGGGTGCGAAGCACGCCGCGGCGCGTGCGCCATTCTTCGCGCTTGATGCGCTCCGCCTCCACGACGTGTGCCGGCGCGCGCGCGGTGAAGCCGGGATTGTCGAGCCGCGCTTCGAGCGCCGCAAGCTGCTTCTCGAGGCTCCCGAGCTCGGTCTTGAGCCGATCGCATTCTTTCGTCACGTCGATGAGCCCCGTGAGCGGAACGATCAACTCCGTGCCGCCCGCCAGCACGACGTTCGCCGCCGGTCCGGCGGGCGCCCACTCGACGAACGCGAGTGCCGTGCGCGCGAGCCGGCTGATGAGCGAGAACTCCTCGTCGAGAATCTGGCGCCAGTCCGGTGTCGCCACGACGAACGCCTCGATCATCTTGCCGGGGGGAATGGCATACTCGGACCGAATGCGTCGCATCGCGTCGATGATGTCCTTGATCAGCTCGAACTGACTGGCGCGCGCATCGGCGACGGTCGATGGCCGTGGCGCGGGCCACGACGACGTCGCGAGGAACGTTCCGTCTACGTGGGCAGGAAGACGCTGCCACAACGCCTCACTCACGAACGGAACGATGGGATGCAGCAGACGCAGCGCCTGATCGAATACGTGCACGAGCACCGCTCGCGCCACCTGCTGATCCGCGCCCGGCGTGAGCAGCCGCGTCTTGATGGCTTCCAGATACCAATCGGCCACTTCGTTCCACACGAATTGCCGCGCACGCTCGGCGTACTCGTTGAGTCTGAGGCCGGCCACCCGCTCTTCCTCGAGCCACACGCCGCGCGCAGGCCGGAGCGGTCCGATAGCGCGGTCGCATTTGCGAATGGCGTCGTCGAGCCGCTCGAGGATCCACGCATCGGCACGCGCCAACTCGCTCGGTGCCACATCCTCGAACCGCCGCACCGAGTCGCCGCCGACGTTCATCAGCAGGAAGCGGCCGATGTTCCAGAGCTTGGTGGCGAAGTTGCGCCCCGTCGCGAACGACTTGTCGAGATCGGCGGGGTCGAGCATGACGTCCGCGCCCAAACCCATGCCGGCGATGAGCGTGTAGCGAAGCGCATCGGCCCCATAGCGCTGCACAACGTCGAGCGGGTCGATGCCGTTGCCGAGCGACTTCGACATCTTGCGGTTCTGCGTGTCCCGCGCCGTTCCGTGGAGATAGACCGAATGAAAAGGCGCGTCGCCCATGAACGCGTAGCCGGCCATGATCATCCGGGCGACCCAGAAGAAGAGAATCTCCGGTGCGGTCACCAGCACGTCCGTGGGATAGAACGCGCGCAAATCAGTGCTATTGTCGCGCGGCCACCCCAGCGTCGACATCGGCCAGAGCCAACTCGAGAACCACGTGTCGAGCACGTCGTCGTCCTGCACCACGGGTGATCCGCAGTGCGGGCACACCGTGAGATCCTCGCGGCTCGCCATCACATTGTTCGGCGGCTCGCAGGTTTGGCAGTACCACACCGGCACGCGATGGCCCCACCACAGCTGCCGCGAGATGTTCCAGTCCCGGATGTTCGTCATCCAGTGCTCGTACACCCCGACCCACTTCTCAGGGAGAATGCGAATGCGGCCCTGGCGCACGCCCTCGAGCGCCGGATGCGCGAGCGTCTGCATGCGCACGAACCATTGATCACTCAGACGCGGCTCGACGACGGTGTCGCAGCGATAGCAGTGCCGGACGTTGTGCGTGTGCGGCTCTTTCTTGACGAGCCGTCCACTGTCCTCGAGGCGCGCGACGATGAGCTGTCGTGCGTCGAAGCGATCGAGCCCGCGAATCGGATCCGGCACACGACCGCTCGCGTCCTCCACTTCGCCCATGACGCCATGCTCGTCGATGACGACGGGGGTCGGCAGCGAGTGGCGGCGGCCCACCTCGAAGTCGTTCGCATCGTGTGCGGGGGTGATCTTCACCACACCGGTGCCGAATGCCGGATCGGCGTAGTCGTCGGCGATGACGGGAATACGCAGGTTGAGCAGCGGCAGCACCACGTGCTTCCCGACGAGCGCCATGTAGCGCTCATCCGACGGATTCACCGCCACGGCCACGTCGCCCAGCATCGTTTCGGGGCGCGTGGTGGCGACGGTGATGGAGCGCGTGGGATCGTCTGCGACCGGATAGGAGATGTGGTACAGGGTGCCGGCGGTCTCTTTCGGCTCCGCCTCTTCGTCCGACAGCGACGTGAGACAGCGCGGGCACCAGTGAATGACGCGATGGCCGCGATAGATCAGACCGCGCTCGTACAAGCGGACGAACGCTTCGCGCACGGCGCCGCTCAGCTCGGGGCTGAACGTGTACGCGGTCCGCGTCCAATCGGCCGATGCGCCAATCGCGCGCAGCTGCTGGAGAATGACACCGCCTGTCTCGGCGACGAACGCCTTCGTGCGCTCGACGAACTTTTCTCGTCCGAGATCGTCGCGGGTGAGTCCTTCCGCGGCGAGCTGTTTTTCGACGACGTTCTGCGTCGCGATGCCGGCGTGATCGGTACCCGGGAGCCACAGCGTCTCGAGACCCTTCATGCGTGCCCAGCGCACGAGCACGTCCTGGACGGTGTTGTTCAGTCCATGTCCAACGTGAAGAATCGCCGTGACGTTCGGGGGCGGCATGAGGATGCCGTATGGATCGCGGTCGCCCCCGATGCGTCGTGAGCGCGACGCGTCCGCCGTGAAGCAGCCGGCCTGTTCCCAACGCTCGTAGATCGCCGCCTCAGTGGCGGCGGGATCATACTGCGCGGGAAAATCGTCCGGTGTCGCGAGGGACTCGGACTGCGGGGCGCCGGAAATGGACATGACCCGCGGAAGTTAACTCGCGGGTCATGGGTCTTGAAGCCGTGGCGCCTCTACTTATCAGCTCTGCGGCGCGTTTGTCGGATCGACGACATGATCACCCTTCGGCACGCCGGTTGGGGCAATGGGCGAGCCACCGGTGCGATCGCCCTTCATCGCCTTTTTCTCGCGCTTGCGTCGTTCAGCGGCGATGCTGTCCACGTCCTCGGCCGCTTGCCTGATCTCCTCGTCGGCCGACGTCCAGCGCTCTGCGAGGTCGACACGCGGATCGGCGTGGCGGTCGACGTCGGCCGATGTGCCTTGCCGGCGCCGGCCGGTTCCCACCGTGTTCCCCTCCCAATGCGCTTCGGTGTGCGCGTCGTCGCCTTCGGCGAAGAGACGCGCGTGATCGCGCAGCCGCTCCTCTTCGTCACCGATGGCGATGCGATTGACCACCGTCTGCACCCCCGGCACTCCGCGCGCGATCGTCACGGCGTGCACGGCCTCGTCTTCCGACAGAACCCAACCCGCCAGCTCGATCGTCTCCTCGCCGATGCCGCCGATATCGAGGGCGCGTTCGGCGAGAATGGGATCGTTGCGGAACGCCTCGAGCACGTGCTCTTCGAGGCCCGACGGCTCCGACTGCTCGATCTCGTCGTCATCGAAATCGTCGTCGAAGTCGGCGAAGTCATCGGCGACGGTCGGTGACGCGTCGTCCGTTGCGCCCGCAACGGCGCCGCGACCACGGAGGGATTGGGCAAGGCCGCTGAAACCGCCAACGCGCTGGGCCACGAACATGCCCACGGCGAACCCGGCGACAGCGCCGAGGAGCACCGTGGCGATTCCGGTGGCGGAGGAGTCGTCGTCGTCGTCGTGATACCGCAAGAGAGACATAGCGCGAAGCCTGTGGCGAAGGGTCTGCCGCAAGGATAACTTGCGGACGAATTTCCGGCCAATGGGGTGCAAGAAGAAGGCCCATTGATCCCCTTACATTTCGGACGTTGCGCCTCTCGCGAATTCTCCGTGCCGACGACTCACGCAGCCTCGAGGATGTCATCCCGCTGCGCCGCGCGCTGCTCTGGGTGGGCGTCTGGGTAGGGATTGCCGTGGGGATCGTCCTGTTTTTCAAGTACGGACGGCTGCTGTCGCCACTGCTTGGCTGATTCGTCGCCCGCGTTCCACGAAACACCCGGACCGTCGGCGTGCGTGCACCGCCGCATCGTCTCACTCTCGTGCCGCTCTTCGTTATGACAGCCGTCCCGGCGGAGAGGTCGCACCAAACAAATCACGAAGCACATGATCGATCGACCCGCCGCTGACACCACCGCCGACGTAACACTCGTGCTCCCGGATGGGGCCACGCGTACGGTGCCAATGGGGACACTCCCGGCGGACGTCGTGCGGTCGATTGGCGAGCGGCTGCTTCTCGCCGCAGTCGCCGTGTCGGTGAACGGCGACATCCAGGACCTGATGACGCCGCTCCGGTCGGGCGGAGCATTCAAGGTGCTCACGGAGCGCGATGTGGACGCACTGGCCGTGCTGCGGCATTCGGCAGCGCACGTGCTCGCGACGGCGGTGCGCCGGCTGCGCCCCGATGCAAAGATCGGCTTCGGGCCTGCGATCGACGACGGTTTCTACTACGACTTCGAGGTCGCGTCGCCATTCACACCCGACGATCTCGCGAAATTCGAAGCGGAGATGCGCAAGGTCGTGCAGGAGAAGTATCCGTTCGTGCGCGACGAGGTGGACGCCACCGAGGCGCGGAAGAAGTTCGTCGACGATCCGCTCAAGCTCGAGCGTCTCGACGACTTCACCGATCCGAACGAGATCATCTCGACCTATACGGATGGCCCGTTCATCGATCTCTGTCGCGGCCCGCACCTGCCAGACACGGGACGTCTGAAGCACTTCAAGCTGCTCAGCGCGGCCGGCGCGTATTGGCGCGGTGACGAAAAGCGGCAGATGCTCCAGCGCATCTATGGGACGGCGTTCTTCAAGAAAGATGAGCTGGACGCCCATCTCTATCGCCTCGAGGAGGCGAAGAAGCGCGACCACCGGAAGCTCGGGAAGGAACTCGATCTGGTGATGTTCCATCCGTACGCTCCCGGCGCGGCGTTCTGGACGGAGCGCGGCACCATTCTGTACAACCTGCTCGTCGACTTCGTGCGCGAGCGGCAGCAGCGCGACTTTGCGGAGATCAAGACACCGTTGCTGTACAACAAGGCGTTGTGGGAGCAGTCCGGTCATTGGGGGAAGTACAAGGAGAATATGTTCCTCGTGTTGGACAACGACACGGGCGAACACGACTTCTCGCTCAAGCCGATGAACTGCCCATCACACTACCTCCTGTATCTGTCGAAGAAGCATTCGTACCGCGAGTTGCCCAAGCGGTTCGTCACCTTCGACGTGCTGCATCGCAACGAGGTGACGGGCGCGCTGAGCGGCCTGACGCGTGTGCGCCAGTTCGCGCAGGACGACTGCCACGTGTTTCTGCGCGAGGATCAGATCGCGAGCGAAGTGCAGTTCCTGACGCGCTTCATCCTCGACTACTACGAAACATTCGGTCTCACGGCGACGCTGAAGTTTGCGACGCGTCCGGAGCAGCGCATTGGCGACGACGCGCTCTGGGATCGTGCGGAGTCGTCGTTGCGCGCCGCGTTGGAAGGCACGGGGCGGCCGTACGCGCTCAAGGAAGGGGACGGCGCGTTCTACGGCCCCAAGATCGACTTCGACGTCACGGATTCGATCGGGCGTGCGTGGCAGTTGGGCACCATTCAGCTCGACTACATGAATCCGGAGCGGTTCGATCTCCAGTACGTTGGCGACGACAACACGACGCACCGTCCGGTGGTGATCCATCGTGCGGTGAGCGGATCGTTCGAGCGGTTCATCGCGATTTTGATCGAGCATTTTGCCGGGGCGTTTCCGACCTGGCTGGCGCCTGAACAGGTGCGCGTGCTGCCGATCACGGACGAGCAGGCGCCGGTGGCGGAGGCGATCGTGGAGCGGATGCTGACCGCGGGCATTCGTGCGCATCTGGATGCACGCAACGAGACGCTCAAGTATCGCGTGGCCGAAGGCGCGCGCATGAAGGTGCCGTACATGTGCGTGATCGGCCGGCGCGAGGCGGAGGCGGATCAGGTCGCGGTGAATACACGCGGGGCGGGGGAGGGGCAAAAGCCGGCGCCGGTAGGGGTCGATGAATTCATTGGGCGTGTCGTCAGCGAAATGAAGCATCGCACGTTGACCCTGAGCGCAGGTACGTAACGGTCGAGGGCCTGCACCTCCACGTGCTGGACAGCACCGCTCATGCGGTGCACCATAGCTCAGCCGCCTATTCGGAGAATCCGTGCAATCATTTCGCCGCAATTCATGCGTCGCGCTCGCCGTCGTTGCAGTCGCGACAACGCGCCTCGGCGCCCAAGCCACCGCTCCCGCCCCGCAAGTACCGGCCGCACTCGCGGCCCCGATGGCGCGCGCTGTGCCGCGCGTGGACACCCTGCACGGCGACATTCGCGTCGACAACTACTTCTGGCTCCGCGACGATTCGCGCAAGAACCCCGACATGATCGCGTATC
>JANMAY010000110.1:0-31673 GCA_031360095.1 Gemmatimonadaceae bacterium
CTACCGTCCGTTGATGATGTCGAGCAGCAGCTGGCGGACGCGCGGATCGTTCTTCTGCCCGAGCCAGAAGAGCGCCTTCTTGCGCATCTCCTGATTGCGATCGCTCTTGGCGATCTCGATGAGCTTGTCGGTCGCTGCGGGATCGCGTGAATCCGAGAGCACCCAGATCAACTGCTCTTTGAGAGGCGCGTCGGCGAGGCGGTCGTACAGCGCGATCAACTCGCTGCCGGGAATCCCGGCCTGACCTGCCGTCCACAACGCGTGCTTGCGAACGTCCTCGCCCTGCGACTGATCTAGCGCAATACCCAGCAGCCAGCGATCGTTGCCGAAGCCGCGCATCTGCGAGAGCGAGAACAGCACCTTCTTGCGCATGTCTTCGTTCGTCTCGCCCTTGCCGAGCTTCAGGAACAACCCGCGTAGAAAATCAGCGTTCTCCGTGGAGCGGCGCTGGCCGAGTTGAAAGATCGCCTGCTCGCGCAGTGACTCTGGTGTATCCGCGCTCTCCGCGAGCTTGCGAACGAACGCCTGGCCGCTCCCCATACCCTGCTGCCCGAGCGAGAAGATCGCCTTCTCACGCATGTCGAGGTTGCCTGCCGACGACGCGATGCTCATGAGTGCGGCCTGCGCCCGCTCGCTGTGGACTTGACCGAGCCAGAACACGGCTTGCTCGCGCACCTCGTGGCTCGGGTCGTTGCCCACGACGTCCATCAACAGGGCTTCGGTTTCCGACGTCTGCTTCTGCGAGAGCATGAAGACCGCCTTGCTGCGCAGGGCGACGGAGCATGCATCGCGCTTCTCCAGCACCTGCTTGATGATCGGCATCGCCTGCTCGGCGCCCATCTGGAGCAGCGCGTTCATCGCGGCTGTGCGGATGTCGCTGTCGTCGTCGCGCACCTCGCTGCCACGCGGACACGCGGCGCTCTCACGCGCGGACTTGCTCACGCTGGCAGCCGACTCCGGATCACCACGTTTCGCGAGCTCGCCATCGATGCGGACACCGAGTGCTTCCGCATCGCGCGAGTTCGAGGCCTTGGGGAACTTGCGGTGGTGCGTCGCGAGTACCTTCCGCGCTTCCTTGAGCTCTGAATCGCCACCAACCCGATACAGGGCGAACGCGCGGTAGTACAGCGCCTCGGCCGCATACGCGGATGAGGGGAAGCGCGTCGTGATCTGTCCAAAGAGCTCGGCGGCGCGGCGGAAATTGTTCGCGTTCAGCGCTTCGCGGGCGCTCTTGTACAGCGAGTCGGCCGGATCGTCGGGAGCCCAGGGCGCTGGTGGAAGGGTTCGGAAGTCCGACTGTTCCATGGCGAAGAGCTGCGGCACGGGCGACGCGAAGTATCGCGCCGGTAGCAGCGCGGCGGGCAGCGCGAGTGCGCTCGTGCACAGAAGGCGGCGTACGGTCATGAACATGATCCTCAATCGTCAGATGCGGCGCCGACGATGCCGGCAGGAACCGCGGTGCGAATACGGGGAAGGAGATCGCGATCGCGCAGCGCCTTGTCGATCAACGCGCGGTCGCTCGAATCGAGCGGTGCGCCGGACAGGCGAATGATTTGCACGAGCACGAGCTCGAGATCATTGAGCAGGGAGCGGAGCTGCGGGTCGTCACCCGCGGGCGAGTCGATGAGCAGGCGCGTGCTGCTGAGCACATCGCGTCCCCAGAGGCCGAGCTGGCGAGCGGCCGGTGCGTTGGTTTTCGCGATGTCGCTGGCGCGATAGGCGGTGAGCAGCGCCTCGGCCTGGCTGAGTGTTTGAATGGCGGCGAGCCGG
The DNA here is from genome assembly GCA_031360095.1 of Gemmatimonadaceae bacterium. GTDB lineage: Bacteria > Gemmatimonadota > Gemmatimonadetes > Gemmatimonadales > Gemmatimonadaceae > AG11. The sequence goes on from JANMAY010000110.1 coordinate 1,771, forward strand.
TAGAGGCGTGCAGGGTCAGGTGACGATCCCTCGGTTTCGCTCGGAGTGACGCCGCCCACTTTCGGAGATGTCGGTGCGCCATCTGCGCGCGGAGTGATTGAGGCAACCCGTTCGGACCGCGCCGCGAAGCGATCGATGCCGACGCCGATGAGCAGTGCCGCCGCGATCGCCGTGGGCACGATCCACCGTGCGCGACGAAAGCGTAGCACGCCGGGCACCGCTGCCGTCTGCGCCGCTGCGATCGCGTCCCACATCTCGAGGCGGGGAGTGACCGGCGGAGCGTTCAGTGACGGAGCCACCGACTCGATCCACGCGTCGAACTGCGGGTCGCTCGGCTCTACGATGTCGTCGTCGTTCATGTCATCAATCATGATTTCCACTCCTCTGCAAATGCTGCCAGCGCGACGCGCAACTTGGCTCGGCCCCGGGAGAGCTGCGCTTTGGACGTCCCGGCGGTCACGCCCAGCGCGGCGGCGATCTCTTCGTGCGTGAAGCCCTCAGCGTCGTGCATCATGAACACCGTTCGACATCCTTCCGGTAAGTCTGCTACTGCCGCGGCGAGCTTCTCTCTCAGCACCGGATCAGAGATCGGCGCTTGCCCAGCCACCATGAGCGCTTCCTCGAACGGTGCTTCTCGCGCCGTCTCGCGCTTTCGCCGTCTCAACTCGTTCAGCGTCAGTGAAACAGCGATGGAGTGCAGCCACGTGCCGAATGCCGATTCTTCCCGAAATCCGCTGAGGGCGGCAAACGCCCGAACGAACGTGTCCTGCGTGAGCTCCCGAGCCAGATGATCTGTTCCGGTCAAGCGGAACGTGAGCCGATAGATCCGGTCCACATGCGCCTCGTACAGTGCCCGCTGTGCGGAGGCATCACCCGTCCTCGCCCGCTCAACGAGCGCGCGCTGATCGGCGGACTGGGGGGTCCGCTGCCGAGGATGGGTGCTCTCCGTCTCCATGCGTGACTCTGGGACAACGAAAGCCGAAATACGGTTGACGGGCGGGGCTGGGACTAGCGCAAGGAATACTCTACGGTGGACACCACCCGGACGATCTTGGCGATCTGCGACTCCTCCGAGATGCCAGAGACCTGATCGCGGGGAAGGATCTCGAACACCCCTTGGTTGGCGTGCCGAATGCCCCCGATTTTGCTCTGCGCATCCCGCGCGAACTGCTCGGCCGCCTCGCGCGCTCGCGCCGTGGCCTGAGCGATCATTTCGGGTTTGAGCTTGTTGAGGCCGGAGAACACGAACGTCGGACCGCTGCCGCCCGGCACGCCTTCGCCACGTTCGGAGGAGATGACCACGCCGACCGCCGCCAACTCGCTCACCTTCTGGCTCGCGGCAAGCACCAGATCGGGCTTCGTCGAGCGAATGAGCATCGTCTGTCGCACGATAAAGCGATTGGTCGGCTGGCGATCCGGCGCGTACGGGTTGGCGTTCGCATCGTTTACGGAAAATCCGCTCAGTGCGACTTGCGCTGTGTCCAGGCCGTGGCGCAGCAGAAACGCGCGAACACCGACGATGCTGCTGGCGATTTTCGCATTTGCGGCGGCGAGATCGTTGTCGCCGGTGACGACGGTGAGCGGCCAGATCGCGAGGTCGGCCTTCACCTCGCGCTCGGCAACGCCTTTGACCGTCACGTAGCGGTCGGCAGAGCGCCCTTTCTCGAAACCGCTTCCGATGAACAGTCCGGCGAGTGCAATGCCGAACGCCAGAATGCTTGCTCGCAACGTCCAACTTTCGCCGATTGCCATGATTGATCGTTCAAGGGAAGTGAGTGTGCTGGCACATGAGTTTCCAACAGGGACTAGTTTCGTGTCACCATGCCGACTTCGCCATTGCGCATTGCGTTCGCCACGTCGGACGCCCACCCGCTACTGACCCCGGACGACCTCCTCGCCGTCGCCGCGCTTCGTGCGGACGGCGTGCACGTCGAGCCAGCGATCTGGAGCGAGCCTACCGTGCGCTGGGCTGATTTCGATGCAGTCGTTGTTCGGTCCACGTGGGACTATCATCACCGCGCCGAAGTCTTTCGCAACTGGATCGATCAACTGGAGTTGACCAAGGCACTGGTCTGGAACCCCGCGTCCGTGCTGCGCTGGAACATGCAGAAGACGTATCTGCGCGATCTCGATCGTGCCGGAGTTCCTGTCGTTCCTACCCTCTGGTTGTCCAAAGGATCGGTCGTGGATGCCGCCGCGCTCATGGCTGAGCGACGGTGGCTCGACGCCGTGATCAAGCCCGTGGTTTCGGCGACGGCCTTTCGCACCTGGCGTGTTTCGCGCGACGAAGCGGCCGGTGGGGAGGCGGCTGCGCGCCTGCGCGAGCTGCTGACCACCGGCGACGTGATGATACAGCCCTTCATCGCCGAGATCGAGCGAGAGGGCGAGTGGTCGCTGATGTTCATCGACGGCACCTTTAGCCACGCTGTGCGCAAGCGCCCAACCGCGGGAGATTTTCGCATGCAGGCGGAATTCGGTGGGACGTCGGTGGCCGAAGCGCCTCCGCCCGGCGTGGTCGGGGCAGCGGAGCGCGTGCTGGCGGCGGCGCCGCGTCCGTGGCTCTATGCGCGCGTGGATGGGATCGACACATCGGCCGGTTTCGTTCTGCTCGAGCTCGAGATGTTGGAGCCGAGTCTCTTTCTCGGAACGAGCGACAGCGCCGTTGATCGGTTTGCGCGCGCGATCAAGAAGGTGGCGAGCGGGTCGAGCTGATCGGGGTGAAATGCCGTTGCGCGAGACAACGAGTGAAGGTGATTCGCGCCGCAGGGAAATGATGATGAACGTCGTCGACGTGCTCGTATGATGCTCGCGTGCTCGCCGCCATCCGCTCCGCCGCAGTGCTGGGAATCGACGCCTACGACGTCACCGTCGAAGTAGATGTCGCCATGGGCCTGCCCAACTGGTTCATCGTGGGGCTGCCGGCAAATGCGGTCAAGGAAAGTCGCGAGCGGGTGAGTGCAGCGCTCATCAACGCGGGCTTCACCGTGCCGCCGCGTCGCCTGACAGTGAATCTCGCGCCAGCCGACGTCCGAAAAGAAGGTACGGCCTTTGATCTCCCGATCGCACTCGGCGTACTGGTTGGAACCGGCGAGATTGCTGCCGAATCGCTCGCGCACTGTGTGTGCGTCGGAGAGCTTGGTCTCGACGCGTCGATACGTCCCGTACGCGGTGCGCTGTCCATCGCGCGTCAACTCGCCGCTTCGAAGCGCGGTCCATCGTCAACGCTGGTGCTGCCGCCGGCCAACGTCGGCGAGGCCGCCCTCGTGACAGGCCTCCAGCTCGCGGCGCCGTCGTCGCTGGGCGAGCTGGTCGAATGGCTGCGTCGGGGCCGGATGCCGTCGCCGGATACGCGAGGCACGGTCATCCCAGTGCACGACATGCTCGATCTCGCGGACGTCGCGGGGCAGGATGCTGCCAAGCGCGCTCTCTCTATCGCAGCGGCCGGGTCTCACGGCATTCTGCTCGTCGGCCCGCCAGGCGCCGGAAAAACCATGTTGGCGCGTCGCCTCCCCACCATCCTCCCCGCGCTCACAAATGCCGAGTCGCTCGAGGTGACCGCGGTGCATTCTGTTGCCGGGTTGCTCGATGCCGCATCGGGCGCCGTCACGCGCCGGCCTTTTCGCGCGCAGCATCACTCCATCTCGTTGGCGGGACTCGTGGGCGGAGGATCCTCACCGCGTCCGGGCGAGGTCAGTCTCGCGCATCACGGCGTGCTGTTTCTGGATGAGCTGCTGGAATTTCCACGCGGCGTGCTCGAGGCGCTCCGGCAACCGATGGAAGACGGCACAGTCACGATCGCGCGCGCGTCGGCATCGCTGCGCTTCCCGGCCCGGTTCGCGCTCGCCGCGGCGATGAACCCTTGTCCGTGCGGACATGCGGGCGATCCGAGCAAGCCGTGCGTGTGTCCTGCGGCAGACGTCATCAAGTACCGCGCGCGGTTGTCCGGCCCACTGGCAGACCGCATCGATCTGCACGTCGCAGTTCCACCGGTCGCGCTCGCGCGCCTCGCGGCACGTGACACGGGAGCCGGGTCCGCTGCAGTGCGCGAGCGAGTGCAGGCGGCGCGCGAGCGCCAACGGTCGCGCTACGGCATCGACGGAGGGTGCAATGCCAGAGCGCCAGGGCGCTGGCTAGAGGTGCACGGCGAGCTGGAGCCGCCGGCACGCGCGCTGCTCACCACAGCGGGCGAACGCCTCCATCTGTCCGCGCGCGCCTTCCACCGCGTCCTGCGTGTGGCGCGCACCATCGCCGACCTCGACGACGCCCCCACCATCGAAACCTGCCACATCGCCGAAGCCCTCGGCTACCGGCCGCGGGGCGCAGAGTGCGAGCCGGCCCGGGGGATGGCGATCGCATGACTAATGAGTCGACGGATGACAGCTTGTCTAAAACCACTGCCGAAGCTAGTATTACTTATCAAAGTAATACCAGCGAGGCGTCCATGCGGATCACCACAAAGGGGCAGGTGACCATACCACTCGAGGTGCGCGAGCGGCTTGGACTGCTACCCAATACCGAAGTCGATTTTCGCATCCAGGGGGACACGGTGGTGCTGACCAAAGTGAGCGGACGACGCAAAGGCCAGCGTCTCGTCGAGCATATGCGCGGCCGAGGAACGGTGCGCATGAGCACCGACGAGATCATGGCGTTGATGCGCGGATGATCTACGCAAAACCGCGAACGACTGCCGTCGTCGTCGACAGCAATGTGCTGCTCGACGTGTTCACCGAAGATCCGCAATGGTACGAATGGTCGGCGGAATCGCTGGCGGAGCATGCCGAGTATGCGGTGTTGATCATCAACCCCATCATTTTCGCCGAAGTGTCGGTGCGGTTCGCGCGCATCGAAGAGCTCGAAGCAGCATTGCCCGCGGATATTTTTCGCCGAGAGCCGCTGCCGTGGGATTCCGCGTTCCTCGCGGGGAAGGCGTTCACGGAGTATCGCGAGCGGGGCGGTACCAAAGGCTCGCCGATGCCGGACTTCTACATCGGCGCGCATGCGCTCGTCCGGAAGGCCGCGCTGCTCACGCGGGATGCGTCGCGATATCGCGCGTATTTTCCCACGCTCACGCTCATCGCGCCCGCATAGGGCAGCGGAAGGTCAGTACGAAAGCTTCAACTGCTCGGCCGTGATCTCCTCCAGACCTCGCTGACGCGTTTCCACCCCGTAGATGGCGACGAGCACGACAGCCAATGTCATCGGTATCGCTCCGATGAGCGCGACGGTTGCAATGGACGGCGTCGCGATCCCGAACACGACGAGCGCGATGATCGCCACGCCGCCCGCCTTGCTCGCTCCCGCCGCAAACCCGGTCCCGCGGGAGCGAATTGCCGTGGGAAAGATCTCTGCGGCATACACCGACAGCACAGCGACCACCGAGCTGATTCCCCAGATCGGCACGACCAGCAGCGCGTACAGCAGCGCGCGGTTCTGTACGATCGCGTCGCCGGCCATGACGAAGCCGAACAACGCTGCCGCGGTGAGCGACGAGATGGCGATGACCGTTTTCTTGCTGCTCCAGAAGCCGTACATCCACGCGACCACGAACGTCAGCGGAAATCCGATCAGAGCGGAATTCCGGAGGATCGCATCGGCGTCCGTATACCCGAGTCGGCGAAGGTTCGACGGAATCCAAAGGTTGAAGCCGAACAGCACCAGCCCAGATCCGAGGGCAAGACACCCGATCACCGCGGAGAGCCCGAGAAATTCCGGGCTGGCCAGCTGGCTCCACCGGCTGCGCACCCTAGAATCGACGTCGGCCTCGGACTGCGGCCGCTCGACAATCACCGCCCCGAACCGCAGCATCACCACGCGAGCCTCGGCGTCACGTGAGTGCGCGAGCAAAAAGCGCGGCGACTCTGGGATCCACCGATTGAGCATGATGAACACGAGTCCAGTTGGGAGCCCGATCAACCACAGGATGCGCCAGCTGTAGGTGGGTACGAGCGCCACCGCGAGCCAACTCGTGAGGACATACGCGCCGGCGATGTCGGCGCCGATGAGAATCATCATCCAGCTGCGATGTCTGGCCGGAATGGTCTCGGCCAACAATGCGTAGCAGATCGGAAGCATGCCCCCCACGGCGAGTCCCATGAGGAAGCACATCACGAGGTTCCAATAGAAATTGGGCATCGCACCGCAGATCGATGTGCCGATGAAGCCGATGCCGGCATACAGGATCGAGGCGCGCCGGCCGATGCGATCGCCCAACCATCCCCAGAGAAACGAGCCGAACACGGTTCCGACGATTCCGGAGAGCGCCACGTACGCCACCGGGATGGTGCCGGTGGGATTCAACGGTCCCTTGAGGCCGTATTCGGCCGTCATGCCCGGCATCACGAAGGCGAGCGCCGTCGGCTTCATGATGTCGATCGTAACGGCAATCGACATCGTCACCAGCAATCCCGCATGCGCCCACGTGAGAGGAGCGTCGTCGAGTGCACTCACCCGGATGCGAGAAGCACCTACAGTGTTCGGCGTGCCACCGCGCGGTCATAGACCGTACAGACTCGCGATGAGGCCCACGATGATGGCGATCATTCCGAATTGCATCAGGCCGTCCATCGGCATACCGGCGAGTCGATAGCCGATGTCTTTGCCCATGATGTACATCGGCATGTGCAGCATGACGCCGCCCGTGACGGCTGCCACGCCAAACCAAAACGCGCCCGCGTTCCCGAACGCCACGCCTCCCGCTACACGCACGGTGCCGCCACGCCGCTCTTGCGGAGACTCTTGCATTCGTACATGGCCGCATCGGCGCGCTGGAGCAGTGTGTCGACACTGACGTTTGGACCGTCTGCCACCGAAACGCCCATACTCGCGCCAACGACCGCGCTGCCCGCGCCGAGCGTGAATGAATGGCCGTCGATTGCGGTGCGCACGTGGTTCGCGACGACCGCCGCATCGGCGTCCGAGTGCAGGCCGATCGCAAGAATGGCGAATTCATCGCCTCCGAGGCGGGCAACAGTGTCGCCATCACGCACGACACGGCGAAGCCGGTCCGCAACGGCAATCAAGAGCTCGTCGCCCGCCGCGTGGCCAAGCCGGTCGTTCACGGTCTTGAACCCGTCGAGATCGATGTAGACGACGGCGAGCATTGCTCGCTGTCGGCGAAGCTGCGCAAGGTGATGTGTCACTCGATCGAGAAACAGCACTCGGTTGGCGAGTCCCGTGAGCGGGTCGTGCAATGACAGCCGATGCGCCTGCTCGTAGCTGGCCGCATTGTGGAGTGCGCTGGCGATGAAACCAGCGAGGAGCTGGAGCACTTGCGTGTCGTCGTCCGAAAATGCGTGCGGTTCCGTCGAGATCAGCTTGAGAACACCGACCGTTGCGGCCTGTCTGGGGAGCGGAACGACCAGCATGGATCGGAGGCCGACGCGCCGACAGGCTTCGCGGTCGACCCGATCATCGACCTCTGAGTCGTCGCAGCGATGGATGGCGCCGGTCCGAACACAGAGTCCCGACAGGCTGCCGAACATGGGGAGTCGCAATCCAACATGCGCCGCCCCACTGCCCGACGCCGCGCAATACACCATGCTGTCGCCCTCGGCCATCTCGATGACCGCGCCGGAGGCGTTCGTGATCTCTTGCGCCGATTCGACGACGAGCTGCATCACGCCCGCCATACTGAAGTCGGTGGCGATCGCCGACTGAATTTCAATGATTCTGTTGAGCGTCTCTGGAGAAAGTGATCCCACGGTCGACCTGTCGAGGTTGCGCACGACGGAGCAGCTCGGCGCCAAAGCAATGAACCAGGTGGGGCTGTATCCCAGACGACGAACGATTCGAACGAGCCGAATCTATGAAAAAGTGCCGGTCGCTGGTAGCGTCCGCCCTCCACATAGTAGACTGGTCGTGGCGTTTATCATCACACGGGGGGAGTATGGGCCGTAAGACCAGCATGAGCAGTCCGCGTTTTGTAGTGCGCTCTTTTTTCATGCTGTTCGGCGCTGCACAGGTTGCCGCGCAGACGCCCGCCGCGCCGCCTGCCTTCGACGTCAGCGAAACAACCATCTCCCAGGTGCATGCCGCCATGCGAGCCGGGACGCTGACCTGCCGCGAGCTCGTGGGCGCGTACTTGGCCCGCATCGCCGCATTCGACAAGAATGGCCCCGCGCTGAACACGCTCATCGTGGTCAACCCGAACGCACTCGCCATCGCGGATTCGCTGGACCGGCGCGCCCGGAACGGCGAGCTCATTGGACCACTGCACTGCATCCCGGTCATCGTCAAAGACAACTTCGAAACGACGGACCTTCCCACGACTGCCGGCTCGCTGTCGCTCCAGGGGATGATCCCGCGGCAGGACGCGTACATGGTGCGACGCATCCGGGAGGCGGGAGCCATCGTACTGGCAAAGTCGAACATGGCCGAGTTCGCGTTCACGCCATTCGAAACGGTGAGCTCGATTCTTCCCGGCTACACCAAGAATCCCTATGCACTCGACCGAGTGACCGCCGGATCCAGTGGCGGTTCCGCAGCAGCGGTGGCGGCCAACCTCGGCGAGGCCGCACTTGGGACCGACACCGGGAACTCCATTCGAGGACCGTCGGCGCATCAGGCGCTCGTCGGCATCCGATCGACGATGGGACTGACGAGCCGAGACGGTGTGGCGCCACTCAGCCTGGCCGCCGACATCGCCGGCCCGATTGCACGCACGGTGGCGGACGCGGTCGCGCTGTTTCAGGTCGTTGCGGGAGAAGACGCCGCCGACACCGTCACCGCGCGCTCGCGCGGCCACCGCGCCACCGATTACTCCACCTCGCTCAAGCGGGACGCACTGCGTGGCGCGCGCATCGGTGTGCTCCGTCAGGCGTACGAACGGCCGACGACGGATCCGGAGGTGGTGCGCGTGTTCACGAGCGCGCTCGAGGACATGCGGCGACAGGGCGCGGTGATCGTCGATTCCGCGGCCGTTGTTGGCCTCGATGAGGCACCTGCGCGCTTTCACCGGCTCCTGCAATCAATTCAAGTTCGACATCGAAGCATGGCTCGCGCGGCACGGCGATCGTGCCCCCGTGCACACCGTGGCGGACATCATTCAATCGCGGCGCTTTCATCCGACGATCCAGTCGCGGTTGGAGGCCGCGCAGGCGGAATCACTGCCGCCGGCGCGCAATCCGGGTTGCCGAGCGCGCGACGAGTTCCGGTCGTGGCTGCGAAGCGCGGTGACGGCAATGATGGATTCACTGCGCCTCGATGCGCTCGTCTACCCGACATGGAGCAACCCGCCGCGGCTCATCGGGGATCTCAATACGCCGGCCGGCGACAACAGTCAGCTCTTCTCGCCGAGCACTGGGTTTCCCGCGATCACGGTGCCGATGGGCTATACGCGCGGTCAGCTTCCGGCGGGCATGACGCTGTTCGGCCGCGCATGGAGCGAACCCACGCTCATCGCCCTGACGTATTCGTACGAACAGGCCACTCGGCATCGGCGCCCGCCGTCGTCGGCGCCGCCGCTGCGCTGACCCTTTTCGCGACTTCTACCAGCAGGCTTAACAATGACAACACCAGGGCGTCCATGAGGTGAGCCCCGCTGCGGAGGGCAGGAGTGCGACGGGACTTCGACGCCGAGTCCTTCGCCGGAACGACCCGTACGAGAACCAGCAATGCTCCGCACCAGAACGGCGTCACGCGTCGGCATCCGGGTAGCGATTGTCCTGCTCCTCGCCGGTTGTCATGAGTTCACGCAGCCTTCGGCGGCTGCCGTTACGGTTCGCAGCGTTTCGGTCGACACGGCATCAGATGGTGGCGTCCTCCTTCACGTCGAGCTGAGCGAGCCGTCCACCGTGCGGATCGAGTACTGGAGCGATGCCGGGCGCAAGCTTCGCGTCGACACGCCGGTGCTCACCGCCAAAGGCACGCTCTACATCGCCGCGCTGCGCGCGAGCCAACGATACCAATTCGAGGCGGCGGCGCTCGATGCCTCCGGAACTCGTGGTGCGGTCTACCGCGGCGAATTCAAGACGCCGTCGATGCCAAGCGATCTCGAAGACGTGCAGTTCACGGCGCGTGGGCATTCATCCGCGCCGCTCACCATGCTCGAGCTCAACGGGCCGTTCAAGGGCTTTGTCGCCGTGGACGAAACGGGCGCACCCGTGTGGTGGTGGCGCACCGAGGGAACGCCACAGGGATTCACGCGCCGAGCGAATGGCAACTTCGTGTTCATTGATGTCGGGTACGGCCTCGTCGAGATTCGTCCGGACGGACAAGTCGTCAACCGGCTGGCGCCATTGGTGAACGGCGACAGAGCACCGCATCACGACGTCGTCGCAACCCCTGCGAACACGCTGCTGTTCATAGCACAGGAACCTCGGACGATTGGATCGGGGACGGTCGTTGGCGATGCCATTTGGGAATGGACGCCCGAGACGGATGCGCTCGTGAAACGCTGGAGCGTGTTCGACTTCTACGATCCGGCCGTCGATGTGGGGACGCGCACGGTGCCGTGGGACTGGGTGCACGCGAATTCGCTCGCGATCGGGGACCACGGCAACGTCGTGCTCTCCCTGAACTGGTTGGACCAGGTGATCTCGATCGCGCCCGATTGGCGGTCGATCGAGTGGAAGGCGGGCGGACGGGCAAGCAGTTTCAAACTAGATCCCGACGCGACGTTTCAGGGTCAGCACACGGCTGAGCTTCTGCCGAACGGCCGTCTGCTGATGTTCGACAATGGTCGTGACCGGAGTGCGCCCGACCGTTTTTCGCGCGGGCTCGAGTTGGTGCTCGACACGAAAACAGGGACCGCGCACCGGGTGTGGTCATTTCGCGCGAGTCCGGACATCTATGCCCCCTACGTCGGCGCGACGCGCCGGCTCTCGAATGGGAACACGCTCGCGCTGTTCGGATTGCCGGCGGGATTTGCGGGGGTCGCGTCGGGTCCCGTCGCGTGCTACGAGGTGACCGCTGGCGGCGCTGTGGCATGGCGCCTGACCGTCGACAATGTGAATGTGGTCTATCGCGCGACGCCGCTGGCGTCCATCGCCGGGGAGACTGCCGTGCCGTGAACGATGGTAGGGCGGTGGGTCAGGGTCAGTCGAAGATGCCCGCGATGATCTCCAGGATCGCGGAGAACACGCCTTCCGCTGCTCCACCAACCGCTTCGGCGGCGCCCATCGCCGCACTCGCCGCCCCATCGATGGACACGCTGCCGAGGGCACCGGCCGCGTGACCAATCCCGCTCACGGCGGCACTGCCCGCGTGAAGCACCAACCCGGGCGCCCAGAACAAGGATTCGAGCAGGATGTCGCCACCGACGGCGGCCGCCTGCATCGCGCCGGTGCCGCGCTTGCGCTGCATGTCGTTGACCGTGATCGACCACAGGCTCTTGAGCTCCACGTGATCGAACCATACGCCTTTGCAGTGCGAGCAGACGTCGAGGGTCAGTCCGGCATGTTCACGCCGTTCCATCGTCTTCGCGCACATGGGACACTGGAGCACGTTGTCCTTGCCGCACACGCCGCAGCGCTTTGCATCGCGATCGAGCGGTGCTCGGCACCCGTGACAGAGTGGGTTGAGCACCGAGGGGCGAGGCGGAATGTGCTGCCACAACAGCGAGGGTGCATGCCGCGTGAGCTGCTGTGCTTCGCCCTTCTCGAACCACACACCTCCGCAGCGCGCGCAATGATCGAGCACAACCGCGGCGGTTGCCGTGCCGATCTGCGCCTTCTCCATCTGGACACCGACGCAGACCGGGCAGGGAAGCCGAGCCTCGAACGAAGGCTCTGAAGTTCGTGCGCTTCCCGGCTCAGTCATCGAGTAGCCCCTTCACGCCGTGCTTGCCTTCGACGTACCGCGCTTCATGAAAGGTGTAGACCAGGACGCCGTCGTCGGTGACCTCGAGATCGGCGACCTCGCGCGCGACCAGCTCGTCGAGCGAGCTTTTTGCCTCCTCGCCTGGCAGTCCGAGTGCGCTCGTCACCTCCACCGCGGTGAGTCGGCCTTGCTTCTGCATGGCGAGACGAAGGATCTCCGCTTCGATGGTCTGCTGCCGGAGCTGCTGCATGCGCGCGTTGGATCGGCCGCCGAACGAGCCGCGCAGCAGCGCAACCCCGCCCATCGCGGGCAGTCCCACGGTGAGGAGGAGGGCGAACAGCGCGGTGGGCGATGCGAGCGTCGCGCTCGAGCGCGCGAAGCCGAGCAGCATGACTGCGGCGACAATGAGAAGAACCACTCCAGCGATCTTGCGTCCCACACACCACCTCCTAGGGCGACCAAACGAAAACTAACTTACGCTCTACCATCCCCAAACACCCCGAGCGCCCGCTCGAGATCCGCGATCAGATCGCGTGGCTCTTCGAGTCCCACATTGAATCGCACGACGCGCTCTCCGTATCCCTCGCCAATCCGCGCCAGCACGAACATCGGCACCGCGAGGCTCGTCACTCCGCCCCAGCTGTACCCGATCTCGTACAGCTCGAGCGCATCGATGAAGGCGAAGAGCTGCTGCTTGGTGTAGCGCGCGTGGAACACGACCGAGAACACGCTCGTCGATCCGGTGAAGTCGCGTTTCCAGATGTCGTGGCCCGGGCACGACGGCAGCGCCGGATGCAGCACACGCTCGATTTCCGGGCGGTCGGCGAGCCAGCGCGCGACGGCAAGTGTCGACTCCTCCAGCGCGCGCAGCCGCACCGCGAGCGTGAGCATGCCGCGCAGCGCGAGACTGCAATCGTCCGGCGACGAATTGAGTCCGAGCAGATCGTGCGCGCTGCCCACGCGTTCGTATCCGGCCGCGTCGCGCACGGTCACGGACCCGAGCAGGAGATCGCTGTGGCCACCGATGTATTTCGTGAGCGCCTGCATGGTGACGTCGACGTCATGCGCGAACGCATCGAAGTACACGCCGGCCGAGTAGGTGTTGTCGAGCGCGACGATCACGTTGTGCCGGTGTGCGGCAGCCGCAATCGCCGGGACGTCTTGCACCTCCATCGTCACGGAGCCGGGACTCTCGCACCAGATGAGCCGCGTATTCGGCTTGATGTACTGCTCGATGTCGGCGCCGATCGTGGAGGGGTAGTACTCGACCTCCACGCCGAATCGCGCGAGCAGCTTGTTCGCGAAGATGCGCGTGGGGCCGTACACACTGTCGGTGATGAGGAGATGATCGCCGCCGCGGAGAAACGCGAAGCAGATGAGTGCGATCGCCGCCTGGCCACCTGGCGTAAGAAACGTATGGTGACCGTGCTCGAGCTCCGTGATGCGCGCCGCGAGCTCCAGTGTCGTCGGTGTCCCGTACAGCCCGTACGCGTACGGAACCACATCGTGCCGCCACGTGTCTCGCGCCGACGCGGCGTTGGGGAACACCGTCGTCGAGCCACGAAACACCGGCGTGACGAGGGAACGAAATCCTTCGGGAACCTGCGCGTCGGAATGAATGAGCTTCGTCTGCCAGGAATGATCCATGTCACCGTGCGCTGAAGGGGAGCGGCGAGCACGAAGAAGCGCCGTGCACGCGAATTCAAAGATCGCGTACCACGGCGCTTCAGCGGGAGGGTCGAGATCTCGCCAGCGCGCCTCCCGCGCGCGACGACAGGGTCAAAAACCTTACGGAGCCTTGCTCGCCACCCAGGTGATCTTCCCCAACACGGAATCCGGCTTGGACGCCAGTGTCGCCGTCGAGTGACCGCTCAGCTTTCCGTCCTTCAACCAGCCGACGGAATGGAACACCTGCTTGGCCTTGCCCTTCGGGGGAAGGTATGGCTGGGACGTCGCGATCATGCTATCCGCATCGAGCTTGATGGAGTAGGGAACCGCCGTCTTGGTGCCATCATACGTCAGCGTGCCGGTCGAATCGGATACGCGCGCGATAGTCCACTTCGCAACCACGCTGTCTTTGCCCTCCATCTTCGACTCGCCGTGCCACGTGCCGGCGAGATCCGCTGTGGTGAGCGCGGCTGGCGGTGGCGGTGCGGCGGGAGCACCGGCCGGCGCAACGGTCGCAGCGGTATCGGCCTTGGGTGCTTCTGCTTTGGAGCATGCCGTCAGAATGGCGGCGACGAGCAATACTTCTCTGCGCATTGGATCCTCGAAGTGTGGGTGGAATGCGGTCGCAGGCGGGATGGGCAAACGGCCGGGGGGGCGTGCCACGGCAAAAGCTGCGCGTTGTCGGCCCTGCTCGCTAGACGGGACCGACCGAAATATCTCGCTGGAGACTCTCGTGTTCTGTGCGGCGCGCGACGGATCGCTATCTTCTGAGAATGACCGACGTCGCCACGGCCGAGAACAGGGAGAGCGTGCTCATCGCCTGGCTGCGCAGCCGCAATCGTGTCGCCATCGGGTTCAGCGGCGGCGTCGACTCCGCGTATCTCGCCGTTGTCGCGCGCCGAGCGCTCGGTGCCGACAACACGCTCGCCATCATCGGTCGCAGCGCGTCCTACCCGGCGGAGCAGTGGGCCGCAGCGCGGAACGTGGCTCACGCATTCGACGTAGAGGTCCTCGAGCTCGACACCGACGAGCTGAACGACCCGCGCTACGCCGCGAATCCATCCAACCGCTGCTATTTCTGCAAGACCGAGCTCTGGTCCAAGCTCGTTCCCATCGCGCGGGCGCGCGGCTTCACTACCGTGGTCGACGGTACGAACGCCGACGATCTCACCGATCACCGTCCGGGAGCGCAGGCAGCGCGCGAGCATGCAGTCGCCAGCCCGCTCGCGGAGCTTGGATTCAGCAAGCCAGAAATACGCGAACGGTCGCGCGCGCTCGGCTTGCCGACGTGGTCTCAGCCGTCATCGCCGTGCCTCTCCTCGCGCCTTCCTTATGGAACGAGCGTCACGCCACAGCGCCTGCAGCAGGTCGAGGCCGCCGAGCGAGCGCTGCGTGCACTTGGGATCAGCGACGATCTGCGCGTTCGGTATCACGACGACCTTGCGCGCGTTGAGCTCACGTCGCGCACGCTCGAGCACTGGCTCGCCCCACATCGCTTCGAGCAGCTGCGCGACGCCGTGGCGAGCGCCGGCTTTCTGCGCGTGGCGCTCGATCTGCGCGGCTTCCGGTCCGGATCCCTCAACGTGCTGCACGGCATCTCCGCCGCGTGACGATCCGTCGCGAAACCCCAACGGGCGATCACGCACTCGAGGGAGCGCTCGCCGAGCGTGGCCTGGTGGTCAAGGTCGAGCCGCGCGCCGGGCTCGCCGTCCTCGTGGCCAACGAAGCCACGGTCAAACTGCTCGGCGACGCCGAGGTGCGACGCGCAGCGATCGCGTTGGCGAGGGAGCACGGATTTACGCACGTCGCGATCGAGCTGCGAAGCGAGCCGGATGCGCCTCTTCCTCGCGGTTGAGCTTGGAACTGCGACGCTCGATGCGCTCGAGCAAGCCATCGCACCACTGCGCGCCGAAGCGCCGGACATTGCCTGGGTGCGGCCGGAAAAGCGTCACCTGACGCTCAAGTTCCTCGGCCACGTGGACGAGACGCGGGTCGACGCGGTGACGGAGCTGACGGAACGCGTCGCACGGGATCATCGTCCGTTCTCCATGCAACTGGCCGGCATTGGCGCATTTCCGAACTTTCGCAGGGCACGCGTCGTATGGATCGGGGTAGAGCACGAAGCGCGGCTCGAGCTGTTGCATCACGACTTCGAGGTCGCCGCTGAGACGGTGGGCTTCGAACTGGAAGGGCGGGCATTTCGGCCGCACATTTCGCTGTCGCGCGTGCGGTCGCCCGTGGAAAGAGATCACGCCAAACGGTTCGCAAGGGTTGCGCGCAGAATAGACTTCTCGACGACCACGTACGTGTCGGAGATCACGCTGTTCGAAAGCATACCGGCGCCGAGCGGCGCACACTATCGCCGCCTGCTCGTCGCTTCACTCGGAGGACGCTGACCGATGGGATGTATCGCACGTCTCGGATGCCTCGTGCTCCTCGCACTCCTCGCCATCGGAGCGTGGTTCACGCGCGATCGCTGGCTGAGCAAGGTTCCCGGCGCTGCGCCGGTCACGGTGTCGACGGCGCCGGTGTGGGAGCCGCTCACCCAGCAGGCGGGCGACCGCGGCAAGCGGGCCATCGAATCGTTTTCGTCGAGTGGCGGGCCGGTGTTCGCGAATCTGCGTGCTGGCGAAGTCGCGTCGTACGTGTTCGTCACGCTGGGGCACGTCATTCCGACTTCGGCCGACAGCGCCGAAGCGGCCGTCATCGGTGACGCGCTGTTCATTCACGCGATTCTTCCCATGAAGGCACTCGCCGGCTCCGGTCTCCTCGGCCCCCTTGGCAGCTTGTTGAACGACAAGGAGCGCATCTCACTCGGCGGAAGTTTCCGCGTCGTACGCCCAGGATTGAGCGAGTTTCAGGTTCGCGAGATCAAGGTGCGGGACTTCAAGGTGCCCAGTGCCGCGATTCCGCGGTTGATCGAGCAGCTTTCGAAGGGCAATCGGCCCGCGGGTCTCTCGCCCAACGGCTTGCCCGTGCCAACGCCAACCTCTCTCGCTGACGTTCGCATCGCGAACCGGCAGGTCACGCTGTACAAGACCACTCCCGGCGCGAATCCATGAACCGAAAGATCCTGATCGTCGATGACGAACAGGGGATTCGCGCCGCACTCGGGCAGCTACTCGAGTTCGAGGGGTACGAGGTGCGGACTGCGGCCAACGCAGTCGACGGCTTGGCGGAATACGGACGCTTTCATCCGCACCTCGTCTTCCTCGACGTGAAGATGGCGGGCATCGACGGGCTCGAAGCGCTGCGCAAGCTGCGCGAGCAGGATCCCGACGCCGTCGTGGTGATGATCAGCGGGCACGCGACGATTCAGACGGCGGTCGAGGCCACCCAGCACGGCGCGTACGACATTCTGGAGAAGCCGCTCGACACCGATCGTATTCTCGTCACGCTGCGGAACGCGCTCGCGCATCTCGACTTGCACGAGGAGAACGCGCGTCTTCGGGAAACGATTCACTCGAGATTCGAGATGGTGGGCGGCTCGTATGCCGTCCGCTCGGTAACCGACAAGATCGCGCTCGTGGCGAAGACGCCGGCGAGAGTGCTCATCACCGGCGAGAACGGAACCGGTAAGGAGCTCGTCGCACGAGCGGTCCACGCGCAGTCGATGCGCGCGAAGGGTCCGTTCATCGAAGTGAACTGCGCGGCGATTCCCTCGGAGCTCATCGAAAGTGAGCTGTTTGGCCACATGAAAGGATCGTTCACCGGAGCCGTGTCCGATCGCGCGGGCAAGTTCGAGCAGGCGGACGGAGGGACGCTCTTCCTCGATGAGATCGGCGACATGAGTCTCGCCGCGCAGGCCAAAGTGCTGCGCGTACTGCAGGACGGCGTCGTCACGCGCATCGGGGGATCGAAGCCGGTGCAGGTGGACGTGCGTGTCCTTGCCGCCACGAACAAGAACGTGGAAGCGGAGATCACCGCAGGTCGCTTCCGGGAAGATCTCTACTACCGATTGAATGTCGTGCCCATCCACGTGCCGCCGCTCCGCGAACGGCGCGAGGACATTCCGTCGTTGATTGGACACTTCGTCGCGCAGCTCACAGGGCCCGCGGGTCTCGCGCTGCGCGCCGTGGGCGACGATGCCGTTGCGAAGCTGCAGCAGCTCGATTGGCCGGGCAACGTTCGCGAGCTGCGCAACACGATCGAGCGGTTGCTCATCCTGTCGACTGGTCCACGCGTGACGGCGGACGACGTCGATCGCCTCGCGGGGCGGCGCGCGGAAACGACGGAGGGTGGATTGGGCTCCCTGCTCGACGTGGCGACCTTCGAGGACTTCAAGCACGCGGCGGAGCGCGCCTACCTTGTCGCGAAGTTGCGCACGTACGACTGGAACGTAAGCGAGACGGCGCGGGCGCTCGACATGCCGCGCTCCAATCTGTACAAGAAGATCGAGCGCTATGGACTGAGCCGCGAAGGAGGATCTGCCTCGCTGGTTCCCGTCGCTGGCGCGGACGACGAGGATGACGCATGACCGATTGGGACGCGGAGCTCAAGAAGATCGACAAGCAGCTCGAGGGGATGTCGGACTCGGCGTTGATTCCCGCGCCGGCCAAAGGCGCCGCGCCCGCGGCAAAGGCAGCCGTCGTGACCGAGCGCGCGACGACGCGCACCTGGCCCGCCTTCCTTCGCCTCACGCTCGCCTCCGCGCTCGGCGTGGGCATTCTGTTCTGGCCGTATCCCGCGCGGTGCGGCGTGGGGCTCGCCGGCTATCTGGTCGCCGTCAGCGCCGTCACCATTGGCGGGTTGTGGAGCAGCGTGTGGACCTGGCGGCACCGGACGGCGCGCGCGCACGTGCTGTCGCTGCTGCTCGTCGCGTGGGGAGTGGTGCTGGGCGCCACGGAAATCCTGCCGCGCATCGGCTATGCGAAGCCGGACGGAGCGCGTCCGGTGGGTTTCTCATGCGTGGCGCCCAAGCCGTAGTTATTGCGTCAGTTATTGCTTCGGCGGCATCGGCGTCGTGACGTCGCGATGCACCAGCCACTTTCCGTCCACGTTCTTCCACAGAATAGTGTAGCGGCCGTCGCTCTTGCTGACCGGCTTGCCTTTCTCCTGCATCGACGCGGAGTTGGTACCCGTTTCGATCGCCACGTCGCCGTAGACCTCGAACGTCGACGCCTGACGCGTCATCCCAAGAAACTTCGAGCTCGCGAACCATTCCTTCATCATCTTCTCGATGTTGGCGCGGCCGCGTAACGTTGCCATCGCCGGGTCGATGATCACGGCATCCGTGGTGTAGTAGGTGCTGGTCTTCGTGGCATCGCCCGCTTTGGCTGCGGAAAGGAGCTCGTCCCACGATTTGTTTGTTGCGCCGCGCGCCGCAGCGACGCTTGCGCCCTGCTGCTTCACGCCCTGCGCGCCTGCGTCCAGCGCGGTGAGTCCAAGTGCCGCGATCATCGCGGCGACTGCGATTCGACGAGACATGCCTACCTCCTGAGAAGTGAGAGGTGCTAGTGCGCCAGCGCGGTTCGCACGCCGATCCAAACCGCCATCACGGTCATCGTGAGAAGCGGAACGACCATCATGGCGACCTGCGCTCCGGCGACAAACAGGACGGACTTCACTCCTGATTTCGCGCGAGACTGTTCGTAGACGCGTCGGGCGGCGAAATAGAAGTACGTTCCTAACACCGCCCAGTAAATAACGGAAATGGCGTCGAAGGTATCCGGGACGGCGTTGAGCATTCCGCGCACGACCATGGTGACAACCTGTACGCCGCTGCTGAAGGCCAGCACGTGAAGTGCCATTACGACATGTGCCGCGTAGTTGCGCCGAAACCGCCGATACAACACCATCAGCACGAGCGCCACTGCGAGTGGATCCCCCAGATGGAGCCATTGATTAGTCATCATCGATTGCGCCGTAGACGCCGACGCCTGGATCATCCCGCCGGAGCCGCCACGCACTGATTTGCTGTTGATTCTGGCGAAGTTGGCATCCGTTGCGGCCTTCTGCTGGAGCTTCTGCCGCACCTTGTCGGCCACCTTCTCGTCCATGCCCACACTCTTCTCGGCAAACACCAGCGCACCGAAGAGCAGGAGGTACAACCGCAGGGGCGACAGATACCATCGCGTTCGCCCGCTCACGTACTCCTTCGTCAGCAGACCGGGATGCCGAAAGAGCACGCGCAATGTCCGCATCGTTCCTGAATCGACCGACGTCAGCTCATTCCAGAGGTCGTTGACGAACCGTCGGACGGTCAGGGGCCGCTCGTCGATGCGCGGCGCGCCACACTGCGAACAGAAGTGTCCACTCAGCGGAGCATGGCAGTTGGCGCAGGTCACCGGGGCGCCGAGTAGAGCTGCCGTCTCACTCGACTGGGTGACCACGGGGGGCGGAGGTGCCGCGGTGCTTCTGATCTCCGACGCGTGCGACACGACGATGCTCCTCCCAAAGACACGCTAGTATGCCGGTCGCGGCCGACGAATGGCAAGCGTGGACCGCGTCGCGCGCGTCGGCCCCAGACTAGATTTCGAATCATGACTAAGACCTTTCAGAACTTCATCGCTGGCGAATGGACCGCGCCCGCATCAGGCAACTATTTCGAGAATCGGAACCCCGCCGACACGCGCGACCTCATCGGCCATTTTCCGCTCTCCACGGCGGCCGACGTCGACATGGCTGTCGAGTCGGCGAAGCGCGGATTCGCACTCTGGCGCGCGACACCTGCGCCCGCCCGCGGCGACGTCCTGCGCCGCGTCGGCGATCTCATGGCGAAGCGGAAAGAGGAGATTGCGGATCTCATGACGCGCGAGATGGGCAAGCCCCTCACCGAAACGCGCGGCGACGTACAGGAAGGCATCGACACAGCGTACTACGCGGCGACCATGGGACGGCAGCTCGCCGGTCGCACCGTGCCGAGTGAGCTCGCGAACAAGTGGGCGATGAGCTTTCGTCGCCCGATCGGGATCGCAGGGATCATCGCGCCATTCAACTTTCCGCTCGCGATCCCCACGTGGAAGATGTTTCCGGCACTCGTCTGCGGAAACGCCTGCGTCTTCAAGCCGAGCGAAGATGTGCCGCACACGGGACACGTGTTGGTGGAAATCATGCTCGAGGCAGGACTTCCGCCGGAGGTGATTCAGCTCCTCCACGGAACGGGCGAAGACGTGGGGGCTCCCCTGGTGAACCATCCGGACGTGCCGGTCATCTCCTTTACCGGTTCCACCGAAACAGGGAGTCAGGTTGGCGAAACCTGCGGCCGGATGCACAAGCGTCTCTCGCTGGAGATGGGCGGGAAGAACGCGATGATCGTGTTGGACGACGCCGATCTCGATCTCGCGCTCGATGGCGTGCTCTGGGGAGCGTTCGGGACCACCGGCCAGCGCTGCACTGCCACGAGCCGCCTCATCCTTCAGAAAGGTGTCCACGACACCTTCCTCGGCAGGCTGGTGGATCGTGCTCGTGAGATGAAGCTCGGTGACGGCCGGAAGAAGGGCACGGACGTGGGCCCGCTCATCCACGAGAACTCGCGCAAGAAGGTGGATCGGTACATCGACATCGGTCAGAACGATGGCGCCGACCTGCTGTGCGGAGGCCAACGTCCGCATGGCAAAGCGTACGAGCACGGCTTCTTCTTCGAGCCCACGATCTTCGCTCGGGTCGAATCCGGCATGCGCATCGAACAGGAGGAGATCTTCGGGCCGGTGCTCAGCGTGATACGCGTGAACGACGCCGACGAGGCCTTCCGCGTGAACAACGGTGTGAAGTACGGTCTGTCGTCGTCGCTCTATACCCGCGACGTCAATCTTGCCTTCCGGGCCTTCAACGAGCTGGACAACGGGATCACCTACATCAACGCACCCACCATCGGCGCGGAAGCGCATCTCCCGTTTGGTGGCGTAAAGCAGACGGGCAACGGGCACCGCGAAGGTGGCTGGGAGGTGTACGAGTTCTACTCGGAGACCAAGGTGGGGTACTGCGACTTCTCCGGTGCGCTCCAGCGGGCACAAATCGACAACTATCTGGGCACTCCAGACTAGGGCCCGGCGCCGCGCGCCTTGCGGGTAGGCTCCCGGGCGTGCGCTTGCTGCGTCTGCGAGAGCGGGCTTAATTGCAGAGTGACCATGTCAGGCACCCCAGAACCAATGCTTCCGCACCGAATGATTACGCCAGAGCGGAAGCTGGAGGCGTTGCAGCACGTCAATCGGCGGCGCGACAGCTTTGCGTTCGTGTGGGAGTGGGTGAAGATCATCACGGTCTCCGTCGGCCTGTTCCTCGTCCTGCGCACGTTCGTGGTCGAGGCGTTCAAGATTCCCAGCGGGAGCATGGAGCACACGCTGCTCGTGGGGGATTTTCTGCTCGTGAACAAGGTCGTGTACGGGGCTGAGGTTCCGCTCACGGGCCATCGCCTACCCGCGCTCCGTGCGCCGCACCGCGGCGACGTGATCGTGTTCGAGTGGCCGCGGGATCGCACCAAGAATTTTGTGAAGCGGTTGGTCGGCCTGCCGGGAGACACCCTGGCCATGCGCGACGCGGTGCTCATTCGCAACGGCATCGCCCTCGCCGAACCGTATGTGTCGCATACCGAGCCGGAAACCGATCCGGTTTGGGAGGAATTCCGCTGGCAGAGCGACTTTCTCGTGCGGACGGCAGGGGCCGCCATGGCCTACCATCCATCCCGTAACAATTGGGGTCCGTTGGTCGTCCCTGGAGGACAGTACTTTGTCCTCGGTGACAACCGCGACAACTCGCTCGACAGCCGGTATTGGGGCTTTGTGCCCGACTCGCTGCTGCGCGGACGGCCCGAGGTGGTGTATTTCAGCTTTTCTCCCGACTCTTCCGCCGAATTCGCCTGGCTGACGCACGTCCGGTGGACGCGCCTCGGCGAGCGCGTGCACTAACCGCTCTACTCCCGCCTCGCACGTCCTCGACCGCCGTAGGTCGCACTTCCTCCCGTCGCTGCTCTGGGGACGGGAGCCGCCGTTCCCCCTGGACTCGCCAGTATGGCCACCACTCCGAACAACAAGAAGTCGTCGTTCGAAGAGGGATCGCTCGACCAGTATCTGCGGGACATCAGCATCTATCCGCTGATAACGCGAGAGGACGAAGTCGCCCTTGCGCAGAAAATCCGGGTGGGTGATCAAGAAGCGCTCGACAAGCTGGTCCGGTCGAACCTGCGCTTCGTCGTGAGCGTCGCAAAGAAGTATCAAAATCAGGGCGTGTCGCTCTCCGACCTGATCAACGAGGGCAACCTCGGCCTCATCCGCGCCGCGCACAAATTCGATGAGACGAAGGGAATCAAGTTCATCTCGTATGCCGTGTGGTGGATTCGGCAGGCCATTCTTCAGGCGCTGGCGGAGCAAAGCCGCATCGTGCGAGTGCCACTCAATCGCGCCGGCACGCTGCACCGCATCGGCAAGCGAGCAAGCTTTCTCCTCCAGGAGCTCGGCCGCGAGGCGACGCACGCGGAGATCGCCGAGGGTATGGACATCACGGAAGAGGAAGTGGCGAAAACGATGTCGATCTCGCAGACGCATCTCTCCCTCGATGCGCCGATGACCCCGGGCGAAGACAACAAGCTGCTCGACTATCTCCCGGACAACATGAACCCAACGCCCGACGAACTGACGTTCGAGAAGGCGCTGACGGAGTCGATCGAGGAGGCGCTCGCGCACTTGAAGGAGCGCGAGTCGAAGATTCTGCGGTTGTATTTCGGGCTGGATGGCGAGGAGCCCATGACGCTGGAACAGATTGGGTCGCTTCTGGGCATTACGCGCGAGCGGGTGCGGCAGATCAAGGAAAAAGCGCTGTCGCGGCTGCGTCACGTGTCGCGCGCCAGGGCACTCGAGTCCTACCTCGGCTAACTGCCGCGCTCTGGCCGACGGGCGCGACCGCTTGCATTCACTTCCCACGAGCGTGTCGATGACGATGCAGCAGATTCGCGGAACAGTACTGAAGGCGCGGCTCGCCTTCGTCGAGGAGGCCGCCGGAAAGGACGGCGTGGCGCGCGTGTTGGCGGCGCTGCCACCAGAAGATCAGAAGGTCTTGAAGATGGTGTTGTCCATCAGCTGGTATCCCTTCGAGCTCGGCACTCGACTCGATCAAGCGATTGTCACGGAAGTCGGCGGCGGTGATGGGAGATATTTCGAGAGGCTGGGCGAGGCGTCGGCGGCAAGCAACCTGGCGTCTGCACACCGGGCCTACCTCACCAAGGGCGACGCGCACGCCTTTCTCGCCAAAGCGCCGCAGATCTATCGCATGTACTATGAAGTGGGGCGACGCGAATATGAGCGCACAGGCGAGCGGGAAGGGGTGCTCACCACCTATGACGCCGAGACGTTCAGTGTCCCCGACTGCGCCACCGTCGTCGGCTGGCACCGGAAGGCGCTCGAGCTGTGCGGCGTGGCTGGTGTGCGCATCGTCGAGGAAGAGTGCCGCGCGAAGGGCGCGCCGCACTGCCGATACCGCGTGAGCTGGAGCTGACTAGTGGCCACCACCGCATCCTTCGACGTCACCACCGGTGTTGACCTGCAAGAGGTCGACAACGCCATCAATCAGGCGCAGAAGGAAATCGCGCAGCGCTACGATTTCAAAGGCTCCAGCGCATCGATCGAATTCAAGCGCTCCGAGTCGCTCATCCACCTCGTGGCGGATAGCGATTTTCAGATGACCGCGCTGTTCGACGTCGTACAGACAAAGCTGATCAAGCGCGGCGTGCCCGTGAAAAATCTCGACGTCGGCGCCATCACCCAAGCGGCGGGCGACACCGTGCGCCGCGACGTCAAGCTCAAGATGGAGCTCGACGGCGACACCGCGAAGAAAGTCGCCGCAGCCATCAAGGACGCAAAGCTCAAGAAAGTGCAGGCGTCGATTCAGGGCGAACAGGTGCGTGTGAGCGGACCCTCGCGAGACGATCTGCAGGAGGTCATCACCCTCCTCAAGAGCAAGGATTTCGGTGTTCAACTGCAGTTCGGCAATTACCGGTAGGTTGGCCCGCGTCGCGTCGCGTCGCTCGCGTCGCTCGGGCTCACGGTGACCTGCGGGGGCGATGCTCGCATGATGGCCGGTGGGAGCCTACCGGGCAGCGACGCCGCGCCGTAGCACATCACGTTTCACGGTGGCGCATGATTCGTGTGCGACGCGCCGCAGCTCCGCCGACCGCTCGCCAACGACGCCGACAGCGCCCGCGATTCCTGCGTTCCACTCACGCCACGCGGCCGCGCGGTCCAATCGCCGCGCTCCGCGGCTCGTGGTTCCCCAGTGCTGGAGCAGATCCGTCGCCGCGCGGCAGCGCTGTGCCGCATCGGAGCTCGGCGATGCGGAAAGCGTCGCCTGCACGGCCAAGGGCACAGCTTCGCCGCTCAGGGAGGCGAGGTACACGAGATCGAGCGCAGGTCGCGCGGTTCCCTTCACCTCGAGCGAGCGTGCGATGTTGATTCGTGCGACGACGACGTCGGGAGCCACCACGTTCAACGCACCCAGCGTCGCCAGTCCCGATATGATTGCACCCGCGAAGAAGTAGTGGGGACGCCCGCGCAGCACCGTGACGGCGAGCCATGCGAGTACGACACCAAGCCACGCCATGAACACCATCGGGTAAAAGCGCTCGAGTGTGAGGCCGAAGTAGCCGACATAGAGCTGCATACGCGTGAAGGCGGAGACGATCATCGCGCCGAGCAGGGCGATGAGGGGCAGCGAGAGAAGGGTATGACGCTTGGCGAGGGCGGGACCCGGGCGCAGGAGCGCGCGTGTGGCGACGAGCAGCGGCACGATGAGCAGCACCACCCACATCATCTCGAAGAACCCTCCCCGCGCATACGCGGCCGCGGTTAGTCCGGTGCGTTCCTGCAGGAAGCGCTCGCCGCCGAAGAACCACCCGAGTTGCGTCACGACGAACGCGCCGAACAGCACATTGAGCGTTCCCAGCGCGGCGGTGATGTCGAGCGCACTCAAGGTGATGGGCCATGTCGCTGGCGCGCGCGCGAGATCACGCGTGCGTGGGAGCAGCGCGGAACGTGTCCACCCGCCGACAATCCATGTGAAGAATCCTGTGAGCACGACGTGGGACATCATCACTTCGAAGTCGACGTCGGGAAGCGCGACGATGCTCGCGAAGATGGGATCGGCGCCGCGAAGCAGCGAGCCGAAGACGACGAGCAGCGCGGCGGCGATGGCCGTTGCGCGGGCAGCATCGCGCGCGCGGTGTGATTCCCATCCGCGCGGAGTCGCGTCACGCGCGGGCTGAAGAGCGAGGGGGATGACTCCGGCAGCCACAGTGGAGATGACACGAAACGCCGCCCACAGGGTGTCTCGAATGCGGTGTGCGAACAGTGCCGCTCTCTTCTCGCTCAGCGCGATTGCCGTCATCCCGAGGGCCCCACCTGTTGCCAATACATCGAGCAGCTGGAGTGCCCCTGCGTCGCGCCACGCAGCGCCCGTGCTGAACAACACGGCGACGGCGAGCCATGCGCCCGCCTCTCGCTCGAGCCATCGCTCCGCATGCCAAACGAGGGCGACGGCATCCAGTGCGAGCAAGGCGATCCACACCGGCAGGCCGAGGCCGAACAGAGATTCGTGGAGGAGCAGGTCGGCGAGTACCCCGAGGGTCAGCGCATGTGCGAGAAGCGTGCGGTAGAACGATGTGTCGACGGGGGTGGTCTCGACCGCTGCGCGCTCAAATTCCTCGTCGAGCGCGGAGGCCGGTGCGGCAAAGGAGGTAGGCATGGAAAGAACTTTATAATACAAAGTACATTCACGCAAGTGTTAGTGCCGCGTTCGGACCTCCACCCGTACCGGGGTCGACCTCACGGCAATACCCAGCGCATCTACGAGCTGCACGCTCACACCATACCGGCCAGGCGACAGGCCCCGAATTTCGAACGAGTGCGCGACCACGCTCGGTACCGGCGCATCCAAAGGAAGCACTAGCGTTGTGTCGCGCGAACCGTCGAAGTACAGCTCGAGCCGCGACGCTCCCGTCGGCGGTGGCTGCGTCGGGCCACGCACGGCAATGGCCTGCATAGCGAACAGCGCAGGAAGCGCATCGAGCGCGACGGCGGCGCCAGTCGTGGGATCGTAGACCGAGACGATCTGGGCCATTGGATTGGATCCCACGGGGAGCTCCGGCGGCGCGGGTGGCGCAACCGCGGCAGGCGCGACGGCTGGCGGCGGAGCACGAAAGACGTGCGGCTGTCGAGGGTCGTCTCGGCAACCAGTGCACACCGCGAGCACGATCACGGTGATCGCGCGCGCCGCCTTGAGAGAGAAGATCATCGGGACTGTCACTGCGGAGCTAGAGCTAAGTCGCACGGCAAGCTACATTTACGCTTCACATCTGCACATCTCGGCCCAGGCCGCATCGTCGCTCCACGCCGCCCTCCATTGGCCCGGCGCCCTCCGCTGCTCCGCATGAAACTCGGCTTCATCACACTTGGGTGCGACAAGAACACGGTCGACAGCGAGCGCTATCTCGCTCAGCTCGCCGACCGTGGAGCCGAGTACACCGAGAATCTTGGCGAAGCCGAGGTGATCGTGATCAATACGTGTGGCTTCATCGACGCGGCGAAGAAGGAGTCCATCGATGCCATCATCGAGGCGGGCCGTCACAAGGCGGAGGGTGTGTGCCAGGCGGTCGTCGCTGTCGGGTGCATGGTGCAGCGTCACAAGAGCGAGCTCGCGGAAGCGCTTCCGGAGGTCGACCTCTTTCTCGGCTCGTCGGAGATGGACCGGCTGCTGCCCGAGCTCGAGGCGCGCGGCTTGATCGACGACGTGCCGGCAATTCATCCCGGCGTGCGACTCTTCACCGGCGACGTGCCGCACATTCGCTACCTCAAGGTGAGCGAGGGCTGCGATCATGGATGCGCGTTCTGCGCCATTCCACTGATGCGCGGCAAGCATCGCTCGTTCACCCTGGATGAGGTCATTCGAGAAGCACAGCTCCTCGAGGCACAGGGCGCTCGAGAGGTCAATCTCGTTGCCCAGGATCTCGCGCATTATGGCCGCGATCGCCGAGATGGGTTCACGTTGCCCGAGCTGCTCGAGGCGCTCGTGCGCGAGACGAGCATTCCGTGGCTGCGCATGCTCTATCTCTATTCGTCCGGGATCACTCCGCGCCTGCTGGAGGTGATGGCGCAGCAGCCGCGCATTCTCCCCTATCTCGACAAGCCGATGCAGCATGCGTCGGATGCGGTGCTGGCGCGGATGCGCCGGCCGGAGCGGCAGCACACCATTCGCGATCGCGTGGCAAAAGTGAGGGAGGTCGTGCCGGATATCGCAATCCGCACGACGTGCATCGTCGGCTTCCCCGGCGAGACGGATGACGATTTCGCGAGTCTCATGGCGTTCCTCGAAGAGATACAGTTCGAGCGTGTCGGCGCGTTCACCTATTCGCCGCAGGACGGAACGCGCGCCGCCGAATTGGCGGACGATGTGCCGGAGTCGGTGAAGCAGCAGCGACTCGAGCGCCTGATGGAACTGCAGCGGCAGGTCACCGCCGAGCGGTACGAGCGCTTCATCGGCATGACGGCGCGTACGATGATCGATCGCGTCGTGGACGGCGAGGCGCACGCCCGCACGGTGTGGCAGGCGGACGACGTCGATGGGATTGCGTACGTGCAGGGAGCCGAACGACTCGCGCCCGGCACGATCGTGGATGCGGTGATCGAAGGCGTCGAAGACGACGTCGATTTCCGCGCGACGCTGCTGCGCGTCGTCAATGCAATGGCAGCGCCTGCGAAGCGGGTGCGTGCGCTGCCGATGATGCCCGTGACGATGGGGAGTTTCGGCCGGTGACTGCGGTGGAGGGCGGCTCACGCCGCGTCACGACGCGGTCGCACGAGATCATGACGCGGGCGAAGGAGCTGTTTCCCGGCGGCGTGAACTCGCCAGTTCGCGCGTTCGCCGGCGTTGGCGGCGAGCCGTTCGTCGTGGCTCGCGGACAAGGCGCCCGCATCTGGGATGTGGACGACAACGAGTACATCGACTACGTGCTCTCGTGGGGTCCACTCGTGCTCGGTCACGCCGCACCGCAGGTGCTGGATGCGTTGCGTCGCACGATGGAGCAGGGCACGAGCTTCGGCATCCCCACCGGACTCGAAAACGAGCTCGCGCTGCTCGTGCGGGCGCGCATGCCGCACGTCGAGATGATGCGATTCGTGTCGAGCGGCACCGAAGCCACGATGAGTGCCCTCCGGCTCGCGCGGGCGACGACGGGCCGCGAGCTGCTCGTGAAGTTCGATGGGTGCTATCACGGTCATGCGGACAGCTTCCTAGTGCGCGCCGGCTCCGGCGTCGCCACACTTGGCCTGCCGAATTCGCCCGGTGTTCCAGATGCGCTCGCGGCGCTTACTCTGACGGTTCCATTCAACGACATCGCGGCGGTCGAGGCGTTGATGCGCTCGCACGGCAATCGCGTGGCGGCGATGTTCGTGGAGCCAGCAGTTGGCAATGCCGGCTTCATACCCCCCGACCCCGCATTTCTTCCTGCGCTGCGCCGTCTCGCCACGGAGCATGGCGCGCTGCTCGTCTTCGACGAAGTGATGACGGGATTTCGCGTCGCCATCGGCGGCGCCGCCGAGCTGTATGGCGTCACGCCTGATCTCACGACGCTCGGCAAGGTGATCGGCGGTGGACTTCCAGTTGCGGCCTACGGCGGGTCGCGCGATCTGATGAGCCAAGTGGCGCCGAGCGGCCCGGTGTATCAGGCGGGGACGCTGTCGGGGAATCCGTTGGCGATGGCGGCCGGCATTGCAACGCTCACCGCGCTCACTCCGGCGGTGCACGCATCGATCGCGACGAGAACGCGCGCGCTCGTGGAAGGGTTGCGTGGCATTGCGGCGCGGCGCGGCGTTCCGCTCACGGCGGACAGTGCGGGCTCGATGTTCGGCTTTTTCTTTCGCGTCGAGCCTGTGCGCTCGTACGCGGACGCGCGCACGGCGGACGTCGATCTGTTCCGCCGATTCTTCCACGCGGCGCTCGAGCGAGGCGTGTACCTCGCGCCGTCGGCGTTCGAGGCGGGATTCCTGTCGGCGGCGCATGGCGATGCGGAGATCGCGCTGACCCTCGAGCGCTTGGACGGGGCGCTGGGCGAGGCGCGTGGGTAGCCGGTTGTTCGCTCGGGTTAGAATGACCTGCACGGCTCTGTTCGCACTCGCCTGTTCGGCGGCAGCGGCATCCAGTCGTCCCGCGACGTCCGTGCGAAGTCCGCGCGATGCGTCGGCACGGGTCGTTCGCATCGCGCTGGCCGAATCACAGGATCGGGTTGTCCTGTCCGCTGACGATGCCTGGCGCATTTACGCGGCTGACGGCACCACGCTCGTTGCGCTCACGGAGCCGGGAGAGCGGTGGGTTCTTACGCGCGAGGGACGGTATCTGCGTGCCGCGCGCGAAGATTCACGGCCGGTCACGGCGCGCGAGACTTTCATGATCGCGCGGCCGCTCGTCACGAGCGGATCCGTCGGCTTTGGCGGACGACGCTACCGTGGCGACCTCATGGTCATCGCCACCGACGGCGGTATGCTCGTCGTGAACCGGTT
>JANMAY010000121.1:0-19182 GCA_031360095.1 Gemmatimonadaceae bacterium
CCGGACAATCCATCCGTCCGCGCGCTCGAGGCAGAGTTCATCACTCCGCCCATTCGCTACAGCAGACCCGGCCTCCAGGCGCACATTCGCTATTTGTACAGCATGACGCTCGACGCCGATCAGGCGGTCGGGCGCGACGCCGCGGAGCGCTACGTCGAGTTGCGCAAAGCGCTCGATGCCTTCACCGCGCGCCTGCAGCCACTCGTTCCTTCGCTCGCTCGCTGATGCGGCCTGAGAAACCCGAACTGATCATCCGCATCAAGAAGGGAAAGGACGGGTCCGCCGCGCTCTCCTGCACGCAGGCTGATGGAGCTTGGCGACTTCGCTGCGCCGTGGCCACGCGGGTCGATCCCCGCGGAGGCACGCGAGGTGGAGTTGCTGGTGGGCTTCTTCGACACCGAGCGGCGCAGCATGGACCAGTGCACCTCCGCGGAGTTCAACGAGCATGCAGTGCGATACGTGAGCGCGGGAAAGCATGCCGGCGTCATCACGCCGCCAACGTTGACCGACGAGCAGCTCTCGCGCGTCCGGCAGGCGCGCGACGCGCTGCTCGCACGCTGGTTCGAGGTCATGCCAGGCGAGGCGCTCGAGATCGAGTTTGCACGTCGACTCGGTTCGTAACAAAAAAGAGCGCCGGCCTCCGTGAGACCGGCGCGTTGGTGACTGCAATCGGGCGCGCTTTTTACAAGCGCATCAGGATTGCGGTTCCTGCCACAGCCATTGCCATCAGCGTGGCAGCCACGACGATTGCGCTGCTCGGCGTGACGACGAACTCACGCCGCCACCACGGCGTGATGAGCGTCGGCGCGTGCTGCGGAATCGCGTCCATGATGCGAGCCTGAAGGCCCGCAGGCGTGCGCAGCCGGCGGCGCGTGACGAGGTCGTCGTCCAGCCGCTTCCAGAAGTCGACGTCGCGAGACCATTCGCCGCGCCGTGCATCGCGTTCCGGCGTCTCGCCGTCGAGCCAAGCGTGCACCGCTTCTGCGATCGTCGTGCTCGGTGGGCCGAGTGGAACTTCGCGGTCGGCGAGCGGACGCTCGGGCTGACCCGCCCCGCGCTCCCGCTTTCGACTCTCCCCTAGCCCGTCAGAATGAATGTCGTCGAACATTAGGCGTATTTTTCCTCGAGTAAGGCCTGAAGCGCTTCACGCGCACGGTGGACGCGCATCTTCAGAGCTCCCACCGTAGTTCCCAGGAGATCAGCCATCTCTTCGTACGAGCGCCCCTCGACGTGTTTCATGACGAAGGCCTCGCGCAGCGACGGCGGCAGTGACGAAAGAGCAACGTCCAGATCCGAGCGCAGCTCCGTACGGTCGAGCTCTTCTTCCGGCGTCGCATAGCCCGACGGCTGGTCATCCTCGTCATAGCTGAGATGCGATCGGCGGATGTTCTTCAGCCAATCCTTGCAGCCATTGGCGACGATTCGAAACACCCAGGCGTCGAACCGCCCGCGCACCTCGGCGAGATGCTGATACGCCTTGATGAACGAGAGCTGCAGGATGTCTTCCGCGACATCCGGGCTCCCAGTCATACACAGCGCGTGTCGGTAGAGCGGATCACTGTACCGAGTGATCAGCACGGTGAACTCATCGCGGTCGCCCGCGAGCACACGTTGTATGATGCGCTGATCAGAGTCGTCCTGATCAACGAGCAGTTCCGGCTCCGTCGTCCTCACGACGATAGAGTAACGAAGATTTCGCGCGCGGGACAGGGTCGCCGTCCCACCATTTACTGCATATCGGGTTGCCACGTTCTTTGGACGAGCCGTCGGCCGAGGCCGTAACAGCCCAAAAATCGTTCGCGGTTCCACGGCTCACGGTTCACGGTCGAACGCCTCCCAGCCCCAGCGCCGTACCACATCCGTGTGCTCACCCAACCGGGGCGGCGGCCGCCGAATCGTGCCGGGCACGCTCGGCGGCATTCCCGTGAGCGCCGACGCATCGCAGTCGGCAAGCACCTCGGGTACGGTGCGCACCAAGCCGCATGGCACTCCCGCCGCGTCCAGAATGCGCTGCCATTCCTCCGCCTGCCGCTCGCGAATGCGCGCTGCGATCGCGGTCACCACGCGCTCGCGGTGCGCGAGCCGTCCGGCATTCGTGCGCAGCGCGTCGTCATCGGCCACGGGACCAAGCTGCAGCGCACGCGCGAATATGACCCACTGCGTGTCGCTCCCAACGGCGATCACGATCCCCCGGTCGGCCGCCTCGAACATCTGGTACGGAACCAGGTTCGCATGCGCATTCCCCCAGCGGCGCGGAGCGTTGCCCGACACGAGCGTGTTTTGCGCGACGTTCACGAGCGCGGCCTCAGTGCTCCGCGAAAGAGAAATTTCGACCAGACCACCCATCCCCGTTTGCTCGCGAGCGATCAGCGCGCCGAGGACACCGATTGCCGCGTCCTTTCCCGCCATGACGTCCGCGAGCGCAATCCCATGCTTCATCGGCGGGCCCGCGGGCTCCCCGGTGATCGCCATCCATCCACACTCTGCCTGCACCACGAAGTCATAGCCCGGCCGCGTGGCATCGGCGGCGAAGCCCGAGATGGTGCACCATACGAGGCGCGGAAGGCGCGCGACGAGCGCCGCAGGCTCCAGGCCGCGCCGGGCAAGAACGCCTGGCCGGAAGTTTTCGACCACGACATCCGCGTGTTCGACCAGATCGGAAAGCATTGCCAAATCGGCGACGTCGTCCAGGTCCAACTCGACCGAAAGCTTGTTCCGATTGACGCTCAGGTAGTAGGCGCTCTCGCCTCGATAATCGAATGGCGGACCCCAGCCCCGAGTCTCGTCCCCCGTTCCCGGTCGCTCGACCTTGAGTACATCGGCACCCATGTCGCCCAACATCATAGTACAGAGCGGTCCTGCGAGAACTCGCGTGAGATCGAGAACTTTAGCCCTAAGCGGCATATGATGGCGCTATAGTGTTTCGATGATTGTATATGCTGGAGGCATATAAACTCCATCCCATACTGTATAATCGCCAGCTTTCGGTGTGAAAAACGTTCGCGCGGATTGTCAGGAAACCTTGCGTAGCTGTCGAAAAATCATATACTTGCCGCGAGAATTCCGGCGCGCATGGTGGCTGTGGCGAAGTTAGCCACGTCGCAGGCCGCCTTCAATGAAAAACGGGGACTCGCTCCCCAGAGCACGGGACGGACCGGGCAATGGTGGACAAGGAAACGGACGAGGAAAAGGCGCCTGCTCCAGCCGCAGCGCCGCGACGTGGTCCTGGGCATCGTGGCGCCGACATGCGCGACACGGTTGCCGAGATGGCCGAGCGTGCGCAATTGATCAGTCAGGAGGCGGGGAGCAAGGTGTCGTCGGCCATGAAGGACGTCATCAGCGCTGCCGCCGGCCTCGCCGGCTTCGCCATTGAAAGCGCCCGCGACTTGGTGCAGTACATGGTCCGCCGCGGTCAGATGACACAGGAAGAGGCCGACAAGCTGATTCGCGAAGCCGAGGACGCCTACTCCAAGAAACCCGCAAGCGAGAAGGGCCGCCCCACCGCGTCCAAGATCGCCGCGGAAAAGGCGGCGATCGACAAGGCGGCGCGCGACGCTGCCAACGCTGCCGCGATGCTCAATGCGCCACCGCAGCGTCCGGGGGCATTCTCGCTCCGTACCGGCGGACCGCGCCCGGTTGTGAAGCCCGCCGCTCCACCACCTCCGCCGCCGGTCGTTGTCGCTCCGCCTTCCAAGCCCGTCGCCAAGGCCGCGCCCTCCAAGCCCGCACCCAAGGTCGCTGCAAAACCGCCCGCCAAGCCAGTTGCCAAGCCGAGCAAGGGCGCGGCGGCCAAGCCTGCAAAGGCGGGCTCCTCCGCCAAGGCTGGCTCGAAGGCGGCGCCGAAGTCGAAGCCGTCCGGCAAGAGCGGCAAGCCGGCCCCAAAGAAGAAACGCTAGCGTCGTGCGGCACCCGCCGCACGACTCGTTGTCTGATTGCTGGGCGTGACTCGCGCCATCATCGCGCGTGCGCCCACCCGACTCGATTTTGCTGGCGGATGGACTGACGTTCCGCCCTACTGCGACCGAGAGGGTGGTCTCGTCTGCAATATCGCGATCACGCGATATGCGACGGCGACCGCTGCATCTGGTGGGCATGTCGCGGGTCGACGCTCACCCCTCGCCACCGCCGACGACGACGCGCTCGTGCGCGCTGCAGTGGCTCGGTCGCCACTCAGCTCAGCCGATGCGCAGATCTCGAGTGACTTCCCCGTCGGCGCGGGCCTCGGTGGTTCCTCCGCCGCCAGCGTCGCACTCGCCGGCGCGCTTCGCGAGCTGGCCGGCAGTCCGCTCGATCCTGCCTCGCTCGCGGCGCTCAGTCGCGCCACGGAAGTCGACGAGCTCGGATTGCTCGGTGGATCGCAAGATCACTATGCGGCCGCGATCGGTGGCGCACTCCTGCTCACGTTCTCCGACTGCGTGGGCGTGGAGCGTATCGAGCTCTCCCCGAGCTGTCGTGCGGCAATCGCACGACGTGGCGTCGTCCTCTATACCGGCGAATCGCGCCTCTCCGGCGACACGATTCTCGCGGTGCTCGACGGCTACCTTGCGGGCGACACCCGCGTCGTGGGGGCGCTCGCGCGCACCAAGGCGCTCGCGGTCCAGGTCGCGGCAGCGCTGCGTGCCGAGGATCTCGATACGCTCGGTGTGCTGATTGGTGAAAACTGGGTGGAGCAGCGCAGGCTCCATCCATCCATCACGACCCCGCGAATCGACGCGATCGTCGATATGGCGGCACGCCATGGTGCACTTGGCACGAAGGCGCTTGGTGCGTCGGGCGGGGGATGCGTGCTGGCGTTCGCGGCGGACGGACGGGAGGGCGAGCTTACGGACGCACTCGCTTCCTTGGGAACGCGGCTCGAGTATGAGATCGATACGGCAGGATTCGACGTCGTCGCGCGTTTGACCGGCGACGACATGCACCACGAGGAGCAGCGATGACGGAATCGATTGCCGCAGGTGACGCCCGAGCGCTCGCGCGCGCCCTCGTTCGAGTGGACTCGCGAAATCCCACGCTCTGTCCCGGGGCGCCCGGTGAGCGTGACGCTGCGGTGCTCCTTCGCGACGTTCTTCACGACTGGGGGTTTCGCACTGAACTGCACGACGTCGCACCCGGTCGCCCCAATCTCATCGCGCGCATTGGCGCCCCTCGGGGCGGGCGATCACTGATGCTGAACGGGCATCTCGACGTCGTGGGCACCGAGGGCATGTCGCACTCGGCCTTCGGGGGTGAAGAACGAGAGGGGCGGCTGTTCGGTCGGGGCGCGGCCGATATGAAAGGTGGTCTGGCCGCGATGTGCGCGGGCGCCTGGCGGGCCGCGCGAGCTGGTGTGCGCGGAGAGATCACTGTCGCGGCAGTGGCGGACGAAGAATATGAAAGCCTCGGCACGCGCGCACTCCTTGCACGTGGTATCCGAACCGACGGTGCCATCGTTGGTGAACCGACCGGGCTTGCCGTGATGCCCGCGCATCGCGGATTCGCGTGGATCGAGGTCGTGTTGGGTGGCAAAGCGGCACACGGCAGCCGATGGGACATCGGCGTCGATGCCATTCGGCACGCTGGACTTCTGCTCGCGGAGCTCGACCGGTTCGAGACCGACGTGCTTGCGCACATCAGCCATCCGCTGCTCGGCCGCCCGTCGTTGCATGCGTCGTTGATCGAAGGTGGAACGGGCATGTCCACCTATCCCGACCGATGCGTCCTGCGTCTCGAGCGGCGCACGCTGCCCGGCGAACCTCCGGACAGCGCGGCGAGCGACGTCGAGCGTGCCTGCGACGCCGTTCGCGCGCGGCATCCCGCCTTCGCGTCACAGGTGCGTGTGCTGTTGACCCAATCGCCAAGCGACGTCGACGCCAATGCGCCAATCGTGCGCGAGCTCGCGCATGCGCTGGAGGAAAAGGAAGAATCGGTTCGCATCGAAGGCATGTCCGCCTGGACCGATGCGGCGCTGTTTAATGAGGCAGGAATCCCCGCGATTTGCTTTGGCCCTGGCGACATCTCCCTCGCCCATGCGGCGGAGGAGTACATTCCGCTGGACGAGATCGACCGCGCGACGGACGTTCTCGGCTCATTCGCTCAGCGATGGTGCTTCTGATCGCCGCCCCGTTCGCTCCATGCCTCGTCGGCCAAAGGTCACCCAACTGACTCCCGCGCAATACGACGCGCTCGAGCGTGCCATCGCCGATCGGCGCCGGCTCGCCGTTTGGCGACGCGGTACCGAGTTCACGATTGTGGTGGATCGCCTTCGTGTCACCGGCGGGCGCGAAGCACTCGAAGCACATCATCCCACGACCGGCGATGCGCTGACGTTGTACATCGACGAGCTCGAGGGGATCGAGGTTGTATGACGTCCGGCGTGCGGGATACCGTTGCGCCACTACCGCTCGTTGCGATCTACGCCGATGAATCGTGCCTCGGCAATGGCCGCGAAGGGAACAATCCGGGCGGCGCGGCGGGGGTCATCGAATACGTGAATAGGACGACCGATCGCTTGACGCGCTGGGACTACTGGATCTCCGAGCCGGCCACGACGAACAACCGCATGGCGCTGCGGAGCGCGAGCGAAGCGTTTCGCGTGATTGGCCGCAAGGGCGGACGCTTTCGCGTGCTGTTCACCAGCGACTCCCAATATCTCGTAAAGGGAATGACCGAGTGGGTGTACGGGTGGGCGGATCGTGGGTGGCGCCGAAAAGTCGGCGCGATCGAGAATCTCGAGCTCTGGCAGGAGCTCGTCGACGAAGCGACGCCGCATCGCGTCGAGTGGCAATGGGTGCGAGGCCACGCGGGACATCCGCAGAACGAGTACGCCAATGACCTGGCCGTCGCCGCGGCCAAGGAGCAGACACAATCGGGCGGCGCGCGCACGTCCGGCTTCGATGCGTGGCTCGAGGAGCAGCGCACGGGCAAGCGACTGTCGCTGGAGCCGGCGCCATTTCCGGCGGGACGCGTTTTTCCCGCCGGGCGCCCGTTGCCCAGCACAGCAATCTGAGCTGAACCGACAAAGGAGAGCGACCGATGGACAATGTCGATCGGATGTATCGTCACCTCGTACGCACGCTTCGCACGAGCTTCCCGCAGTTTCTGACGCAGCCATTCCAGGTGGGCGAGCTCTATCAGACGATTCTTCCCTATCGACTGCATCGTCGCGAGCTGGGCCTGGAAACGAATCAGGACTACGAGGTCACGCTGCTCGAGCTGTTGACTGGCGCCAAAGGCTACCTCGTGGTGGACGACAAGATGCGCGACGTCTTGAGCGCCGAACATACGGGCGTGAATCCCAACACGGCGAAGATTCGGGACTTCGCGCTCGAACATGTCGCGCTTGCTCCCGAAGCGCTCCAGGAGTTGCAGGGTGGTCGTCCGTCGTCGTCACAGACCACCCCCAGCATGACGGGCACGACGGAACCGCGCACGTCGGCCACCGCAGCGTTTCGGGCAACACCCGGGACGTTGCCGCCGGCATCCAACACGGGTTCGTCCACCAGCGTCATCACCGCGACGAGCGACGCATCGCGTCGCTCCGTGAAGCCGGTCGTCATCGGCGAAAACGAGAACTGCCAGTATTGCAAAGGCGCGCTGCCGGCCGGTCGTCAGATCAGCTTCTGCCCCCACTGCGGACAGAACATGGCGGTGGTCCACTGCCCTGCCTGCGGGAGCGAGCTCGAGCGAGGATGGCGGTACTGTGTTGCGTGCGGTCGCGCTGCGGAGGCCGCCGCGGAGCATTGAGGCCGGCGAGACATCGGCGCGTGGATTGCGACTAGGGAGCCCGTCCGTCCTCACGCACCCACCGCCAACCGTGTTCACCATGTACGCCATTCCGCCGATTCATCGCGTCACCCGAGCTGCGATCGTTGCCCTCGCGCTGTGTACAGGTTGTGCCGGCGCGACCCCTTCACCATCTCCATCCCCGAATCCACCCGCCGGCTCGGGCGCTCCCTCGGCGGGTGCGTCTCCGCTCGTGCAGAGCACGTGGCCGGTGCGTGCGCGGGAGCATCTCGACCTCTGGCTCCACAGCTACGCCCTGATTACCGACGACACGACGCTCGTTCCCTATTTCCGCCGCGGCTATCGCGACCGGATCAACGGCGTGCGCCGGCAGCGCTCCGTCTCGTCCCAACTCGATGCCAATCGGTCCCAGTTGCGTGCGCGCATCGACGTGCAGCCTTCACTGGCGACCAGCGGGCAGTTCCTTCCGTTGTACTTCGAGTCGTGGGCTCAGATGCGGCAGGTCATTGACCTCTTTGTGGGCTCGGGGGGAAATCAGGGGGCGACGAACGATCCCAATCTGCGAACCTATTTCGCGATTCTCGGCAGCGCGTTTCAGTCGGCGGCCGACCGCGAGTGGCTGCGCACCTTCGTTGGCTCCGTTGACGACGAGAGCCGGCGATTCTATCACGACTATTGGACGTCGGAGTCGAACAGCCGCCGCTTCGTGACCGGTCATGTCGATTCGCTCTGGCAGCGGCAGTGGCGCCCGGCGCTCCAGCGGTTCCTGAACAACACGCAGCAGCAGAATGGTGAGCTGTATCTCTCGATGCCGCTGGGCGGTGAAGGGCGAACTGTGCACTTCGGCAAGCAGCAGAATGCCGTCGCGGGCCCCATGCCTGACGCGCTCGGCGACTCGGAGAATGTGCTGTATGTGATGGCGCACGAGATCACCGGTGCGGCCGCAAGTGCGGCGATCGAGGACAACACGACACCGGCCGATCGCCGCGCCGGCGTGACGTCACGGTATGAGCAAGCGGCCGCGGTACGCGCGGGCGCAATGTTGCTGGAGAAGACGATTCCCACAGCGGTTCCCGGCTACATGCGCTACTACCTGCAGGCGGCGGGACGCACGGCTCCGACGGATCCGCGATCGGCATTCATGTCGGTGTTTTCGCTGCCGGATGCGGTTCGCGATGCGTTGACTCGTCAGTTCGACGCGATCCTGGGCGGCATCTAGTCGTGCTGTTCTCGCTAGATTGTCAGCCATGGCCGATGCTCCGCGTCCACCAGCTGTTCCTGCGACGATCGACCGCGCGTCGGTCGATCGCATCCTCGCGCGTGCGCTGGAGCTCCAGTCTTCGACGACGAGCGATCCCGAAGGACAGCTCACGGAAGCGCAACTCGTCGCGTTGGCCAAGGAGGTTGGCCTCGACCCGATAAACCTGCGGCAGGCATTGGCCGAGGAGCGCACGCGCGTCGCGGTCATGCCCGATGAGCGGGGCGTGCTCGCCACGCTGTATGGCGGTGCGGCGGTGAGCGCTCAGCGCACGGTGCGCGGAACACCGGCGCAGGTGCTCAAAGCCGTGGATGAGTGGATGCAGCGACAGGAAGGGCTCGTCCCGCAGCGCTACTTCACCGAGCGCATCGTGTGGGAAGCGCGAACAGACCTGATCGCGGCGGTACGACGGACAGTGAGCGGCCGCGATCAGGCGCTCGCACGCGCGACGTGCGTGGGCGCAACGGCGATCGGCATCGATGAGGGACGTGTGCTCGTTCGGCTGGATGCGCAGCTCGGCGGCCACCGGGCCATGATGGCAAAGCAGAACGCCGCACTCACAGGCGCCGCGGTGATCGCCGGCGGCGTGCTCGCTGTGCTCAGCTTTCCAATATTTGTCATCGCCGCACCGGCCGCCGTCGCGCTTCCACTCGGATTCGCCGCCGCGCGCGCATCACACGATCGGACAGTCACCCGGGCGCAATTGGCGTTGGAGCAGGTACTCGATCGGCTGGAGCGCGGCGAAGCGGGCCGCCCGCCAACACTGATGAGCATGTTGGCCGCGGTGGTCAGTGGACGGTAGCTCGCTCTCGCTACCGCACCCCCGCCACGAGGAACGGGCGCCGCATCGCGCGATCGGCCAGCCAGGCGAGCCCGCGATTGCTCAGAATCACCAGAAACCCGAAGAGCGTGAGCGACTTCACCTCGCGTCGAGAAATCTTGACGACGTCGCGGTGCGCCATGGCGTTCGGGTTGCGCGTGAGATCGCGGAGCGTCGCGTGTGCGAACAGCAGCGGCAGCACGCAGAACAGTCGGATCGCCACGGCGCGCCGCGGAATCAACATTAGATAGCTGCGCGCGGCCTCGAGGTCCTTCGTTGCCAATTGCACCATCGTTGCGAGCGCGGCTCGCGTCGCGCGGAGGCGGTCGGGTGCGAGGATTGTCGCGTGGCTGCTCCCGTGCTCACGCAACAGCTCCTCCGGGATGTAGATGGAGTTTTCGCGCTCCGCGTCCGTCGCGACGTCCTTGAGAATGTTCACGGTCTGAAGCGCCTCGGCGAACGCTCGGCACTTTTCGCGCAGGACGTGATACTGGCGGTCGCCGATACTCGGTGCGTGCTCGTGCCAGAGGTCCGTGAGGAGGTACCCAACCGTCCCGGCGACGTAGTAGCAATACTCTCTGTACTCCTCGAGACTCTGGATGCGGATACCCGTGGGGTACAGGAGCACGAACTTTCGCATCCCATTGATCATCTCGCTCACCCACCGGCGAACGTGGACCTGCGTCGGCCCAGGCAGCGACCGATAGAGGACGAAGACGAGATCCGCGTGGCGCGCGAGCCGAACGTGCGCGTCGTCCCCCGCGAGCGACACCAGCCGCTCCGGAAACGCGTCGGCGGCGTCGGCGTCCGTGAAGCAGCGACACAGCTCCTCGAGCAGCGATGCTTTCGCCTCCGCCGGGAGGACGGGCTCGTCTTCCAGTGTATCCGCGATGCGGCAGAGCAGGTACGCGCCGAGGACGGCGCGCCCGAGCGTACCGGGCAGGATGCGAATGCTGAGCGCAAATGTGCGAGACACCGAGGGAAGGATCTCGCGCGCGAACCTGTCGGACGCGTCGAGGCGTGCGGCGTCGCGCGCGGCTCTCGGTTGGGTCTGGTCGGAGGCCGCGGCCGTTAGACTTCTCGTCACAACGTTCAAGATACCGTCCGGGCGACTCCTCGACACCTCGGCCCGCCATGATACCCGTGCTCAATGGTCCTCCCCTTTTTCGTGGACGGTTTCGCGTCGACGCGCCGGCGCGCGCCGTGTACAGCGAAGCGGCCGGGATTGGGCAGATCGTTCCGCGCGCAGTCGCAGTTCCCGTCGACGCTGATGATGTCGTCGCGCTCGTGCAGTGGGCGGCGGTGGAGCGCGCACCGCTGATCCCGCGCGGCTCGGGAAGCAGCATGGCGGGAGGCGCGATCGGGGACGGCGTCATCGTAGACATGAGCGAACTGCGCGCACTCGACGCGGTGAACGTCGTTTCGTCGACGGTGCAGTGCGGGCCGGGCGTGGTCCGTGGCGCTGTCGATGCGGCGGCGCGAGCCGTGGGACTCACCTTCCCCGTTGATCCATCGAGCGGCGCCTACTGCACCGTGGGAGGCATGGCATCCACCAATTCGGCAGGCGCGCACACGCTTCGCTACGGCTCGATGCGCGCGTGGGTCGAGGCGCTCGACTGCGTGTTCGCCGATGGGTCGCGCGCCGTGGTGCGGCGAGGTTCGCCACCACCCGGTGTTCCGCCGGTGCAGCGATTCCTTGCCCGAGCGGCGGAACTCGTGTCGTCGGAGCGTGCGACGCCGTCGCGCCACCCCGGAGTGCGCAAGGAGTCGTCTGGCTACGGACTCGCGGCATACGCGGAGAGCAGCGAGCTGGTCGACCTGTTGGTCGGCAGCGAAGGGACGCTGGCGTTCATCGTCGGACTCGAGTTGCGGCTCGCGCCGCTGCTCGCACACACCGCGAGCGTGCTCGCCGCGTTCTCGACGCTGGAAGAGTCAGTGCACGCGTCATCCGGTGCGCTGAGCGCGGGTGCGAGCGCATGCGAGCTCCTGGACCGCACCTTTCTCGACGTCGCGAGACGCGGCGGCATGACGATCCCCATCCCTCCGGATACCGAGGCGGTGCTCCTCGCCGAAGTGGAGGGCGCAAGCACAAAGGATTGCGTCGCCCTCGCAAGCGCGCTCGAGACGTCTTTCGCCGCCGCCGGGGCAACTGCTGTCGTGCTCGCGCTCGACGCGGAGACCGAGCGCTCGATGTGGGAGCTGCGTCATGCGGCCAGTCCCATCCTCAGCAGGCTCGATCCCGCGCTCAAGTCGATGCAGTTCATCGAGGATGGCTGCGTGCCGCCCGCACGGCTCGCCGACTATGTCCGCGGCGTCCGTGTCGCGCTGGAGAGGCAGGGAATCCCCGGCGTCATTTTCGGCCACGCGGGCGACGCGCACGTGCACGTCAATCCGTTGGTCGACGTACGACTTCCTGATTGGCGCGCGCGCGTGAGTGAGCTGCTCACCGAAGTCACCGCGCTCGCGGCGAGCCTGGGCGGGACGATCTCGGGCGAGCATGGCGACGGACGCCTTCGCGCGCCGCTGCTGCGCCAGGTGTGGCCAGCATCGACGCTCGATCGCTTCGCCCAGGTAAAGCGGGCCTTCGATCCTGAACTGCTGCTCAATCCTGGCGCCAAGGTTCCGACGCCGGGCGCACGCGCGATCGAGCACGTCAAATACGATCCGGACTTGCCGCCGCTCCCAGGCGCCGCGCGCGACGTGCTCATGCACGTGGAGCGTGAGCGCGCCTACTCTCGTTGCCGGCTCGACCTTCTGGACGAACTGGCGCCGTCGGAAAATTCTGACGAGGGAAGCGAACCGTGACTTCTTCATTTAGCTTTCGCGCCACTGCCCTCACCAAAGCTCTCCGATGACTGCTGCTGCCCCCGCTACTCCGCGCCTCTACCATGAGCCACAGGTGTCCGTCCTGGCTCGTCCTGCGTTCGCGACGCCGGAGCATCTCCCCGTGAAGTGGCACGGCGAGAGCACCGACGGCGAACGGCTCGCGGAGTTCGCCGGCCGATTGTGCTACATGAGCCAGCACAATCCCGCGAGCCGTTCGACGCGCGACTACCTGGAGAACATCAAGAAGCAGGGTCACGGCAGCGTCCTGGAGCACGCGAATTATTCGTTGCTGCTCGAGGGCGTGAGCCGCTCACTCACCCACGAGCTCGTGCGTCACCGAGCGGGCTTCGCCTATTCCCAGCTCTCCCAGCGGTACGTCGACGAGAGCGTGGCATCCTTCGTCGTACCCCCGGCGATCATAGGAGACCAGGCGCTTGAAAGCGCCTGGTCGGCGCAGATCGAGAGCGCGCAGACCGCATACGTGTCCCTCGTCACACAATTGATGGACCGCTACAGTTGGGTCGCCGACAAGGTCCACCGCCGGAAGATGGCCCGCGAGGCCGCGCGTGGCGTGCTGCCCAATTCCACCGAAACCAAAATCGTCGTCACGGGGAATGCACGGGCTTGGAGGACGATGCTCGAGCTCCGCTCGAGTGAAGGTGCCGAGTTGGAGATCCGCCGTCTCGCCGTGATGGTGATCCGAGTGCTTTCCCTGGAGGCGCCGGCGTTCTTTTCAGACTTCGAGATTTACGAAGCGGACGACCGGCGCGAAGCGGCCCGAATCGGTTACCACAAAGTTTGATCGCTCGCGGCAATATTTTTCATTGCGCGAAAAATTGTGTGGACCTATCTTCGGCGTCGACGAAGTTGGCGTGCGTCTTGCCCGCGTGCGCGTAGTGTAGAGGCAGCGCCTGAGCGAGTTCGCTCGGCGCCCAAGAGCAGGGGAAGCATCGCAGCCAGACCATTTCCGGGATGGGATGACGCGCATCGGTTTCGCGTACAATCAAAAGCCTGACGCTGTTGCCGCGGGGAGCGCGGCCGAGCTGGCGCGCGCCGACGAGGAGCCGCCCAGTAGCGGCGTCGGCGTCGCCACCCTCGTCGCCCCTGCTGCCGCCCTCAGCGCCAGCATCGCGGACGAGTACGCGGAGTGGGATTCCGCAGCGACCCTCGACGCCGTCGCCAACGCGCTCGCCCGATACGGAGAGGTGATCCGCCTCGAGGCGACCGACGACTTCCCGCAGCGACTGCGCGAGACGCACCCAGACATCGTCTTCAACATCGCCGAGGGACTTCGCGGTCCAAACCGCGAGTCGCACGTACCGGCGATCTGCGAGTTCTACGGCGTCCCCTACTCGGGGAGCGATCCCTTCACGCTCGCGCTCTGCCTCGACAAGGCCCGCACGAAAGAAGTACTGCGCGCGAACGGCGTCGCCACCGCGGACTGGTGGCTCGTCCGCTCCAGCCACGAGCTGCACGCGCTCGCTGCCCGACAGCTCACGTACCCGCTCTTCGCCAAGCCGGTGCACGAGGGCTCGTCGAAGGGAATCACGGAGCGGAATTTCATCGAGTCCGCCGATTCGCTGGAGCCGGTCGTCATCGATCTGCTCGAGCGATACGAGCAGCCGGTCATTGTCGAGAGCTTTCTACCTGGCGCGGAATTCACCTGCGGTGTGCTGGGCAACGGACCGAAGGCACGCGTCCTTCCCATCGTCGGACTGAACTTCTCGTCGCTGCCCGATGGTGCCCTCCCGATATATGGATACGAGGCGAAGTGGATCTGGGATCGGCCCGAGGAGCCGCTCGACATGTTCGAGTGCCCGGCCCGCATTCCCGAGCGTGTGCGCGCGGAGATCGAGTTGGTCGTCCTCCGAGCGTATCACGTCCTCGGCTGCCGTGACTGGTCCCGCGTGGACGTGCGCTTGGATGGCGACGGACGCGCCAACATCATCGAAGTGAATCCGCTGCCGGGCATTTTGCCGGATCCCGCGGAGAATTCTTGCCTGCCGAAAGCCGCGCGTGAAGCGGGGCTCGACTACGGCGCGCTCATCGGCGCGTGCCTGCGCGCGGCGGCCGAACGACAGCGAGTCACGCTCGGACGGGCCGGCTCGTGAAAATCGCCATCCTCTACGAC
Source organism: Gemmatimonadaceae bacterium (assembly GCA_031360095.1). GTDB lineage: Bacteria > Gemmatimonadota > Gemmatimonadetes > Gemmatimonadales > Gemmatimonadaceae > AG11. Next base: position 14,758 of record JANMAY010000121.1, read on the forward strand.
GGTGCGAGTGCGACCGCGCCAGATCAGCTGATCCTCGGTACGGTCGACGCGGTAGAGAATTCGCTGGCGAGCGAAGGAAACGAGATCGTCCGCACGCCTGTGCACACGGATGCCAAATGGGTCGACCGGCTCCGCCGCGCACGTCCCGATCTGGTCTTCAATCTGTGTGAGTCGATCGACGGCGTCGCGGCACTCGAGCCGCCCGTCATCTCCGTTCTCGAGCTGCTCGGCCTTCCTTATACCGGCAGCTCGAGCTGGACGGCGTCAATCGCGCTTCGCAAGCACGTCGTCAATGCAGCGCTCGACCGCGCCGGACTCCCGGTGCCCAAGTTCGCGCTCGTCCGCCGCGGCGGCGCAATCCCGTCCGTCGGATTTCCCGCCATCTGCAAACCGGCGGCGGAGGATGCATCCGTCGGCGTGGAGCAGCGGTCGGTCGTGCGCACGACGCGGGCGCTCACGGAGCGCGTCGACGCCATGCTCGAGCGATGGGACGAGGTGCTGGTTCAGCGCTACGTCGAGGGACGCGAGGTCAATGTCGGCATCCTGGGCGACGCCGTGCTTCCGATCGCGGAGATCGACTTCGGCAAGATGCCGAAGGGGATGTGGCGCATCGTGACGTACAAGTCCAAGTGGGATGAGGGATCCGACGAGGATCTCGGCGCCGCGCCGCGCTGCCCTGCCCGATTGCCCGCGAGCGTTGCGGCGCAGCTTCGCCGAGTGGCCGTTGCGGCGTGGCGAATCGTCGGCGGCTCTGGTTACGGCCGTGTCGACCTTCGCCTCGATGAACGCGGACGGCCCTGGATCCTCGAGGTCAACGCGAATCCCGACATCGCGCCCGACGCCGGACTCGCCCGCATGGCGCGAGTGGCCGGCATCGAGTACGCGCCGCTCATTCGGCAGATCTGCGAGCTCGCGCTTCAGCGCTCGCGCGACGGAAACACCACCGCTGAGCGCTGGGCACTCGCGCAGAGTCTCTCGGGCGTATCGGTGTCGACCGGTGAGCTCGATCTCTTCTCGACCGGCGAGGCGTAGCGACCATGATCCGACTCGGCCCGCTGCGTCCCCATGATCGCGAACGCGTCGCCGAGGTCCTCGTGTCGACCGCTGCGTTCTCGTCCGATGAGGTTGACGTCGCGCTCGAGCTGTTCGATGCGGTGCATCCGCAATCAAATGCCGCAGGCGACGGCGACTATGAGCTCGTCGGCGCGTTCGATGCGAGTGGGCACCTCATGGGATATGTGTGCTTCGGTCCGACGCCGGCGACTGATGGGACCTACGACCTGTACTGGCTCGCCGTCGATCCCGCGTCGCAGGGGCAGGGGGTCGGCCGCACGCTGCTGCGGCATGTCGAGTCGTCGCTCGCGAAACGTCGCGCCCGGCTGCTCGTCGTCGAAACGTCGTCACGCGTGGACTACGCGGCGACGAGAACGTTCTACGCACGGAGCGGCTATGCCGAAGTTGCTCGCGTGCCCGATTTCTACGCACCGGCCGACGATCGGATTATTCTCACCGCACGCATCACCACACGAGAGGGCGGAGTAGCCACGCAATGAGTGACTGGCAAAAGATATTGCGCGACGACAGCATCAGCACGCTCGACCAGCTCCGGTCGTACGTCGCGGAGCGTTGGGGTGAGGAGGCGGCAGAGCGTGAGATCGACGTCGACGCGCTCCGCCCCGCGTTCGACAACTTCCAGATGCGCATCACCCGCGAGTCGCTCGATCAGATCAAAGAAGTGGGCGACGCCAACTGGCTCCAGTTCGTTCCGTCGGTGCAGGAGCTGGAAATCGTCGATGGCGTGATCGATTCGCTCGACGAGGACGGCGACTCGCCCGTTCCGAACATCACACACCGCTACCCGGATCGCGCGCTGTTCCTGGTAAGCCCGGTGTGCGCGAGCTACTGCCGGTTCTGCACGCGAAGGCGCAAGGTGGGCGACCCGGAGAAGATCTCACTCAAGGAGTACGAGTCGGCGTTCCAGTACCTCGCGCAGCATACGGAGATCCGCGACGTCATTCTCAGCGGCGGCGACCCCATGATGCTGAGCGATCAGCGCCTGGAGTACATCTTTCAGCGGCTGCGTGCCATTCCGCACATCGAGATCATCCGCATCGGCAGCCGTATCACGTCGCATCTGCCCGAGCGCGTCACTCCCGAGTTCTGCGAGATGGTGCAGAAGTACCATCCCATCTTCATGAACACGCACTTCAACCATCCGAGTGAGCTCACCCCGGCCGCCGTCGCGGCACTGGACCGGTTGAGCAAGGCGGGCATTTCGCTGGGTTGTCAGACGGTTCTGTTGAAGGGTGTCAACGACGACCCGCACGTGATGATGAAGCTCATGCACGAGCTGTTGAAGGCGCGCGTGCGCCCGTACTACATCTACATGGCCGACCAAGTCGCCGGCGGCGAGCACTTCCGCACGACCGTGCAGAAGGGCCTCGAGATCATTCAGGCACTTCGCGGGTGGACTTCAGGGCTCGCCGTCCCCCAGTTCGTCATCGACTCGCCGGGCGGTGGCGGAAAAGTCCCACTGCTTCCCGAGTACGTGGAGGAGATTACCGAGGACGAGGTGGTGTTCCGCAATTACGAGGGCAAGCGATTCGTCTACAAGCAGCCCCGGCAGCCGATTCCGGCGACGATGCCCGGTATCGCCGCGGAGCACGACATCGTGCCGATCCAAGCAGGCAAGGCCGCGAAGAAGAAGCGCGTCGCGCGAAACCGAAAGTCGGCGAACGGCTGATCAGGTCATACCGAGACGCTCGCGAACGATCGCGAGCGTCTCGGCAGCGATTCCATATGCATGCTCCGCCGCCGGAAATCGGCGCGCCCGAACATCGTCCGCCCACGAGCGCGCGGCGTTCGAAAGGCTCTCGTGCGCCGTCGCGTACTGGCGTACGAATCGTGGCAGCCGACCCTGGGTGAACCCGAGCAGGTCGTGATAGACGAGCACCTGCCCTGACGTTCCCCCGCCCGCACCGATTCCGATGACCGGAACGTTCACTCGGGCGGTGAGGAGCGAGGTGACCTCTGCCGGCACAGCTTCGACGATCAAGGCGGCGCAGCCCTCCACTTCCAGTGCCACCGCATCCGCAACGATGGCGATGGCGCGCTCGGCGTCGCGGCCCTGTACGCGATAGCCGTCACGCGTACGGACGGTTTGCGGCAGCAGCCCGACGTGGCCAATCACCGGAATTCCCGCCCGGATGATCGCCCGCACTCGCGGCAGCATCGGCCCTGCGCCCTCGAGCTTCACCGCCGCGCAGCCTCCCTCGTTCGCAAATCGGCGGGCGGTCGCAACCGCCTGCTCATCGCTCAGCTCGTAGCTGCCGAATGGCAAATCGCCGACGAGGGGAAGACTCTGCGCTCCGCGGCATGCGGCACGCGTAAGCACCAGGAGCTCATCGATGGAGATGTCGCGCGTCGACGAGTAGCCAAGTACAGTCATCGCCGCCGAGTCTCCAACGAGGATGACGTCGACCCCCGCCGCTGCTGCGATGCTCGCCGACGGATAGTCGTAGGCGGTGAGCATGACGATCGGCTCCCCGCGCGAGTAGGGGCCGGCCAATCCCGGAATCGCGTTCACCCCGCGCACCACGCGCGAGCTCACGCGCGAGCCACGGTTCCGCCAACGAGCACGTTGTCGATGAGGCGCACGCTGCCAACGCGCGCGGCGATCGCGATCAGCGTTTCGCGATCGATGACTTCCACGGGTGCGAGCGTCTCCGTCGATACGGCCTCGAGATACTCTGGCGCGATTCCCTCGGCAGCGAGGATCGCGCGAGCCGCCGCGATCGCGCGCACCGCGTCTCGCTCCCCGCCGGCCACCGCGTCACGCGCGGCGAACAGTGCTCGAGAGATTGCCGGCGCTCTCTTGCGCGAGGCCGCATCGAGCAGCGCATTTCGGCTGGACATCGCGAGCCCGTCCGGCTCGCGAACCGTCGGACAGATCTCCACCGTGACCGGCATGTCGAGGTCGCGCACCATCCGCCGGAGCAGCAGCGCCTGCTGCGCGTCCTTCTGGCCGAAGAACGCGTCGTCGGGCTGCACCATGTTGAGCAGCTTGGCCACGACCGTGGCAACTCCGCGGAAATGCTGCGGACCGCGCACCGCGCCTTCGAGCGGCTCGGACAGCACGCTCACTTCCACGGTCGTCGAAAACCCCGCCGGATAGACCTCGCTCACGGACGGCGCGAACAGAATATCGACGCCCGCCGACTGCGCCAGCTCGGCATCCTGCGCTTCATTGCGTGGATACCGCTCCAGATCGGCGGCTTCGTTGAACTGCGCGGGGTTCACGAACAGCGAGACCACCACGACGCCGGAGTGCTCCTTCGCGCGACGCATCAACGTTCGGTGGCCCTCGTGGAACGCGCCCATCGTCGGCACGAGTCCAACGCGAGCACCGTTCACGCGCGCCGCGCG
>JANMAY010000132.1:0-45647 GCA_031360095.1 Gemmatimonadaceae bacterium
GCTCGCGCCGAGCGCGCCCTTGCGCCAACCACGGCTCCGCTCGTCTACGGCGCCGGCGTGCGGCCCACCTTCCTGCCCGACGAACGCTTCTGGTACCGCGTCGTCACGGCAACCGGCAGCGAGTTCATCATCGTCGATCCGGCGAAGAACACGCGCGCACGCGCGTTCGACCAGTCGAAGATCGCTGCCGGCCTCACCGCGGCAACCGGCACGACGTACGACGCCATGCAGCTGCCCTTCCAGACGTACGCGTATGCGCCGGACGGCGCGATTCGCGTGCGCGTTGGCCAGCGCCGCTTCGATTGCAACGCGGAGACTGGCCGATGCGGTGCGGCGATGGACGATCGCGAAGCCGCGAACCCCGCGACGGCGCAAGGTCGTCGTGCCGGCGGCGACCGCCCCGAGTCGCTGTCGCCGGATGGCAAGCGCGCCACCTACATCAAGGAATTCAACCTCTGGGTGCGCGACGTCGCGACCGGCCAGGAGAAGCAGCTCACCACCGACGGCGTGAAGAGCTTCGGCTACGCGACTGATAACGCCGGCTGGACGCACAGCGACCGCCCCATCGTCGCCTGGTCGCCCGACTCGAAAAGGATCGCGACCTTCCAGCAGGACGAGCGCGGCGTCGGGCACATGTATCTCGCGAGCACCACGACGGGTCATCCCACCCTGCAGGACTGGGCGTATCCGCTCCCCGGCGACAGCATCATCACCACGATTCAACGCGTGGTCATCGACGTCGAAACACCGCGCGTCATCCGCTTTCAGATGCCGGCCGATGAGCACCGCACCACACTCTGCGACGACATCTCGTGCAATGTCGGCGAGTTCACCGACGTCGAGTGGTATCCCGACGGCTCACACATCGCGTTCGTGTCCAGCTCACGCGATCACAAAATCGCAACGTTTCGCGTCGCCGACGTCGCCACGGGCGCGGTGCGCGACGTGTTCGAGGAGCGCGTGACGACGCAGTTCGAGTCGGGCGGCGAGCGCGTCAACTGGCGCGTGCTGCCGGCGTCCAACGAAGTGATCTGGTTCTCGGAGCGCGACGACTGGGGCCAGCTCTACCTGTACGACCTCACGACCGGGAAGCTGAAGAGCAAAATCACCAGCGGCGCCGGCAACGTGGCCACGCTGATGCGCGTCGACGAGACGACGCGCACACTTTGGTTCAAGGGCAACGGCAAGACGCCCGGCCGCGACCCGTACTTCCAGGAGTTGTTTCGCATCAAGATGGAGGGCACGGGCTTTCGCGCGCTGACGCCGGAAAATGGACATCACGACATCACCTTCTCACCGTCGGGTCGCTACTTCGTCGATTCATATGCGCAGCCCAACGTCCCATCCGTGACGGTCCTGCGCGACGCGGACGGCAAGCTGATCGCCACCCTCGAGAAAGCGGACATCACTCGGCTTCTGGCGACAGGCTGGAAGCCGCCGACGCCGATCATCGTCAAGGCGCGCGACGGAAAGACGGATCTCTACGGCTTGATGTACACGCCAGGCAAGGTGGACTCGTCGCGGAAATATCCGATCATCAACCACATCTATCCGGGTCCGCAGGGCGGAAGCGTGGGCGGCAGAGGATTCAGCCCGGCGCGCGGCGACAATCAGGCGCTCGCCGAGCTTGGCTTCGTCGTGGTGGAGATCGACGGCATGGGAAACCCGTCGCGCTCGAAGTCGTTCCATGACTACTACTATGGAAAGATGGGCGACAATACGCTGCCCGATCAGATCGCCGGCATGAAGGAGCTCGCATCGCGCTACAGGTTCATCGACCTGGAACACGCCGGAATCTGGGGCCACTCCGGCGGCGGCTTTGCCACGGCAGGCGCCATGCTCCGCTACCCGGATTTCTTCAAGGTCGGCATCGCCGAGTCGGGCAATCACGACAATCGTCTGTATGAAGACGACTGGGGCGAGCGCTACCAGGGCTTGCTGGTGCGTGGACCAAATGGCGACAACTACGCAGCCGAGGCAAATCAGAACTTTGCCAAAAATCTCAAGGGCAAGCTGCTGCTCGCCCACGGCATACTCGATGACAATGTGCCGCCCGACAACACCACCCTGCTCGTCGATGCACTCATCAAGGCGAACAAGGACTTCGATCTGCTGATGCTGCCAAACCAGGCGCACGGTTACGGCGCGATGTCGGCCTACATGACTCGCCGTCGCTGGGACTATTTCGTCAAGAACCTACTCGGCGCCGAGCCACCGAAGGAATTCGAGATCAAGCCGCCGCCGCGGCTCCTCCCATGAGCGCGATGACAAAACCCCAACTCGCAGCGCTGTTCTTCCTGTTGTCATTCGCCGTTGTTCTACCGCTTGGCGCTCAGATTCCCGCGAGCGAATACGCTGCACGCCGAGATTCCCTCGCGGCCCGCATTGGCGATGGCGTCGTCGTCGCATTCGGCGGTCGCACGCCGATCACCGACTTCGGCCCGTTCCATCAGCTCCCCGGCTTTCACTACCTCACCAACTTCGACGAGCCCGACGCCGCCTTCGTGATGATCGCTCGGCGCGGACGAGGCACGAGCACGCTCTTCCTCACGCCGGTCGAACCGCGCCGCGCGTTCTATTATGGTCGGCGCCCGGATTCCGCCGCGGTCATACGCGGCTGGGCGATGGGTGCCCGCGCGTTCGCGTCGGTGGCTCGCGTCGTCGACTCGCTCGCCGGAACCGGGCTGCCGCTCTATCACCTGACGGACTTCGAGGACGCGGACTTCGCGCGCGAGGACTCGCTCACGCGTGGACGCGAGTTCATGCGAGACATAGCCGCGCGCCACCGCGGAGTTGGCGTGCGCGACGCGCACGCGATCGTCGACGAACTGCGAGCCAAGAAGAGCGCCGCGGAGTTTGCATTGTTGCGCCGTGCAGCGGACATCAGTTCGGAGGGACACCGCGCCGCGATGCTCATCGCGGAGCCCACGAAGGAGTACGAGATCCAGGCCGCTCTCGAGTACGCCTTCATGCGCCTCGGCGGCGCGCGTCCGTCGTATGGATCGATCGTCGGCGGTGGAGTACACGGCACGCAGCTCCACTACATGCGCGATCGCGGCGACGTCAAACCCGGCGACGTGGTCGTGATGGACGCGGCGACGGAATACGAGGGCTACGCTGCGGACATCACACGCACCATTCCCGTGAGTGGTAAATATTCCATCGAGCAGCGCGCACTCTATCAGCTCGTGCTCGATGCGCAGAAAGCCGCCGAGCGGAACTCGAAGCCGGGAATGTCCGCAGCGTCGGCGACGGATTCGTCGATCGAGATCCGCACGCGCGGACTGGCTGCACTGGGCCTCATCGAGAGCGCGGACGCGACGCTGGACCCACCCTGGGCAACCGACTGCTCGCGCACGCCGCGGTCGTGCAAGCAGGCGATGTTCTGGATGATTCACGGCATCTCGCACGGCATCGGGCTCGCCGTTCACGATCCCGCGCAGTTCTACACGGGGGACCGCACTTTCAAGGAAGGCGACGCCTTCACGATCGAGCCCGGCATCTACGTGAGCACCGCCATGCTCGAGGCGCTGCCGGACACGCCGAAGAATCGCGCGTTCATCGCGAAGGTGAAGGCCGTCGTGCAGCGGTACGAGAACACCGGCGTCCGCATCGAGGACGACTACATCATCACGGCGAAGGGACTCGAGCGCATCAGCACTGCGCCGCGCGAGATCGAGGAGATCGAAGCGCTGATGCGCACCCGCCCGCCGCGTGTCGTGCCGTGATGGACGGTCCCGCGGACACCGAAGGCGTGCCCTGGCATCGCGCCATTCTGAGCAAGGGAATGGCGGGCGTACTTGGCATCGAGGTCATCGAGATCGGTGCCGACCGGGTCGTGGCGCGCATGCCGGTGGACGATCGTACCCGGCAGCCGTTCGGGATTCTCCACGGCGGCGCGTCGGTGGCGCTGGCGGAAACCGTCGCGTCCTTTGGCGCCGTGGCACGAATCGATCGTGAGAAATTCTTCGTCGTCGGCCAGGAGATCAACGCCAATCATCTCCGGCCCAAGTCCGACGGCGTCGTGACCGCGACGGCGACCCCTGTGCACGTGGGCCGCACGTCGCAGGTGTGGTCGGTCGAGATCGCGGATGAGCAGGGTCGGCTCATCTGTGTGTCGCGATGCACGCTGGCCATCGTGCCGAGAGAGCGACAATAGTCCCTCTTTCATCCAACCGGGATCCAGGTCATGGGTCACCAGTTCGGGGTTATGGGAGCCCGTGTGAGAGGCTCCAAAGAAGAGGAGATCCGTTCTCCCCTCCCCAGCGTATGTCGTGCATCGCGCTCGATTCGTCGGCACGATCCTCGGCGGCGACGACTAATGCGTCCGCCATGACATCACGCAACAGGAGGACGACATGCAGTTCCGCTTCAACGTGCGTGGCCGCCGCGGTCTCGCGCTCATCGCCGCCGTCGGGGTGATCGGCGTTACCGGCGTTCGCGCCGCGATCGCATCCGACCACCAGGACAACCCGCTCGTCGAGCTCAATCCGTCATACGACATGACGGACGTGTACGCGTTCCCGGGCTCTACGCCCGATCGCATCGCGCTCGTGCTCAACAGCCGCGCGTTTCTGACGCCGGCACAATCGCCCACCGCCTCGTTCGACCCGAACCTGCTCTATCAGTTCAAGATCGACAACACGGGCGACGCAAAGGAAGACCGTGTCATCCAGGTGACGTTCACCGGCAGCGGCGCCTCGCAAACCGTCAACGTGCGCGGACCAATGGCCCCGGTCGTCGTTGGCGCCATGGGTAACGTCGTCTCCGATGCCGCACCAACGGTCACCGGAACGATCAATCAGTCGCTCGGCACCACGACCGGCATGCAGGTGTTCGCCGGCGCACGCGAGGATCCGTTCTTCCTCGATCTCGAGCAGTTCTTTCGCATCGTACCGGACCGCAAGCCGTCCACCGGCGCGCTCTCGATGCTGCCCGATACCGCAACCGCCGGCTCGTTTCGCAGCGCCACGGCTGCCGTCGACTACCTCAAGGGCTTCAACGTCCTGTCCATCGTCGTCGAGCTGCCCGCATCGCAGCTCAGCGCTGGTGGCACCCCCAAGATCGGCATCTGGGGCACGATCAGCCGCTGAGCACGATCGCGCTCACGTCCAATACTCACTCTGAATTCGAGGTTCATTCCATGTCGATCGACAACTTGGTGCGACAGACGCGCCGAGGCCTTACGCTTGCGCTCGGGACGGCTGCACTCGCTACGTTCGCAGCGTGCGGCAGCTCGGACTCCACCGCGCCCGGCGTGACGCCCGCTCCACGCACGTACGATCAGATTCAACGGCTCGGCAACCCGCTCGTGAGCGAAGTCTTTCTCGCCAAGAAAGACCACCCGTTTCACGGAAGCATCGGGCCAGCCGACGACGCCGCGTCGTTCGCGCCGAAAGTGAAGGGATTCGTTGCCGCCTTCCGTCCACAGGCAACGACGCTTCAGAACACGCTCGCATCCGTTCTTCTGCCAGACATGCTCATCGTGCAGACCGACAAGGCACAGAGCACCGCCGGCTGGTTGAGCTGGGCGCTCTCCAACGGCTACGGCGGACGCAAGCTCTCCGACGACGTCGTCGACGTCGGTCTCTCGGCAATTTTCAGCGACCTGCTGGATGCCACGCAGGCGGTGTGCAAGCCATTCACACTTCCGCTCTGCACCGACAACATCAAGACGCACAGCACGTTCTTGACGGCATTCCCGTACGTCGCAGCTCCGAAATGATCATGCGACAGCTGACACAGTTCTGGCGCTTGACGCTGGCCGGCGCTGTGACAGCCGCGGCGTGCGGCCGGCAAACACCACCGGCCCACGTCGTCGCGGTTCAGCCCACCGCCCCGCGCATCTCGGAATCGGAGGTGCGCGACCTCGACATCGCGTTCTACGCAGAACGCGTCGAACGAGATCCGACGGGAGCAACCGATCTCGTCCGGCTCGGCGTGCTGTACCTGGCGCGTTCGAGAGAAACGGGCGACCCCCGCGATGCCATCCTCGCTGAGGCGGTGGCGCGGCGTTCGATGCGCAACCGCGCGAGACACAATGAGGCAGCGGCGCAGGTGCTCGCGTCGAGCCTGCTCGCGCAGCATCGCTTCAACGAAGCCTTGCACCTGGCCACCACCGCTCGCGACGCCGAGCCGGAGAACTCTGCACTCCAGGCCGCCGTGGGCGAGATCCAGATGGAGCTCGGCCAATACGATTCGGCGCGCGTCGCGTTCTCCAAAGTCCACGCGCCCCTCGGCGAACTCGCCCTGTCCCCTCGGCTCGCACGCTGGGCGGAGATCCAGGGCAATACGGAGGGAGCGCGTCGCCTGCTGCACGCGGCACTCGCGACAGCGCGTCGCCAATCCGACATGCCTCGCGCACAGCTGGCGTGGTACTGGATGCGCGTCGGTGACGTGGAGCTTCGCGCCGGCAACATGTCCGCCGCGGATTCGGCCTACCGGTCAGGACTCGCCGTCAATCCCGACGACTACCGGCTGCTCTCGGCGATGTCGCGGAGTATGGCGGGGCAGAAGCGCTGGCGATCAGCGATCGCCTTCGGCGAGCGCGCCATCGGCGTGTCACTCGATCCGGCCACACTCGGCACACTCAGCGACGCGTATGCGGCACTCGGCGACAGCGCGAAGAGTGTCGAGTATGCGCGTGTGCTCGACGTCGTCGTAGGAAAGCAGCCGGGAGCGTACCACCGAGCGTGGAGTCTCTGGATGCTGGATCACGATCGCAACATTCCGCACGTGGCTCGCAAAATCCGGGAGGAGATGCGCACTCGGCAGGATGTCTACGCGTACGATCTCCTCGCGTGGTCGCTGCACAGACAGGGTCGTGACCTCGAGGCTGACAACGCCATGAAAATCGCGCTCCGCCTCGGCACGCGCGACGCGCTGCTGGAGCAGCATTCGGCGGCGATACGAAGTGCGCTCGGAACGCAGGTCAGTGACGCTGGCGGCGCACGATGAGCGAGCTTGCGAGCTTTCTGCAGCTTGGCTTTCGGCACATCGTAGATGTCGAGGCGCTCGACCACATTCTCTTTCTCGTTGCGCTCGCGGCGATCTATCGCTTCCGAGATATTCGGAGTGCGCTCTGGGTCGTATCGGCATTCACCGTGGGGCACTCGGTGACGCTTGCACTCGCTGTGACTGGCGCGTTGAGCATGCCATCGGACGTGATCGAGTTTCTCATTCCTGTGACCATCGTGATCACGGGCATCGAGAATCTCTTTGTCAGCAATCGCGCGCGCGCCCCGTGGCACGGCAGGTATCGCCCGATCTTCGCGGGCGTATTCGGCCTGGTGCACGGCGCCGGGTTCGCGAACTACCTCAAGGCGCTCTTCGTCGACGAGATCGCCATGCCCCTGCTCGGCTTCAACATCGGTATCGAGCTGGGTCAGTTGCTGGTGCTTGGTGCTGCGATGGGATTGCTGTTCGGCCTCGATCACATGATCGGCGCGATCCGAATGTCGAGCGAGCGCTGGCCAGCGCTGCGGGTGCGCGTCGTGGCGGTGTCGCTCGTCGTTGTTGCCGTGGGCAGTGCATGGGCGGTGCAGAGGAGTCCGTGGGGATGAAGCGCCACTGCTTCCGGGGAGTCGCTGGTGCTGTCGCTCTCACGCTGAGCATGGCCGCTCCGCTCGCTGCGCACCCGCTTCGCACCACCATCACCGAGCTCACCGAGGATCGTGGGCGCGGCGTGGCTCGCGCGACGATTCGCATCTTTGCGGACGATTTCGCCACGGCGGTGAAGCGCGTGGCCCGGAACGCAGCATTGCCGAGCAGCGGCCCGGCGTGGGATGCGGCGTCACTGCGCTATGCGTCGTTGGCGTTCACCTTTGCCGACAAGAGCGGGCGCGCGCTGTCCGCGAGATCGTGCGGCGTACGCCGCACCGCTGATCTCCTGTGGCTGTGCCTCGAAGTCGATGCGACGAACGGATTGGGTGCACTTACCGTTCGCAACGCGATGCTGTGCGATCTCTTCGAGGATCAGGTGAACGTGGTACAGGGCACGATCGGCGGAGCGCGCCGCAGCCTGTTGTTCACGCGCGGGGATCGAGTGAAGCCGCTGCTGTAGGGAGGAGCGTGCGCTCCTCGCGCGCTGTCGCCACAGTCGTCAACCCCACCGCCGCAATCACCAGCCAGGCGTCATTCCTTCGTGGCGCTGGTGGACAGGCAATAGTCGGACGCCCGAGATCACCGCCCGCGGACCAAGACATGCGTAACGTTTTGTTACAGCATCGAAATGATACGATCCATTTCTCCAGGGCGTGACGTGGCTCACAACGGTGTAAAGCATTGGGAATTAAGCTCTTGAGCGCCTCGCAGCAGACCCTCTCGAACGGCACCAGCCGTGCCTTAGAGGAGGGTGTCTTCGGGGTATTCGCCCTACGCCATACGCTCAAGGAGTCTTACATCATGCGCTTCTCAACACTTTCGTCCACGATACTCATCGCCGCGTCCGTTGCCGCCTGCGCCGATTCAACCGGCCCCGGTGGCACCCGTCCGGTCACCGTGTCTTTTACCGCGTCCGGTGCCTCTGCGGCATCCGCGTCGCTCGCCCCGTTGACGACTCTTGGATCAACATCCGCTGCCGATGCCCTCGTCATCACCAAGGCGCAGCTGGTACTCTCGCGCATTGAGCTGCAGAAGGCGGGTGCATCGTGCACGAGCACCGAAGCCGCGGGCGACGATGACGACGGCGATCGCGAATGCGCCGAGCTCGAGCTCGCACCAACTGTCGTCGACCTTCCCGTGAACGGAACGGTCGTCAGCAAACTTCAAGTCGCCGTTCCCGCAGGCACCTATTCCGCACTCGAAGCGAAAATTTCTCCCGTGCATTTGAACAACGAGCATAACGGCAAGGGCTCCGCAGCGTTTCTCGCCGCGCATCCCGACCTTGCTGGCGTCAGCATTCGCGTCGAAGGAACGTTCAACGGAAAGGCGTTCACCTTCAGAAGCCCAGTCAAGGCCGAGATCGAAACCAAGTTCAATCCGCCCCTCGATATCACGACCACGACGCCGAACATCACGGTGAACGCCGATCTGTCCAACTGGTTCAAGACGTCGTCGGGCACGCTGATCGATCCAGCTACCGCGAATGCGGGTGGACCGAACTCCGAGCTCGTCGCACAGAATATCCGGCGGTCGTTCAAGGCCTTCCGCGATGACGACCATGACGGTCGCGACGATCACGGTGAGAGCGGTCGCTAGAACTCATCCGAGCATGACGTCGGGCGCGGACGATGTCGTCCGCGCTCGACGTGCACGTCCCCTCCGTGGCTGAACTCCGCATCCTGGCACTGACCGACTCGTTTCACACGGAGTGGCTCCGACTCGCCAGCGCGATCGCACTTCCGCTCGTGCCATACACCGAACCTTCGGCGCTCGAGCCTCGAGCAGGAACGCTCACCATGATCTCGGCAGGCGGTGACGAACGACTACTCGAGCCGGCCCTGCTGGCGATGCCACGCGGGAATCGCTTCGTCGTCGCCGTCGGGACCGAAGCGGACCACCGGCTCGCCGCGGCGGTGGTGCGGTCCGGTGCGGACGACTACTTCGCCCTTCCGCAGGACTTTGATGCACTCGCATCGTGGCTGCGCGAGCGCGCCGCGCGGCTCCAAGCCGAGGCGGACGCGACGGCGTTCGCGGAACAGGAACGGACGAACTTTCGCTTCGACGGCATTCTCGGCACGAGTGAGGCACTTACCGCAGCGCTCGCGCGCGCGGCGCGCGTGATCCCGCACGGCGGCGTCACCGTGCTGCTCACCGGCGAGACCGGCACGGGCAAGGAGCTGCTTGCGCGCGCAATCCACTACAACGGTCCGCGACGGGACGCGCCTTTCGTCGACGTGAATTGCGCTGCCATTCCGGAAAATCTTCTCGAGAGCGAATTGTTCGGCCACGAGAAGGGAGCGTTCACTGGCGCCATCGCGGCGAAGCCGGGCCTCATGCAGCTCGCGGACGGCGGGACGCTGTTTCTCGACGAGATTGGACACCTTCCCCTCGGGTTGCAGGGCAAGGTGCTGCGCGCGCTCGAGGAGCGCATGGTTCGTCGCGTCGGTGGCACGCGAACCATTCCCTTCGACGTCCGGCTCGTTGCCGCGACGCATGTGGAGCTCGCCGACGCCGTTCAGCGCGGCGAATTTCGCGAAGATCTGTTCTATCGGCTGAACGTGGTCCCCATCGAGCTGCCCGCGCTGCGCGAGCGCGCCGAGGACATCCCGCTGCTCGCGACGCACTTCCTCGAACGGTTCAAGAAGGAGTACGGCATCGTCGCGCTCGAGTTTACTCCCGCCGCACTGCACGCGCTGCGCGAACGGAAATGGCCTGGCAACATCCGAGAGCTGCGCAACGCGATTGAGCGTGCAGTGCTCCTCGCTACCGGCAACAAGCTCGATGCGCTCGATCTCGCGGAGCGGGCGTCCGCGAGCCGTGCGCCCAGCGGCGATGCGCTTCCGTTCCCATCAACGATCGCCGAGCTCACGCAGGCGGCCGCGCAACGCATGCTCGCGATCAGTGCCGGCAACAAAACCGAGGCGGCGCGGCGGCTCGGCATTTCACGTCCGCGTCTCCACCGAATCCTCAGTGCATCACTCGCCGAGCTGTCACACGACGAAGCCGGGAGCACAACCGATGCATGACACTCCACACGCACTCCCATCTCAGTCAGGTGTAGCGATGCTGCTTCACACTCGTCGCGTCGTCGTCGGCGCGCTGCTCAGCCTTGCCGGTGCATGTTCCGCCACATCGGACGCGCTCGCGCCAGAAGAACGGCCATCGAACGAGCTGAAACTGCTCACGGTCACGAGTGACGCGCCACCGCTCGCAACCACGTCCGTGAGCTTCTATGCGGTTCGCGGACGCAACGCAGACGTCGACATCTGGTATCGCGCTCGCCCGGGTCGTCGCGATTCGACGAAGTTTCTCGAGTTCCGCCTTCAAGGCAACTCTCTCGATCGACGGCCGGATGGAAGCGCGATCGCGCTGGGCGACTCGGTTCGCATTACGCTCACCGTGCGCGATCCGCTCCACCTCATCATCGACTTTCAGCCATCCGGGCTGCGCTTCGCATCGAATGATCCCGCACGCCTTCGCATGTTCTTCGGCGAATGCGGCGACGACCTCGATCGCGACGGGAAGGTTGACACCAACGATGAGGACATCCAGCGGCGGCTCTCGATCTGGAGGCAGGAAGCTGTGGGCCTGCCATGGCTCAAGATGGCGAGTGTGACGGTGAAGGAATCGCGAGAGGTCGAGGCGTTTCTCTCGGGATTTACCGGCTACGCACTCTCCTACTAGCACTGCGGAGCATACACACGTGAGCCTTTCCTTCGACGACACCACTGCGCGACGAGCTCGTGAGCTCGCCGAGGCGGGGGAGTGGCCGGAGGTTGCGCGGCTGATGCGCGGCCAGCTCGAGCCGAACTCGGGCCACGCCGAACTTCGTCTGCTGTACGCGGAGGCGCTCACGCGCACCGGGCAGGAGCGGTTGGCGTGTGATTGGCTCCAGCGCATCACGCCGGAGCTCGAGCGCGAAGGTGATCGCGCGTCGCATCGCCGCGCGCTCAACATGCTGGGCGTCGCGACGTTTTCGCTCGGCGATCTCGACGACGCACGCCTCGCGTTCGCGACCGCGCTCGACTTGGCGCTCGCGCAAGACGATTTCCTCATCGTCGCGCGCGCGGCGAACAACCTCGGCGCCATCGCCAATGTGAAGGGCGAGCACGAAGCCGCGCTGACCAACTATCGGCTGGCGCTTCCCACCTTTCAACGGTTGGGACGCCGCCGCGAGCTCGCCGAGACCTACCATAACATCGCGATCACACATCGGGATCGCGGATCGTTCGATGAAGCCGACGAATGCGAGCGGCGCGCCATCGACTATGCGTCCGACAGTGCAGCACCCCGCGTCGCGGCAATGGGACGCGTGGGTCGCGCCGAGATCGCGCTTCGTCGCGGCGACCCGCAGTTCGCGGCGAGCACCGCCTCGCGCGCCGCCGTCGAGTTGAACGAGCTGCACGATCCGCTCAATGAGGCGGATGCGCATCGGCTGGTCGGCGCCGCCGCGGCAGCGATGGCGAACTTCTCCGTCGCGCACGACGCGTTTGCCCGCGCCCTCGAGCTGGCGCGCGAGCGCGGACACGTCGTGATCGAAGCGGAGACGCTGCGTGACAGTGCGGTCGCGTATGCGCAGCAGCACATGGAGGAAGCCGCGCGTGCCGATGCCACCGCCGCGTGCGTGATCTTCGAGCGGTTGGGTGCGACGTCGGAGATCGATGCCTTGAAGAATCGCTTCGGTGTCCCCTGATCGTTGATCAGTGCGTCGCTTGCCGCGCGCACGGGGAGAGGGCACACTTCCTCGCGCCATTTGCCGACCACACCAACGCGTGCAAGGAACACATGAACGACCACTCCGTCACCATCGTCCTTCGGCTCCTGCACATCCTCTTCGGCGTGTTCTGGGCCGGGACGGCAGTTTTCATTGCCACGTTCCTCGTCCCAACCATCCGCTCTCTCGGTCCGGATGGCGGAAAAGTCATGCAGGAGCTAGGGAAGCGGCGAAAGATGACGTTGTACCTCATAGGCGCAGCGATCGTGACCATCGTGTCGGGCACCATTCTCTTCTGGCGATTCGATGCCGTCACACAGCACGCGTTCTCCCGCTCCACGCCAGGGCGCGTATTCAGCGTCGGCGGAGGACTCGGCTTCATCGCGCTGATTATCGGGATGAGCGTGAGTCGGCCAACAGCCGCGCGACTGGAACTGCTCGGCGCGGCCATCGCCCAGGGCGGCGCGCCTCCCACGGCCGAACAGCGTGACCAGATGATGCGGCTCCAGTCGAAGCTCGCTCGCGCCGCGCAGGTGGTTGCGGGGCTGATGGTTGGCGCCGTCGCGTGCATGGCGATCGCGCGCTACACCTGACGACGACTAGACGGCGCCGTCGCGAAGCATACGCCGTCGCCGATGCGCGACGGCATACGCAGTAAGACAGGCCGTCACGCACGCTCCGCCGGCAAAGAATCCACCCAGAACGTCGCTTGGATAGTGCACGCCAAGGTAGATCCGGCTGAATCCCACCGCGCCGACAATGACGAGCGCGACGAGGTACACCACCACCCGCCGCGCGCCGGTGAGCCCGTACAGATGCACGACGACGAACGCGAGCATCATGTAGCTGATGGTTGCGCTCATCGCATGCGCACTCGGAAAGCTGTACGAATGGCCCTGCAAAAACTCGGCGCCGTAGATCGGACGGGTGCGGTGCACCTGACTCTTGAGAATCTCCACGAGCCCCTTCCCGCCGACGTTCGCAACCACCCACGCGATGAGCAGCGCGGTTCGGTGGCGATACCACAGCAGAGCGCAGACGGCCACGAAGATCATCCAGACGACTGGAAAACCAAATGCCGTGACCGCGGAAAAAATACGGTCGCCCAATGGAGTCGCGTGCAGATTCATCCACTGCGCGGCAGTCTCGTCGACGCGGACGATTGGTTCCTTGTCCAGCACCGCATCGAGCAGTTTGCTGAACACCCACACCATGCCCCACAACACGGCGATGCCGATGGTGGCGTATAGTCCGAGATATGCGTTCGGGTCGAGACGCCGGCGGATGAAGCCGCGCACGGCACTCGAGGCTGTGGCCATGCGAGTCACGGCGCGGGATGTGATGCTACCATTGCACCCTCACGCGCTTACTGTGACGGCCACGCAAACAACCGCGACGGATCCGTCCCCGTGCGCGCGCGAGCAACGTCACCGGGCTCCTTCCAAAAACCCTGCGTACGGTCAACGCTGCTGAACCGCACTTCGATTCGCCCGCCATTCACGCCGCCCCGCGAGAGTGGAACGCCGATGTCGGCGCGATAGAGCCTCTTCGCACGTGACGGATACGCGGCGAGCAAGCTCACTCCCACCGTCGCGCGCGTGGCATTCGAACCGTAGGGCACATCACCGGCCCACAGCGTACCGAACTCACCGAACGTCGCGATGCCGACGTCGGCCTTTCGCACCATCGCCTCGCCGCTCCATCGCGCCTCGGCACGCACGACGTTGCGCACCGCGCCAGCGAGTGCACTGTTCCCATAGCCGAGCATCCCACCGGTGCGGTCGCTGAAGGTGAGTTGGAGCGGGAGAAGTGAGCGCGATCCGCCGGACAGCTCATTCGCGACCGCGAGCACCATACCAGGCGCACTGCCCCAGTAGAAAGCACTGCGCGCACTGCCGATCATGCTGTCCCACCTGCCGCTCGTCGGATCGCGACGCGCTTCGAATTGCGCGAACGTCGCGAGGAGCGCATTGCGGCTCGACAGGCCCGCATACCCCGCGCTCGAGAGCAGAAAGTCGCGCTCGCCGGACTGCGCGAGACCGTGTGCCGCGTGCAGACCAAGCATCATGCCGCTCGCGACATCCTGCGAGCCGATCAGCGCGTCGAATCCATTCACGCTCCGGAACGACACCCGCCGCAGCCCTCCCGTTACCCCAATACGCGTGGCGCGAAACATCGAATACCGTCGTCGCAGCGTCGTTCCGGTGTCGGCGCGGAATCCGGTGTCGTCGATCACGATGCCTGTCGCCGCAGGATCGAATTGGCGACCCGTCACCGCGCCGCCAAGCAGGCCGACGGTCTTCGTGCCGAACACGCGGAGCAGGCCGCTTGCATCCCACCGGCGGTCTCGCACCTGCAGCCCGAGCGGATCGCGGGCGGGCCGCGCGAAGGGCACATAGTCGTCACGCGAAAAAAAGCCGCCATGCCAGGAGATGCGCTGCAGATCGGTGAAGAACGGATGCTCGACCTCCACCGCGAGCTCCTGGCCGAGCTGGAACCGACCGCCGTCGACGATGAGCCGGTACGGCCGGCCGAAGAGCGCATCCTGCTGAAGGCGCGCACTCAAGGCGGTGCGATACGCGCGTCCGCGCTCGATGTGCCCCTCCAAGCGCAGCGCACTGCCGAAGAGATTCTCGTTGCCCAGTCCAAACGATTCCGGTGCGATGCCGCGAAAGCGCGCGCTGATGAGCACCGGCACTTCGTCTGTCGTCGTGACCAGAACGGCCACGCGACCCCCAGTGTCGGGCAGCACGACGACAACGGCATCGGACAGGAATGGCTGCGCGCGCAACACGCGCTCGGACTCCGCTCGGCGGAACTCGGTGCACGGCTGTCCGGGCGCGAGCGAGAGAAAGGCCTGGATCACACCCGCTTGCGTCGTGGCGTGGTGCAGGCCGGCCGCCCGCGCCGCCGCCTGCCACTTTCGCGCGGTTCCGGAGAAGGGCGGGGGGGATGGACGAATATCGACGCGGCTCACGATCTCACCCGTGCACGCCACGGTTCCACCGCCGACTTGCGACGAGGCGCGGAACGGAACGAACAACAGGAGCGCGACAGCGCCAGCGGCGGCACTTCGGAGTGTGTGAGCCATGGGCGCGGATAAAGCAGAAGGCGAGCCAGCGACCCCGTCCGCGCCGACGCGAACCTTTATTCCGCCACCCACGCCGACGGATTCTTGGTCGCCGCCACATTCACGTCGATCGGGATCTTGTGCCCGTTCCACGTCTGCTCCACGTCGAGCACCCCCTGCCACACCGCCGCGAAGGCATGCCCCACTTCGCTCGGCAGCTTCCGAATGTCGAAGCCCCGCGACTTCGCGATCCAGAACGGCGGCTCGTGCTCGATGCCGGCGGACTGATACACCCATTTGACGTCGCCGTACACCGTATTGGCGTTGAACGTGTGCACGTAGATGCCAGGGCGATAGCGGCCATCGGCGAGCACCGTGCGCACCCACGATTTGTAGTAGTCGCGCATGGCCTGCGGCATCACGTCCATCCGCTCCAGATCGAGGAAGATCGCCGTGCCGCGAGGAAAGCCTTCGCGCGCGGCGCGCGCCACGGCGTCCGTACCATCGCTCTCACCACGCTGACCGCGAACGAAATCCGCGTTGCACGTCTCATCGGGACCCGGCGCGGGTGCGCGCCGCATCACGGTCTTCACGACCGATTGATAGACCGTCCGACGCTTGCTCCCCGTGCCGACGCGCTTCTTCACCCGCTGCATGGTGCGCGTCGGAATGAAATGCGGCGCGCCGGGAAGCCGACCCCACGTCTGCTGCCCGACATACACCACGGCGAGTCCGTAACCCATGGACGTCAGCGTCTCGCGCTTGCCCGACCAGCCTTCATCAGGATGGCACGGGCTCGGCAAATAGTAGCCGGTCCACTCGTAGGGCGAGCCACCGCTCCGCCACGCGAGCATCGCGCGATCGCCCGGGTATCGACCGGTATCGAACCCCAAATGCCGCCCGCCATTCACTTCCTCGGCGAGGATGGCGTGCTGGCCAGTTGCTGCCGCAGCGGCCTCGGCTATTCCCGCGGAAACGCTCGCAATCGAGGCACGCGTCGAACTCGCGTCCCCGCATGCCGCGGCGGCGCAGAATGCGACAATACTGCAGAGGTTTCGCGCGGTACGGTTCATTCGCTGCTCCTGGCTACTCATACCCGCAAGGGAGGCCGTGGTCCCGTCCTGCGGTCCAGTCCGACGTCGGTCCTACGGTCCTACGGGTAGTTCAGAATGCGAGATGCGGGCCGTCTTCCCAGCCCCCAGTGTACGATTCTTGCACGTTGCCGATCGGTTTCGCGCCATATCCGTCCTGTACACCGCTTGGAGGCAAGATGCTACACCGAGTTCTGCGTCGCACCCCGATCGCCGCTCTCTGCGCCGCCGCGCTCGTCGTCGGCTGCAGCAAGGGAGACAAAAACGCTGACAGCGCCATGAAGGCGGATTCCGCCGCCGCCATGACGCCCCCCCCAGCGCCCGCACCAGCGGCTCCGACCCTCACTGATCCGAACATCGTCGCCATTCTCGATGGGGCAAACGCCACCGACAGCTCCGCTGGCGCCGTCGCCGCAACCAAAGGCACGAACGCAGGCGTCAAGGAGTTCGCTCGCAATATGATGCGCGATCACCACGCGCTGCGAAAAGCCGGTCAGGACTTGGCGAAGAAGCTCAACGTGACCCCCGAAGCACCGGCTGGCGATAACAGCGCCGCGACGGCAAAGGCCTGGCAGGACAGCCTCGTCGCCATGCCCAAGGGCGCCGCGTTCGACAAGGCATACATCGACCATGAAGTCACGTACCACGAGGCGGTGTTGAAGACCGCTCAGGATGCGGCTGGCATCGCGCAGAATGCAGAGCTCAAGGAGTTGATCACCAAGGCCGCGCCGAACATTCAGGCGCACCTCGATCACGCAAAGACCCTGCAGTCCAAGCTCGCCACCCCCTGACCGGCCCGCAGTGCCGCAGGTGAGAGACTTGAACGAGCGCCCGGCCAACAACCGGGCGCTCTTCGTTCCGGCACACGCCGCCAAACGTGCCCGGTGCAGGGGTGACTGGCCCGTATACGTAAGTCCGGCATGGCGTTGCGGCATTGAGTGTCGCTATCTTGAATGCCCCACCGGGAGCGCCGAAGTTCGGCGCCCTCTGCCCACGAGGTTCAGATGTTTGGTCCGACGCCGGACGCCCACACGCCCGCACTGTCGCTCGTCATTCCCGTCTACGACGCGGCTGACCAGCTCCCCGCCACGCTCGCTGCGGTCAGCGCGTTCGTCTCCCGGCACCCCGACTCCGTCGAGGTCCTGCTGGTCGACGACCACTCGAGCCAGGTCGAGACGCAGCGCCTACTCCAAGAATTCGCGCAGCGCCACGGCTACGTCCGGCTACTTCGCAACTCGGTCAACCGCGGAAAGGGATTCTCCGTCACCCGCGGTATGCTCGCGGCCCGCGGCCAGCACCGCGTTTTCACCGACGTCGATCTCGCCTACCCGCTCGACGAAGTGCACAAGATCGTCCGCGATCTTCAGAGCGGGCATGACATCGCCATCGCCTGCCGGATCCTGCCCGAGTCGCGCTACCTCATGAGCCCGAGCTTCTTTCACTACCTCTACACCCGGCACCTCATGAGCCGGATGTTCAACCGGGTCGTGCGCACCGTTCTCCTCCCCGGCATCTACGACACCCAGGCGGGGCTCAAGGGATTCACCGCGCACGCCGCGGAACTGTGCTTCTCCCGCACGACGATTCCCGGCTTTGGATTCGACATCGAATGCCTGTACATCGCGCAGCAATACAAGCTCGCGATCAAGCAGACCGCGGTGCACTTCCGCTACGACGACGAACCCACGACGGTGCGATTCGCGCGCGACAGCAACCGGATGCTGCAGGACATCTGGAAGGTGAAAATGAATGCTCGCCGCGGACTGTACGACGTGCCGGGCTCGCGGTTCAGCTTTCCCGCCGAGGATCAATTGCTGTCGGCGATTCACACGCCGCCGTACGGCATCGTGGTCGAGGAAGACTTAGTGGTCAAGTAAGAGCCGTTGCCCGCCGAACAGCCGATTTCCCTCGTCATCAACGCCGACGACCTCGGCTTCGCCCCGGGTGTGAACCGCGGCATCATCGAAGCGCACGACGCCGGTACACTCTCGTCCGCGTCGATGATGGTGAACACCCCCGCATTTCTCGAAGCCGCCGCACTGGTCCGCGACCGCGCGCCCACACTCGGCGTGGGGCTCCATTTCAACCTGGTGAGCGGGCAGCCGCTCACCGCTGTGCCCACCCTCGCCGATCCGCGCACCGGAAATTTTTACTCGCTCCCCGAGCTGGCGCGGCGTGCCGCGGTCGGACGCATCACCGCCGCCGACGTCCGCCACGAATGCGATGCGCAACTCGCCGCGCTCCAGCGCGAAAACATCACGCCATCGCACCTCGATAGTCATCGCCACGCCCACGCGCTTCCAGGAATTCTTGCGCCTGTGCTGGCGAGCGTGCGCGCCGCGAACGTCCGCTTCGTGCGCCGGCCCCTGGACCAGCCCACACTCGATGACCCGATTGCCGGCGCGAAAATGCTCGCGCTGCACGCGGCATGGCGTCTCGCAGTGCGCTCGGTGCCAGCGGCCGATCGCGAGCCCATCGCGCGCGCGCCGCACTTTCGGGGGATTGCACTACAAAGCATTCCGGATGTCGAGCTGGGGCTTCTGTTGGTGCTGGACCGGCTGCCCCGAGACGGACGCCCAATCGAGATCATGCTTCACCCCGGCCATGACGACGCCGTGCTGGCGAAACAGGATCCCTACCGGCACGAGCGGGAGCGTGAACTGGCCGCGCTCTGCTCGACAACAGTCCGCACGCGACTCGCGATGCCGGATGTGCGCCTCGTGACGTTCGCTCAGTTGCGCTGATTGGCCTCGCGACGCAATTGCGAAGCGCCCCACAATCGCATCTGCAGTGCGACCCACAAGACGATCAGCGGCACCGTCTTGAAATGATACCGGTCAAAGAGCTCCCGCTGCACCGCGTTCGGCATCGCATCGGATGATGCGAGAATCGTACAGACCACGATGAAGCCGAATAGCGCCCACTCCCGCAGCGTGCGCCCATGGAGCGCTGCGAACCAGACCGCTGCGCCCGCAACCGCGATCACGAACGTGGGGCTCTCCGATTGGTGGTTGAAGATCACGCAGTAGATCAAGACCGAGCAGAGATAGTCCAGCCGGAAGGTCTGCTCTCCCCAGCGCTCGCGTCTGAGGAGCGCCGGTGCAACGAGGAGCAGCGTGCCCGCCAACTGCTGCGGCCAGGCCGGCCATCCTTGGCGGAAGAGCACCTCCACCATTTGCATGACGGTGAATCCAAGCTCGCGACTGTCCTTCAGCTCGATCGCGCGCCACGACTCGTACTGGGCGAGCAGCGATGCCGGTGATGTCACGAGAAGCGGAAGAAACACGATCGCCACGAGTCCGAGCGCCGTCGTCACAGCCACCGACAGCTTGCGGCGATGAAACACCGCAACGCTCACGGCCGCCAGCGGAAAAATCTTGATCGCCGTGCCGATGAGTGCCGCCGCTGTGCCCAGGACAGGTCGGTTGCGCTCATACCACGCGAAGGTGAAGATCATGAGTCCCGCCACGAGCGCATTGCTCTGCACGTTCTGCAGCGAGCCGAGCATGTCGAGAAAGACGACTGCGCGGGCGACTGTCGCTTGGCGTCGCGTGAGCACCATTCCCAGGGCGAGGTACAGCGCGCCGGCGTTCAGCGCGTTCCACACCAGCATCGCGAGTGCGAACGGGATCACCGCCAGCGGGAGGAACAACAGAGCGAATGCGGGGCTGTACTTGAACATGTCCTCATGAAGCGCGGGGTACGCCGCATAAAGATCGATCCCATGCATCAAGTGCAGCGACGCGGCCCGAAAGATCAGAAAGTTGTTGTTCTGGTGGGTGACACCCTGCTGCACCGTCGTCGCGATCACCGCTCCCAGCCAAAGCACGGCCACGAGCAGCTCGACGGTTCGGATCGATCTGGAGCGGTCCACCGAGGGAACAGCGTCTGGCATGAAACCGGGTGTGGGAGAGAGCCGGCGCGAAAGCTAGACCGTGCGGTCGGGCACCGGAACACAGTCATTGTTGCGCGGAGCGCTTCGGAAGGGTCCTATTCCGTTGGACAGGACGGCCCGCGACCACACACTCCCCGACGCTCGATGACCGCACCCGAAGCGCCTTCCCGGCCGCGAATCGCCATCGTGGAAGATGATGCCGACAGCGCGTTGCTCGCCAAGGCATCGCTCTCGCAATACTTCGACATCGACCTCTATTCCAGCGGCGAAGACGCGCTCGCGGCGTTTGCGACGGCGCCTCCCATCGCCATCGTGCTCGACATCGGTCTTCGCGGCATGGACGGCGTTCAGGTGCTCCGCAGCATTCGCGAGAACCCCGCGCTCGCGCACGTCCCCGTCATCGCGCTCACGGCGTACGCAACGGAGGGCATTCGCGATCGTTTCATCGAGCTCGGTTTCGACAGATATGTGCCGAAGCCCCTTCAAGCGCCCGAGCAGTTGTTGAAAGCCGTCACGACCGCGATCAAGCAACGGCTCAGGCCGCAGTAGCAGCTTGGCGTGAGGAGTACGGCGTGCGGCGTGCGGCGTGATCGTACGGGGTGGAGCGGTTTCCGCGGTCGTGAGGGGAGCGGAGGTGTGCGGCGAGTGGCGTGCCCGTGAGGGGTGCGGCGCCTTCCGCCCCACGACCCCGTACGCCTCACGACCACCCCGTGCGCTATCCGCATCACGAGCCGCCGTACTCCGCACCCCGTACGCTACTCCGCACCCCGCACGCTCGTCACTGCTTTTGAGTGTGCGCGTCCGGATGACAAGTCCTCTGCATCCCCCGGGTGACGCGCTCCAGGCCATTCTGCTCGACATCGACGGCACGCTCATCGACAGCAACGACGCGCACGCGCGCGCTTGGGTCGGCGCGCTCGCCGCGCACGGCTACGTCGTTCCGTTCGAGCAACTCCGGCCATTGATCGGTAAGGGAGGCGACAAGATTCTCCCGGAGCTCGCCGGGCTGGATCCCGAAAGCGGTGAGGCCGATCGCATCGCGGAAACTCGCAGCTTCCTTTTCCGCGAGGAGCTGCCACGCCTGCGACCCACTCGCGGCGCGCGTGCCCTCCTCGAGCTGCTTCGCGACAACGGCTTGCAGCTCCTCGTTGCGACGTCGGCCCAGAAAGACGAAGTCGCGCTGATCCTCCAGCAGGCAGGTGTGGCCGACCTCATCGAAGCGGCTACCTCGTCCGACGACGCCGAGCATTCCAAGCCCGACCCGGACATCGTGCAGGCCGCGCTTCAAAACGCACACCTCCAGGCCTCGAATGGCGTCATGTTGGGTGACACGCCCTACGATATTGAAGCCGCCGGTCGGGCACGCGTACCGGCAATCGCGCTGCGGTGCGGCGGGTGGTGGACGGATGACGCATTCCGTAAGGCGCTGGCGATCTACGATGACCCCGAAGACCTGCGCGCCAATTTTGCCCGGTCACCGTTGAGGGTGTAGACGGCGAGCGGAGTGGGGTGTGCGGAGTGCGGCGGCTCGTGAGGCGGACGGCGCACGGGGTGGTCGTGAGGCGTATGGGGTCGTGAGGCGGACGGCGCCTCGCGGGCACGCCACTCGCCGCACACCGCCGCTCCCCTCACGACCACGCGACACGCTGCACCCGTCACGAGCCGCCGTACGCCGCACTCCGTACACGCCCCCGGCCTTTCGCGCGCAGGCCCCAATCCCGATCGTTCTCCATGCTCCTCCACCGGGATAAACGTTCGGAGCCTGGGCGGCATCACATCCACCAGATGGCCACCGTCCTGCCCTTCGTCACGTCCAATCTGTCGTCCGAGACGCGCGCCCCCACCGGCGACGCGTCACTGGTGGCGCGGGCGCAGCGCGGCGATGTCGACGCGTTCGAGATTCTGTACAGGACGCACGCGGGGCGCGTGTATGCGCTCTGCCTGCGGCTGACGGCAAATGGCACGCGGGCACGTGAGCTCACGCAGGACGTGTTCGTGCGCGCATGGGAAGCGCTCCCGGAGTTTCGGGGAGAATCGAATTTGACGACGTGGCTGCATCGCATCGCCGTCAACGCGATGCTCATGCAGCAGCGAAGCGACAAGCGACGCTCGGCGCGTGTTGCGCTGGCGGACGATGACATGGATAGCAGCGACGCGGCGCTTCAGGGAGCCACCGCACCGGAGGATGTGGCGACAGCAATCGACCTCGAACGGGCGGTCGCCGCGCTGCCACCGGGCGTGCGCCGAGCGTTCATTCTGCACGACGTGGAAGGATACTCGCACGAAGAGATCGCGCAGATGACTGGACTCGCCGCGGGAACGCTTCGCGCGCAGCTCCACCGCGCGAGGCAGCTACTCATGAGGGCATTGAGTCTATGACCGATCATTTGACGTTCGAGCAGCTATGCGACCTCGCGGACGGAGCGCTGGACGCTGGCGCCGCCGCTGTCGTTCGGCAGCATCTGACATCGTGCGACGAGTGCGCGGCGCAGCTGCGCGCGCTCGCCGCGCTCGGAGACGCGGCGGCGTCGCTTCCACTCAGCGTGTCACCGCCGGACGATCTCTGGGTCGACATTCGTGGCCAGCTCGCACCGCGTGCAATGGCCGGGCGAGGACGAATCACGTCGTGGCGCCTGCCGCAGCTCGCCGCGGCCGCCGTGGTAATTGCGGTCGGATCGTCGGCACTCACCGCGCTCGTCATTCGCGGCGCTCAACCCCACACGCAGACGCGCGATCGGATCGTGTCGTCCACGATCAGCGTTCCAACGGCGCTGCCCGCGCGGCTCGAGTCCGCGGAGAACGGCTACACGCGCAGTATAAATGCGCTCCAGCTGGTGCTCGCGGACCGGCGTGACTCCCTCGCTCCATCGACGGTGGCGACGGTGGAGCACAGCCTTCGCATCGCCGACTCCGCCATCGCCGAGGCGCGCGCGGCGCTCGCGAGCGATCCGGCCAACGCGGCGCTTGCCGCGCTGTTCAACTCGAACTACGAGCGAAAGATCGACGTCCTCCGCCGCGCGACGGAGCTCGCGCCCCGCACCTGATGCGCCTGCACTGGCTGGCCGCTGCCGGCACGATTGCAGTCACCGCTGCGATCGCGCCACTCGCCGCGCAGCAGAAGGTGAATGTCGGCCATCTCGCGAGTCCCACGGTGAGCGTGCGGCTGTTCACGGCGGCGATCGGCAGCGTTCACGTCGTCGGATGGGAAAAGGACAGCATAGAGCTCACTGGCGTCGTGCCGAACGGATCGCGCGTGGAGACGTCCGGCGGGCCACCACTGGAAGCGGTGAAAGGCATGAAGATGTTCGTCGAGACTCCAACTGAGCTGACGGGGCGAGAGGGTCAGCTCGTGCTCAAGGTGCCACGCGGTGCACGCGTGTGGGTCAAGACCGGCACGACCGACATGGATGTCACCGGTGTCACGGGCGGACTCGATCTCAACGTCGTTGGCGGGTCGATCACCGTGCACGGAAGTTCGCGCGAGCTGCGCGCGGAAAGCATGGACGCCCATGTGATCGTGGAAGGCTCGCCGCAATGGGCGCGCATCAAGACGGCAACCGGCAACATCACGATGCGCGGCGGAATGGACATCGGAGCATCGACCATCAGTGGAACGATTCGTTCGAGTGGAGGCGACGTCGAGCGCGCCAAGCTCGAGTCCACGACGGGCGGAATCGTATTCGCGTCGGATCTCGCGCGAAGCGCATCAGTGGAGCTCGAATCGCATAGCGGGACGATCGAGGTCGAGCTGCTGCGACGGGGAGACGTGGAGCTCGACGTCGCCACGATCACTGGAGCAATCGAGAATCAGTGGTCGAAAACGCGGCCCGTGCCGGGACGTGAAGGACGCGGCATGACGCTCACGACGTCATGGGGCATGAACAGCGGACATATCACCGTGCGCAGCTTCAAGGGGCAAGTGCAAGTGCGTTCGCGCTAAGCACGCGGTGCGTGTGCGGCATCCTATCCGCACACACACACTCGGGAGCTCCACCATGTTCGCATCTCGGTCCGTTCCACGTCTCACGCTCGGTGCGCTGTTCGCCGCCGCCGCGCTGCTCGGTCCCGCGCTGCCTGCCGATGCGCGCGACGTTGTTGGTGTTGCGGGTCCGCCGTGGATCTCCATCGAAACGCCGGTCAACCCGTACGACGCATCGACGCGTGGCGCATTCCTGCTCGTCCACGCATTTCATCATGGCACGCCGCTCTCGGCACCGGTGAGCGGTGTGGCCGAAGGGATCGTGAACGGCGAGCGCCGCACCGTGCAGCTCGAGTTCACGCCGACCTCGCGCACCGGTGCGTATGCGCTGCGCAAGTTGTGGGGCAATGCGGGCGTGTGGACCCTGGTCATCACGGTGTCGCAGGGCGCTGGCGACGTCGCGCAGGCACTCGTGGAGGTTGGCGCTGACGGGCAGGTGGCGCGCGTGCAGGTGCCTACGAAGACGGGCGAAGGCAACTACCTCCTTCCTCGGCAAGTGTCCGCGCAGGAAGTGGACGCCGCGCTGCGCGAGCGGGCGAAGGTCGCCGTTGCGCAGCGCGGGAGATAATCAGCGTCGCGACCGCGCGCGCAGTCGCCGGAACCGTTGCTGCACGCTTCGTCCCCACCGCTGAATCAGAGTTCCCAGCACTGCCGCCGCGACGAATACACCAAACGTCGCGGCGCTTTGCACGCCACGCGCAAGGCCCACGATCATCGGCGCAAAGATCGCCGAGATGAGCGACGGAACGAATCCCGAGAGCGTGGCGACGACCGTCATCGCGAGGCCTGCCAACACGAGCGACGAGAACACGATCGACTCCGGTTGACCCGGGAGCCACATGCCGAGCATCAACGCGAGGATGCCGCCAGCGACGAGTGCAATGCCGAACCGGCCACCGCGCGAGCGATGCCCGAGCCAACTCCGGCGGGAGCGAGGCGGCGCGATCAGTGTGATGGGACGGCCAGGAGTGGGGATCGGCATGATCGGGCGGGAAGGGAGCAGCGTCGCAGTGTCAAAGTACACGCTGCTCCCCGCCCGAACACCACCACTATTCGTTGAATCCTTTTCCGGTCTCGAGCAGCGTCTTGAGATCGCTGAGGATCCAGCTCCAGCCACCACCTGCACCAAACTCTTCCTGCGCACCCGACACGAGCAGCGCCAGCTTTGGCGCGCCTTCGAGCTCGTGAATGACCGTCAGTTTGGTGAGACCGCCTTGCGCTTGTTCGATCTCCCACGTGAGCCGGGTAAATCCTTCCGCGGCCGACGCAGGATCCATGACCATGCGCCACGTTTGCACGAGCTTGCGCGGCGGGTCGGATTCGATCACCTCGCCGTCGACCGCAATCTCGGGTGCTCCCCCTGCGCGCATCGCGGCACTCGCGAGATGTCGAAATTTGCCGCCGGGGCGGAACTCGGCCTCGACGCGACCGCCGTATCCGTAGCGGTCCGTCCATTCCGGCTTCGTGATCGCATCCCAGACTTTCTGCGGCGTCGTCTTGATGTAGACGCGGTAGACATGCGTCGTCGGACTCGACTTCGGGTTGGTTGCGCTTGTCGAATGTGCTGCCGTCGTCATGCGGTGTCCTCCAATTCATGCTTGAGGTCGAGAAGCGCCGACACTCGGCGCTCCGTGTACTTGTCGATCCACCGGTCGTGGATCAGGCGAATGGGCACCGGGTTGAGAAAGTGTAGCTTTTCTCGTCCGGCGCGCCGAGTGACGACGAGTCCAGCGTCTTCGAGTACGCGGAGGTGTTTCATGACGCCGAACCGCGTCATCTCCAGGTCGGACTCGAGCTCGGTGAGCGAGCGGCCGTCCCGCTCGTAGAGTCGGTCCAGGAGGAATCGTCGAGTGGGGTCCGCGAGTGCTTTGAAGACGGGGTCGTCGGTCACGGGGAAATGATAGGTGACTGAATGGTCACATGTCAAGACCGGCATGATCATGGCGCGCTCGCCGTCGAGACCCTGCGCATCAAGGCCGCGGATCTCTCGGCGCCGGCATGGCGCACGAGTACGTGCTCGTCAACGGCTACGATCTTGGGCCGTCGCATTGCCCAACGCCAGCCGCAGAATATCACGCCCTCGGCAGGAAATCTCGTGCAGTACACCTATGACCCTGTCGCGATTGTTGCCGCGCTTGTTGAGGTGCAGCAGTAGTCGAGGAAGTACCAACCGTGGTGGACGAAACATCGGCAGCGAGGGCGCTCGCGCGGCGTGGCGGCGGCGGAGTCATCCTACGAGCACTCGTATGGTGCGTGCGCATCACCGAACACACATCATCATGCGAGCGCAGGGGTGAGCGCTTTCCCCTCGGTTGACCCTTGGTTTCGCCACTCCCTCTTGTCACGACATGCCGAATCAAGCATATTCCCTGGTGTCGCTGCCCGACGCTCAAGCGTCGAAATCGATGGAGTGGATGGGCTCGAGTCGGGATGATTTGCGGGCACTGCCGGACGATCCGCGTCGGGTCTTCGGCTTTGCCCTGCACCAAGCGCAGCTCGGTCGGCATCACCGCGCGGCGAAACGCCTCATGGGAGAATTCGCCGGCCTCATTGAGGTGGTCGATGACTTCGATGGCGATACCTATCGCGCGGTGTATACCGTGAAGCTGGCGGGCGTCGTCTACGTGCTGCACGTGTTCCAGAAGAAATCCACACGCGGCATCGGAATGCCGAAACACGAACTGATCACGATCCGTGAGCGCTGGCAGCGCGCGAAGGCGCATCATGCCGCGCATTACCGCGAGGGAGGGAAGTAGCCATGGCGAAGCGCAAAGCGATCTCTGACATCCCCGTCACGCGAGGCAGTGGCAATGTCTACGCGGATCTCGGCTTCGAGAATCCCGCTGAGGAACTGGCCAAGGCGCAGCTCGCGATGATGCTCGATGACGTCATCCGAGAGCGCGGCCTCACGCAGCTCGCCGCGGCGAAGCTCATGGGCGTCGATCAGCCGAAGGTCTCACACATCGTTCATGGGCGCCTGGGTGGCTTCTCCACGCAACGGCTGATGGAGTTTCTCACCGCGCTCGGGCGCGACGTCGAAATCGTCGTGCGTCCCGCGCCTCGCTCACGCAAGCGCGGTCGCCTCCAGGTCGCCGCGGCATAGCGGGCGATGAAGCAATAACGCTGGCGCACGCGGCGACGATTGCGCACGTTGCTTTCATGACTCCGACGTTAATCACGCGCGCATGGGCGACGGTGTTCCTACTCTCGGCGACTCTATCGCCCACGCCAGCGCAATCGCTCGCCAACCTTCCCCGCATCTTCGCGAACGCGCCGGAAGCAGCGTGGATCGCCCCACCCGGCATGCCCGCCGATTCCTTCGGCGTCTTTCACGCCCGCCGCACATTCGACCTCGCAACAAAACCTGACCGCTTCACGGTTCACGTCTCCGCCGACAACCGCTATCGCCTGCACGTGAACGGCATCGATGTGTCGAGTGGTCCGCAACGCTCCGACGTCGTGCATTGGCGCTACGAGACGGTCGACTTGGCGCCCCATCTGAAAGCCGGCACCAACACAATCGCCGCCGTCGTCTGGAACTGGGGCCCGCGTCATCCAGTCGCACAACACAGCATCCGCACGGGACTCCTCATCCAAGCCGAGAGCCCGCGCGAAGCAATCGCCAACACCGGCCCCGGATGGAAACTTTACCGCGACTCCGCGTACGCGGAGATCCGGGTCACGGGCCAAGACGTCCGCAACGCGTACTACGCCGCGGCACATGGCGAACAGGTCGACGGCAAACGCTACCCGTGGGACTGGGAGCGCGCCGAATACGATGATCGCAACTGGTTCACCATTCCGGCCACAAACAACAACAGCGCGACAGTCGGCCAGATCCATCTGCACGCAGCGCCCGGCCGCGGCGGCTACGGCGACGCGAGCGGATGGCAGCTCGAGCCGCGCGATATTCCGCCCATGGAGGAGTCGGTCATCCGCTTCGCCAGCGTGCGCCGCGCAACGGGCATCGGAGCACAAGACGCCTTCATTAAAGGAAGCAGCGATCTCGAAATCCCCGCCAACACCCGCGCATCCATCCTGCTCGACTACGCCAAGACGACAAACGCCTACGCCATCCTCGAAACCAGCGGCGGCACGAACAGCACCATCACACTCACCTACGCCGAAGCGGCAATTGACTCAGCGGGCCGCAAAGGCAACCGCAACGACGTAACCAACCGCACCATCCGCGGCATCCACGATCGCTTCCTCCTCGACGGCGGCGCACATCGCCGCTACCAAACGCTCTACTGGCGCTCCGGCCGCTACGTCAACGTCGACATCGAAACCGGTGCCGAACCGCTCCGCATCCACGATCTGCACGGGATCTTCACCGCGTATCCGTTCGTCGAGCGCGGCCGATTCACCAGCGATCTCCCGTGGCTCGCCGACATGTGGAAGATGAACTGGAATGGCGCACGCATCGGTGCGTTCGAGACGTACATGGACACGCCGTACTACGAGCAGCTCCAATACGTCGGCGACACTCGGCTTCAGGCGCTGATCTCTCTCTACGTCGCCGGCGACGACCGGCTCATGCGGCAAGCCATCAAGCACTTCGACGACTCGCGCATTCCCGAAGGTATTACCGCGAGCCGCTATCCATCGCAGCTGCAACAGCTCATCCCGCCGTTCTCGCTCATCTACGTTGCGATGGTGCACGACTACTACATGCACCGCGATGACCCGAAGTACGTGCGCCAATACCTCGCCGGCATTCGTGGCATTCTCGACTGGTACGGCAAGTACGTCGACAACACCGGCATGCTCGGCCCAATGCCCTATTGGAACTTCGTCGACTGGGCCGATCGCTGGCAGCGCGGCGTTCCCGCCGGCGCCGACAACGGCCACTCGGCGACGATCAGTCTTTTCCTCGCGTACGCGCTCGACCGCGCGGCCGTGCTCGAGTCCGACCTTGGGCTTCGCGGACTGGCGCTGTCGTATCGCGACCGCGCCGACGCGCTCCGCGTCGCGACACGACAGCGTGCATGGGATCCGGCGCGAAAGCTCTTCCGCGATTCCCCCGACTCCGCCGCGTACAGCCAGCAGACGAACGTCCTCGCGATCCTCACCGACGCCATACCAATTGCCGAGCAGCGCGCGCTGATGGAACGCGTGCTCGCCGATTCGACGCTGATTCCTGCGTCGTACTACTTCAGCTTCTACACGCTCGAAGCACTACAGAAGGTCGGACTCGCCGATCGATACATCGAGCAGCTCGCCCCGTGGCGCACCATGCTCGCGCTCGGCCTCACTTCCGCGCCAGAAAAGCCCGAGCCCACGCGCTCCGACTCGCATGCTTGGGCCGCGCATCCCAACTACGGTCTTCTTGCGACGGTGCTGGGGGTTCGTCCGTCATCACCAGGCTTCCGAACGGTGCGCATCGCTCCCGCGCTCGGCCAAGTGCGCAGCGCGGAAGGCCGGGTGCCGCATCCGCGCGGCGACATCGACGTGAGCCTCACGCGCGAGGGTGCGCGCGGATTGCGTGCGCGGGTGACGATGCCGGCAGGTGTTACAGGGCGCTTCAAGTGGAATGGCCGGAGCGTGCCGCTGCGCGCCGGCCGTCAGGAGCTGCGCTTCTGATTCCAGTTCACGCGGCGACGTCCGCGAGCCCGACCTTGCGCACCAGCGGCCAATAGCGCGGGTCGCCGCGAATAGCATCCAGCCGCGGATGCACGCGAAGCAGAATGAGGCCCGACGCTTTTTCGGCCACGGCCACGTCGAGCCATTGATACGCCTCGTCCACTTCGCCAAGGCTCGCATGCAGCGCCGCGATCCCCCACGCGGACACGACCCGCGATGCGCGCGCAGCGGTGAGATCCGCGAGGATCTGGCGTCCTGCCGCCTCGTTTCCTGCTGCGATTTCGAGGTGCGCCAAGCCGAATGTCGGGCCGGCTACTCCGCCGGATAACTTGCGTCCCTCCTCATACGCGGCGCGTGCCTCGTCGAATCGTCCGAGCGCCTCCAACGTGCGCGCCAAGTCGGTATGCGCACCGTCGAAGCGCGGATCGAGTTCGATCGCCATGCGATAGTGGAACACCGACTTCTCGTACTCTCGCGCGAAATAGTGCGCGTCTCCAACCACTGTCCGTATCAGCGCCGACAGGGGATCGAGTCGCACGGAGTGGTCGGCCGCCGCGCGCGCCTCCTCGTGTCGCTCGAACGCGTACAATGCGCGCGCCCGCATGTTGTGGGCGAGCGCAATACCGGGATTGAGCTCGATCGCCAGATCGAGCTCGCGCAACCCTCCGCGCACGTTGCCGGTGTTCGACTGAATGAGCCCCAGCGACACGTGCGCATCGGCGAGCGTCGGGTCGAGCTCGAGCGCACGCTGCGCGGCGGTATTCGCCTCCGCGCCCGCCTCGGCCGGCGGCGCCATGCCGCGTACGGCACGCAGGATCTGGCAATCCGCGAGCGCCGACCAGGCGAGCGAATAGTCAGGATCGATCTCGAGTGCCCGACGGGCGTGACGCACTGCCTGGTCCAGCGCATCCTTTGAACCGGCAAAGGCGGAGTGCTTGCATTTCAACACTTCGAGATGAGCCTCCGCGTTCACCGTCGCGCGCGTGGTCAGGCGCTGTGCCTCGTCGGGTGTGAGCTGGATGGCGATCTCACGCGCCACCGACTCGGCTACCTCGCTCTGCAACGCGAGCACGTCGGTGAGCTCGCGGTCGTAGCGGCCCGACCACAGTGTCTCGTCCACGCGCGCCGAGATGAGCTGCACGCTCACGCGCACGCGATTTCCGACAAGAAGCGCCGATCCCTCGAGAACCGCTTCGACGTTGAGCTCTCGCGCAATCTCCGGGAGCGATTTGTCTACACCCTTGTACCGCATCACAGAAGTATGCGAGATGACGCGCAGCGCCCGGATGCGTGCCAGGTCGGAGATGATCGCTTCTGTCATGCCATCGGCGAAATACTCCTGCGCCGGATCTTTCGACACGTTGCGCAGCGGAAGAACGGCGATCGCGCGAATCGATTGGGACACTGGCGGCGTCACGTTTGCGCGCGTACCGCTCCCTATGGCGCGCAGCGCTTCGCCAACGGCGGCGGCCGTTGCAGGACGCTGCGCCGGCTCTTTCGAGAGACACTCGCCGACGAGCCGGTCGAGCTCTGCCGGTACCTCGGGGCGAATGGAGCGAAGCGTCGGAGCGGCGTTGCCGAAGATTTCGAACATCAGCGCCTCGGCGCGCTCTTTCTCGAACGGCCGGCGCCCGGCACTCATCTCGAAGAGCATCACGCCAAGCGCGTACACGTCGGTGCTCACACTGTCTGCCTCGCCGAGCAACTGCTCGGGTGACATGTAGGGCAAAGAGCCGAGGATCATCCCCGTTTGCGTCAACTTTGCTGATGCCTTTCCCGCGGCAAGGAGAAGGGCGAGTCCAAAGTCGAGAATTTTCGGCTGACCACTTTGCGTGAGTACGATGTTGCCGGGTTTGAGATCGCGGTGGATGAAGCCGCGCTCGTGCGCCTCGTGCAGCGCATCCGCGATTGCCGCACCAATCCTGACCACTTCGGCAACGGGAAGCCGTCCGCTCTCGAGGCGCGACGCGAGCGACCCTCCCGGCACGAGCTCCATCACGAGAAAGTCGACGCCGTCCTGCACGTCGAAATCGTAGATAGTCGCCACTCCGGGGTGCGAAAGCCGAGAGAGCACATGGGCTTCGCGGCGAAAGCGTTCGCGTGAGGCGTCGTCGCTCAGCGCCCCATGCGCGAGCACCTTGATGGCGACTTCACGGTCGAGATTCGCGTCGTGCGCTTTCCAGACTTCGCCCATGCCCCCAACGCCAAGCGGGGCGAGCAGGCGATAGCGTCCGAGGGTGGTGCCGGTGACGGGAGGCATGAGGGCCGCGGATGTCGTGAAGCAACGCGCGGGGAAAGACGCCCGCGGCCCACCTTATGGGAGCCACGGAGGGCGCGCAAGACTGCCTACTTGGACAGCGTCCGCCAGGCGCTCACCATCGCGTCCGCAGTCGCCGGGTCGCGCAAATATTCCGACATCCGATGCGCGTCTTCATGCCGCACCTTCGTCACGACATCCCGTATCACTCCGCGCAGCCCACTGTCCGCCGCGCTCCGCAGAATCCTCGTCGCAAAGGGATCGTCCCCATCCACCACATTCACCCACGATCGCACTGATTTCGGCAGCGACAGCTCCGGCGCATCCTCGCCGAACACCAGCCGCCTCACATCCGGCGATCCAAGCGGCGAACCGAGGGTAACGAATCGCTCCACAGTCACGCCATCGCTCCCGCGCTGACGCAGCGCCCCCCACGAGACCAGCGCACCCAGACTGTGCGCAACCAGAATGACCGGCCGCCGCTCCCCGCGCGCCTGCTCGATCGCCCGTCCCACCCGCCCCTCCGCGGCACAACGCGTATCGGTATCGCCTAGATATCGGAGGTCGCCGACGATTCCGCGCAGCTCGTTCACATCGTCGTTTCCTACTTTCTGATCGTTCGCGAGCTCGACGATCGCGCCCGCGAGCGACGCAATGAAGCTGAGCGCGGTCTTCACCGTATCGGCGCCGGCCAGCTCCGAACCGCCCAGGCTCCGGCAGCGGGAGGCGTTGTCGCCCGTCCATCGCGAGTCGAGCACGTCCGCATACCATATGAGACGGACGTCCCGCTTCTCGAACAGGGAGTCGCCCGACGCCTCGAACGCGCCCGCCCGGAGTGCCTCGAGCGCCTCTCGGCGTACCTGCGCTGAGTCGTGCCCGATCTGCCCTCGGCCGTGCACGATGAGGACGACGGGGCGCCCGGGCTCGGACGTGACATTTCTCTGACGCAATGTCGAAATCGCCGCTCCCGGATCGACAACAAGGGTAGAGGCGACGAGAAACGAAACAAACGCGAGCGCGTACGGGTGCATCGGCACGTGGGGAAATGGGTGGTCAATCGTACCCTGGGGAGCGATAAAGGTGCAGCATCCTGAAATCGCGCTGCGCTGGTCACTGGGAAGACGGTTCCGCACGCCTCCCGGCCACGCGGCACGGGGGTACGCCGAACGCCACCCCGTACTCCGCACGCCGTGCCCCTTTTGTAAGCAAGCAGGTACTTGCATACACGCATGTTTGCGCTAGACTCCCCGACCATGATCTCCCGCGAACGAATTCTGGAAGCCGCCGCCCGTGTCTACGCCAAGCACGGCTTCCGAGGCGCGACGACGCGCCTCATCGCCATCGAGGCTGGTGTCAATGAGGTCACCCTCTTTCGCACCTTCGGGTCCAAGGGCGCCCTGCTCGAAGCCGTCCTCACGCACAACGACACGCAGTTCGAGATCTCCAAGCTGCCCCTGCGGCCGGTTGACCCGGCCGCCGAGCTCACGAGCTGGGTCGGTCGCAATCTCGACACGCTTCGCACCATGCGGCCGCTGCTCGTCCACACCACCAGCGAAGTGGACGAGCGTCCCGAAGCGGCAAAGTTCGCGTGCGAGGGGCGCCATCACGCGCACGACGAGTTGCGGTCGTACATCACGCGTCTCCAGGCCGCCGGTCTCGCCGCCGCCGACATCGATGTCGGCACGTCGGTCGTGATGCTCGTCAGCTCGGTCATGGGCGACGTCATGGGCCGGCCCATGGTTCCCGACGTCTACCCACCGATGGACGAAGCGGCAATGCGTTACGTGCAGTGCTTTCTGCGCATGATTGGCGTGCAAAAAAACAAATCCATCGCCGCGAACAAGAAGCAGCGTTCACGTATTACATGAATTCGACCTCACCGCACCCGCACCCCCACATCGCAATGATCGCCGATTGGACCCGGACAGCTCGACGTCGCACGCGCGCACGCGCGGCCGCCGTGTTGCTCGCGGTCGTGTCGTTTCCCCTCTGCGCCCTCAACGCGCAGCAGGCCGCCCACCCGCTCTCCCTCGACGACGCCATCCGCATCGCCGCGCGCGAAAGCGAAGCGCTTCAGATCGCGCGCGCGGGCGTCACGCGTGCGTCTGGTCTCGAGCGACAGGCGCGCAGCCAATACCTGCCGCAGCTCAATTCACAGCTCGCGTACGCACGCACACTGCGCTCGCAGTTCGCCGCACTCGCCGGTGGCGCGCCAAGTGACTCGTCGGCGACGCCAAAGCCGCAGTCGCTCTGCGCTCCGCGGATCCCAGACAACGCAACCGCCGCCGAACGTGCGGCCGCCCTTGCGCAGGCGTCGACCTGCGCCGCCGCGCAAAGCATCGACTTCAGCAAGGTCGGATTCGGCGCGCGCAACCAGTACACGCTCGGCCTCGCGTTCTCGCAGAGCGTGTACTCGGGCGGCCGGATCAGCGGGCAGACGGCATCCGCACGCGCCCAGGAGCGTTCGGCGGAGATCGAAGTGGTGGCACAGCGTGCGCAACTCGCGCTCGACGTCACGCAGGCATACTTCGATGCCGTACTCGCCGACCGCCTCGTCTCCATCGCGGACACCACGCTCGCACAAACCGAAGAGCTCCTCCGCCAAACGCAGCTTGCGCGACGCGTCGGCAATCAGAGCGAGTTCGAGCTGCTGCGCGCCACGGTCACGCGCGACAACCAGCGCCCCGTCCTCATCACTCGGCGCGGCGATCGCGACGTCGCGTATCTGCGTCTCAAACAGCTGCTCAACCTGCCACTCGACGAGCCGGTGCAGCTCACCACGCCCATCGACGAGCCCGCGACGGTGACACGGGTCATCGCCGCGAACGCATCCAGCAACTCAGCAGATGCTCTCTCACTCGCTGCGTCCATCGATACGGCGACGGCGACGCGAGCGCCCGTGCGCGAAAGTGAAGAAGCGGTGCGCGCGCAGGAAGGCCAGCTCAAGGTCGCCCGCGCCGATCGGTTGCCGTCGTTCAACATCACGTCGCAGTATCAGCGGCTGTTCTTCCCGAACAATCTGTTCCCGTCGCTGAACCAATACAGCGAGAACTGGACGGTGGGCGGAGCCATCGCGTTGCCACTGTTCACTGGTGGGCGAGTGAGCGGTCAAATCCAGGTCGCGCAGGCGAACCTCGACGAAGCCCGTGCGAGGCTCCAGCAGTCGCGCGAGCTGGCGGCACTCGACACGCGCGTCGCGCTCAATCAGCTGGCGTCGGCGGAAGCGTCGTTCGCCGCGAGCCGAGGAACCGCGCAACAGGCGCAGAAGGCGTACAGCATCGACCAGATCCGCTACAAGGAAGGCATCTCGACGCAGACGGACCTGACGCAGTCGCGTCTTCTGCTCGAGAACGCGTTGGCGAATCAAGCGCTCTCCTCGCGCGACCTCGCAGTGGCGCGCGCGCGAGTGGTGCTCATCCGCGACCTGCCGATCAACACCAACGCACTGGGCGCCGCAGCTCAGCGCGCCGCCGCGCAGCCGCAACAACAACCGCAGCCGCAACCGCGCACACAATCGACCGCCGCCGGATCAGCTGGCGCGGGACAATTCGGGAGCCCCACGCCATGAACACCAACGACCCATCCTGCCATTCCGAGCGAGTGAAGCAAGTCGCGGGACCTGCACTAGGCCGCCTCGCACTCATCGGCCTCGTCGCCGTCACCCTACCGCTCTCCGCATGCAAGAAGGGCGACGCCAGCGCCGCGACCGCGAAGGTCGAGACGATGCTCGTGGGCCCGGAGAACGTCGCCGTCGTGCGCTCGGAAGAAATTCGCACCGGCCCCGCTGTCTCGGGCTCGCTCGCGCCGCTCAAGTCGGCCACGATCCGCGCCGAAATGTCGGGGTCGGTGATTCAGACGTACGCCGAAGCCGGTCAGGCGGTGCGCGCGGGACAGCCGCTCGCGCAGTTGGACGCCGCCGTCCTGCGCGACCAGGCGCTCTCCGCACGCTCAGCGGTGACGACAGCAGCGAGCAGCCACGATCTCGCGCAGCGCGAGCTGTCGCGTGCGGTGACGCTCGAGAAAGCGGGCGCGATCGCCGAGCGTGAGGTGGAGCGTGCGCGCAACACACTGCAGGGAGCGCAAACGCAGTTGACCACGGCGCGCGCGCAGCTCGCGAACCTCCAGAAGCAGCTCGATAAGGCGAGCGTGCAGGCGCCGTTTGCCGGTGTCGTCGCGCAACGGCAAGTGAGCGGGGGCGACGTCGTGTCTCCGGGTACGGCACTGTTCACCGTCGTCGACCCGGCCAGCATGCAGTTGGAGGCCGCTGTGGCGGCCGACCAGCTCTCGCAGGTGCGCGTCGGCATGCCCATCCAGTTCAAGGTGACGGGCTATCCGAATCGGACCTTCACGGGCCGCATCACGCGCGTGAACCCAACGGCGGATCCCACAACGCGCCAGGTAAAGATCGCCGCGGCGATTCCAAATGCGGGCAACACACTCGTCGGCGGTCTGTTCGCCGAGGGCCGCGTGTCGACGGAGACCAAGACGTCGCCGGTGGTGTCGTTGAGCGCGGTGGACGAGCGCGCGCTGCGGCCGACGGTGGTTCGCCTCAAGAACGGCAAGATCGAAAAGGTCGAGGTGGTGCTTGGTATTCGCGATGCGGCTGCCGAAACCGTGGAGATCACTTCAGGGTTGGCGCCAGGCGACACGGTGCTGCTCGGTGCGGCGCGCGGTATCTCGATTGGAACGCCGGTGAAGGTGTCATCGCCGAATGATGTGAGGAAATAGTCATGTTCATTTCAGATTTCGCCATCAAGAAGCCGCTCATCACCATCGTGTCGATGGTGGCACTCGCGGTGTTCGGCCTCTTTGCGCTCTTCAAGCTCAAGACCGACGAATTTCCCGAGGTCGCGCCGCCGGTGGTGACGATCGGCATTCCGTATCCCGGCGCATCGCCAGAAGGTGTGGAAAAGGAGATCCTCGACCCGATCGAAGAGCAGATCGCCTCCATCAGCGGCGTCAAGCACGTCACCGGCCGGGCATACGACGGCTACGCCTTCATCTTCGTGGAGTTCCAGTTCTCCAAAGATCTCGCCGAGGCCACGCAGGATCTGCGCGACGCCATCTCTGCCAAGCGCGCCGATCTGCCGCCGGAGATGAAGGAGCCAATCATCAAGAAGTTCAACGACACCCATCGTCCCATCGTGTCGCTGGCACTATCGTCGGTCACGCTGTCGCAGGCGGAGCTCACGCGGCTCGCCGATCCGACGATCACCCGCGAGTTGCGCTCGCTGCCCGGTGTGGCGGAAGTGGAAGTGTCGGGTAAAGTCGAACGCGAGCTCACGATCGAGATCGATCCCACGCGCATGCAGGCGGCGCAGGTGAGCGTCGGACAGTTGGTGCAGGCGCTGCAGGCCCAGAATCTCGCCGCGCCGGTTGGCCGGGTGATCGGGGAAATGGATGAGAAATCCATTCGACTCAAGGGCCGGCTCGAGAATGCGCAGGAGTTCGCGCAGCTCATCGTTGCCGATCGCAACGGCATCATCACCCGGCTGGGCGACGTCGCGCGCGTGCGCGACTGGACCGAAGAGCCGCGCACCCTGGCGTTGTACAACGATCAGGAAGCGGTGGGCATCGACATCAAGAAGGCGAAGGGGTACAGCACAACGGACGTGAGTGACAAGATTCGCGCTCGTGTGGCGGAGCTACAGTCCACTCTGGGGAAGGGAACGAAGCTCGAGCTCGTGAAGGATGCGGGTTGGCGCGTGGACCGCGCGGTCAAGAACGTGGAGGAAGCGCTGATCGAAGGGGCGCTGCTCACGGTGCTCGTCGTCTTCATCTTCCTGAACTCGTGGCGCTCCACGGTGATCACGGGGTTGGCGCTGCCAGTGTCCGTGCTCGCCAGCTTCATTGCCGTGTGGGTGCTCGGCTTCCGGTTGGAGACGATGTCGCTGCTCGGGCTCTCGCTCGCCATCGGCATATTGATCGACGACGCGATTGTGGTGCGCGAGAACATCGTGCGTCACATCGAGATGGGAAAGGATCACTACACGGCGTCTATGGACGGCACCGACGAGATCGGGCTCGCCGTCGCGGCGACGACGTTCTCCATTCTCGCAGTGTTCGTCCCGATCGGCTTCATGCCCGGTGTCGGCGGACAGTGGTTCAAACCGTTTGCGCTCACGATTGCGTGCGCGGTGGCGGTCTCACTCTTCGTGTCGTTCTCGCTGGATCCCATGTTGTCCGCGTACTGGCCAGATCCGCATGTCGCCGAGGACAAGAAGCCCTGGATCACCAAGAAGCTCGACATCTTCAACCGCTGGTTCAATCGGCAGGCGGACAACTATAGAAACGTCATCGCGTGGGCGCTCGATCACCGCGCCGCCATGGTGGCGCTCGCGATCGGAACGTTCTTCGCTTCGTTCACCCTGTTCAGCGCGGGCGTGACCGGATTGTTCGCCGCGCTGGCGGGGCTGGCGGTGCTCGTGTTTGCCCTCACGACGAAACGGCTTCCGCGGTTGGCGAAAGTGGTCGTCGCGCTCGTTGGCGTTGCGATGTTCATCATGCTGCCAAAGATGGTGCCGCCAGTACGGACGGTGGGCGTTGGCTTCTTTCCCGAGGACGATCGCGCGGAGTTCATCATCGCGATCGAGACGCCGCCGGGATCCAACATGCCATACACGCGTCTCAAGGCCCAGGAGGCCGCGCGCATCGTGCGCAGTCATCCTGAAGTCCTGTACACCTATACCACGCTCGGCGGCGGCGCATCCGGCACAGTGGACGAAGGCAAGATCTTCGTGA
This sequence comes from Gemmatimonadaceae bacterium, assembly GCA_031360095.1. Taxonomy (GTDB): domain Bacteria; phylum Gemmatimonadota; class Gemmatimonadetes; order Gemmatimonadales; family Gemmatimonadaceae; genus AG11. The sequence continues at coordinate 38,933 of JANMAY010000132.1, forward strand.
AGATGAAGCCGAAAGGCGAGCGCTCGGTGAGTGTGGAGCAGTTTGCGCGACAACTGCGAAACGAAACGAAAAACGTCGCGGGCGTGACGCTGTCGGTGTTCACGAGCGATTTTGGCGGCGGCTTCAAGCAGCTCCAGTTCCAACTGCACGGCAACGACGTCGTCGCCATCAATCAGGCGGCGGAGCAGGTACTGCAAATCGTTCGGGCGACCCCCGGCGCCGTCGACATCGGACTGTCCACGAAGGGGCAGAAACCTGAGCTCGAGGTGGAGCTCAAGCGCGGCGTTGCCGGCGCACTCGGCATCACGGTCGGCCAGGTGGCGCAGTCGCTGCGGCCAGCATTTGCCGGCATCGATGTGGGCGATTGGCAAGATCCGTCGGGTGAGATGCGAAACGTCGAGATTCGACTCGCGCCCGAAGCCCGCCGCAATGCCGACGATCTGCGCCAGCTTCCGTTGGTCGTCATGGGGCCAAATGGCGCGCCGACGACCATTCCTCTTGGCCAGGTAGCGGAGGTCAAGCAAGGCATTGGACCGGCGATCATCGAGCATCTCGATCGCGAAACGGTCGTATCCGTGCAGGCGAATACGTCGGGCCGAGCCACGGGTGACGTCACGAACGATGTCAACGAGAAGGTCAAAGCGCTGACATTTCCGCCCGGAGTGCGACTCTCACTCGGCGGCGACGCCCAATCGCAGCAGGAGGTCTTCGGTCAGATCTTCTTCGCGCTCGGCGTCGCGGTCATGCTGATGTATCTCATTCTCGTCGTGCAATTCGGGTCGTTCATGGATCCGCTCGCGATTCTCGTTTCGCTTCCGCTATCGCTCATCGGCGTGCTGTTCTCGCTCGCGATCACCGGCTACACGATCAACATCATGTCGCTCATCGGCGTGATTCTGCTGATGGGCATCGTGGCGAAGAATGCAATTCTGCTCATCGACTTTGCGAAGTGGGCGCGTGAAAAAGACGGGAAGCCGCTGCGCGAAGCACTGATCGAGGCGGGCGCGATCCGGTTGCGTCCCATACTCATGACCACGTTCGCGCTCATCGCCGGCATGATACCGGTCGCGCTGGGCAGTGGCGAAGGCGCGCAGTTCCGCGCACCACTCGGCGTCGCGATCATCGGAGGCGTGCTCACGAGCACCATGCTCACGCTGCTCGTCATCCCCACGTTTTACGAGGTCATGGATGAATGGCGCAGCGGCTTTGCGCGCCGGTTCGGACTCAACCCGCCGATGACGGCGGAACATCCCATTCCGCATGGCGCACAGCCGGCCATGGGAGACGATTGAGCGTGGCGAACGCGGGGTCCGTTCCCCCGGGAGATCCACGAGCAGTGAAGCGCGCCGAAATCCGGCGCGCGACGCTGCGTCTCGTCCTTGCCGTCGTTGCGCTGCACTCGGTGGCGCTCGCGGTGTACTATCTGGCCGACATGGCCCACGCGGCCTCACGCCCCCGCATGACATTCACGTTGGTGTGGACGTTCGCCACCGCGCTCACGGTCGCGGTGCTGCTCAAACGGGTGCGGCAGGCGCGCTTCGGACGGACGAACCGCTGACCTGACGCATTGGCGCGTGTGTCGGCGCGCTGCTGGGCACATGTGCATCGGCGCGACGGAGTGACGGCAGGACGCACTCCACCTGGCCGCGCGGCGCAACGCGACGAAACCGATGGCGGTTCATCTCCCAGTTGAGATGCAGCCACTCCGCGAAGCGGCTTCCGGTGGCGTGAAGGTGACGCAATAGCAGCTCGTGCACCCAGTGCTCCTCTGCACCCGAAAGCGAGCGAGCAATGTCGACCCATTCGTTGTGCGTCCGGCGCATGAGCTCATCGCCCGAGTCGAGCGCGAACATCACCCCGCCCGTCATGCCCGCGCCGACGTTCCGCCCGGTGGGGCCAAGAATGACGACCCCCCCCGCTGTCATGTACTCGCACGCATGATCGCCGGTGCCTTCCACGACCGCGACCGCTCCGCTGTTGCGCACCGCGAACCGCTCGCCAACGGTGCCGGCGATGTACGCGAAGCCTCCGGTCGCGCCGTAGAGCAGCGTATTGCCCGCGATGACCTGGCCAACCGCGTCGCGTGATGCTGCGGGACGCCGCACCACGATCTCTCCTCCCGACATACCCTTTCCGACGTAGTCGTTGGCATCCCCGTCCAGCACCAGGCGCATGCCGTCCACGCAGAACGCGCCGAAGCTCTGGCCGGCCGAGCCGCGCAGATGCAACTGCACCGTCCGCGGCGGGACACGCCCGGCATTCGTCCGGCGAACGATCTCGCCGGCGACGAGCGCTCCCACCGCGCGGTCGGCGTTGGTGATGGGCAGCAGCAACTCGACGGGCTCCACGAATCCGGAATCGATGCGCAGCTCTTCGAGCAATCGCTCATCGATGCCGGTGCCCGTGCGCGGTGGGTCGTTGCGAACCCCGGCGCTATGCCGAACCGCCGAATCCCCCACCGACGGAACGAGAATGCGATCGAGATGAACGCTCGACGCCTTCCCGGTGTCAGGGATGCGCTCCTCGATCAACTCCGTGCGCCCCACGATGTCGGCGATTCGCCGCACGCCCATCAGCGCCAGGATCTCCCGCACCTCTTCCGCGACGGCGACGAAGAACTTGATGACGTCTTCCGGAGTGCCCTTGAACTTCTTGCGGAGATCCTCGCGCTGCGTTGCGATGCCCACCGGACAGGTATTGAGATGACATTGCCGCGCCATCAGGCAGCCCGCCGCCACGAGCGCCGCCGTGCCAAACCCGAACTCTTCGGCGCCGAGCAGCGCGGCGAGCACGACGTCACGGCCTGTCTTGAAGCCGCCGTCCACCTGGAGCCGCACGCGCCCGCGCAAACCGCCGCGAACGAGCGCCTGATGTGCCTCGCTCAAGCCAAGCTCCCACGGGGCACCGGCATTCTTGATCGAGCCGCGCGGTGAGGCGCCGGTGCCTCCATCGTGGCCACTGATCTGAATCGCATCGGCATGCGCCTTCGCGACGCCAACGGCGATCGTGCCGATGCCTTCGGACGACACGAGCTTCACGCTCACCGTCGCGGCGGGATTCACGCGCTTGAGGTCGTAGATGAGCTGTGCGAGATCCTCGATGCTGTAGATGTCGTGGTGCGGCGGAGGCGAGATGAGCGTCGTGCCCACCGACGCGTGCCGAACACGCGCGATCTGCTCGGTGACTTTGATCCCGGGGATCTGCCCACCCTCTCCCGGCTTGGAGCCCTGCGCCATCTTGATCTGCAGCTCGTCGGCAGAGTTGAGATACGCCGCCGACACGCCGAAACGGCCGGACGCGATCTGCTTGATGCGGTTGCTCGCACGGTCGCTGCCCGGCGCGGGCCGCCAGAACAGCTCTGATGGCTCGCCGCCCTCACCGCTGTTGCTGCGCGCACCGATGCGGTTCATCGCAATGGCCACCGTCTGCTGCGCTTCGGGCGAGAGAGAGCCAAGTGACATGGCGGCGCTCATGAAGCGCGTCAGGATGTCCTGCGTGCTTTCGACCTCGTGCACCGGGATCGCGTCGCCGAGCCGGATCTCCATGAGGTCGCGAATCGCCAACGGCGCGCGCTCGTGGACGAGCGAAGCGTACGACTTGTAGTCGATCGTCTTGCCGGTGCGAATGGCCGAGTGCAGCGCTTTCACGACGCGCGGCTCGAAGGCGTGTGCGTCGCCATCCTTCCGGTAGCGGTGCCACCCACCTTCCTCGAGCGCCGGAGCGGTCGTCGCGAAGGCGGAGCGGTGGCGCTCCAGCGTGTCTTCTGCGATCTGACCCATGCCCATGCCACCGATCGTGGAGCGCGTGCCGGTGAAATGCTCGGCGATCACGTCCTCGCCGATACCGATGGCTTCGAACAATCCCGCGCCGCGATACGACCGGAGCGTCGACACGCCCATCTTCGCGAGAATCTTGAGCAGACCTTTCTTGAGGGTCGCCTGATACGTCGTACCCGCACTGGCGACAACGGCGGGGTCGGTCACGCCGTCTTCCGACGCGCACGCAAAGCCGATCGCCTCGTAGCCACCCCGAGGACAGACCGCGTCCACGCCGAATGCGAAGAGCGCTGCGAGTGCGTGCTCGTCGCGTGCATCACCGGCGTCGACGACGATGCTGGTGCGCAGGCGAATGCCGAGCCGGCAGAGATGCTGATGCACCGCCGCCGCCGCGAGCAGAGTGGGAAGCGCCGCCTCCTCGGTGTAGATGCCGCGATCGGTGAGCACGAGGCAGGACGCGCCCCACTGCACCGCGAGCTCCGCCTTTCGCGCGAGTTCGTCCAGGGCACTCGTGAAGCCAACAATGCCGTCCTGTTCGCGGAACCGCAGGTCCAGCGACTCGCTCCGCCAGTGCTCGTGCCGAAGCGCGAGCAGTGCGTCCACGTCGCCGGGAGCGAGAATCGGGCTCTCGAGGTAGACGTGATGTCCAGTGAGCGGACCGTCCACCAGAAGTGGGCCGGCCGCACCGAGGCGCACGTCCAGCGACATCACCACCGTTTCGCGCAGGGAGTCGATGGGGGGATTGGTGACCTGCGCGAACCGCTGCCGGAAGTACGAGAACAGCGAGCGCGAAGACGCGGACAACACCGCAAGCGGGGAGTCGTCGCCCATGGAGCCGAGCGGCTCGACGCCCTCCTTGTACATCGGTCCGAGGATGAGCAGCAGCTCCTCGCGCGTGCATCCCATCGCACGGAGGGCGCGGACGTCGGAGACGGGAGCGTCGACGGGGCCGCGACCCGCCCGCACGTCATCCATGGGAATGCGGCGCTTTGCCACCCACTGCCAGTACGGATGCGACTCCGACAGCGCGTCGAGCAGCGTGTCGCGATCGACCAGCCGCTGCTGCTGGAGGTCGACCACGACCATGCCGCCAGGTCCAAGCCGACCGCGCGTCGCAATGCGGGAATCATCGATGTCGAGCACGCCGATTTCGGACGACACCAGCACCAGACCATCGGTGGTGGTCACCACTCGCGCGGGACGCAGCCCGTTTCGGTCGAGCGACGCACCGACCACATGCCCGTCGGTGAACACGACGAGCGCGGGGCCGTCCCACGGCTCCATCAACGACGCCTGGTAGTCGAAGAGCGCCCGCACTCGCGGCGCAAGCTCGGCGTCATGCTCCCACGCGGGTGGCATCAACAGTGTCATGCCGTGCGCGGCGCTGCGCCCAGCCGCGGTCAGCGTCGCGAGTGCGTCGTCGAAGCTCGACGAATCGCTCGTGCCACGGACCGGAGCGATCGGCGCGGCGCCACGCAGTCCACCGATGCCGAATGCCTCGATGTCCGCGCCTCGGGCGTGCATCCACCGGCGGTTTCCTTCGATGGTGTTGATCTCGCCATTGTGCGCGCTGAGCCGGAACGGCTGGGTCATGCTCCACGACGGCGCCGTGTTCGTGCTGAACCGTTGGTGAATGAGCGCGAACGCCGTCTCGAAGCGCGGGTCCCGGAGATCGGGGTAGTAGGCGGCAAGATCGACGGCACGGACGAGCGCCTTGTAGACGATCGTCCGGTGGCTCAACGACACCACATACAGATCGCGCACCCCCGCATGTTCGGCGCGTGCTTCGATCACTCGGCGGAGCGCCACGAGGTGCGCCTCGAACTGCTCCGCCGGCACGGCGGCCGGGCGCGCCACGAATAGCTGGACGAGCGTCGGTTTCGACTCCAACGCCTTTCGGCCGAGCACCGCGTCGTCGACGGGAACGTCGCGCCAGCGGGGGAGGGGATAGCCATGCTCCATCAGCACGGCCTCGATGAGACGCTGCGCGCGTGCGGCCTCGCGGGGGTCGGCGGAGAGAAACAGCGACCCAATCGCGAGCGCGTCGGAAGCACACCGGAGGGCAGCGCGCTCGTGGGCGAACAGGGCGTGGGGGATCTGCGTGCAGATGCCTGCGCCGTCGCCGGTGCGGCCGTCGGCGTCGACGGCGCCGCGATGGGCCATGCGAGCAAGTGCGAGAAGCGCCAACCGAAGCAGCTCGGCCGACGGCCGCGCGTTGATGTCCGCGAGAAAGCCGACGCCACACGCGTCATGCACGTCTTCGTCATATGGCTCGTGCCGCGGCCGCTGGCGCCCTGACCCGTTCATCCGTCATCCCCCCGGTTGCACGGAGAATGCCCTTCAAGCGGTCATGCGTCAAACACAATTTGCGCATGTTCGTCATGCGAAATACGCATACCTGCCCCGGACGCATTTGTCCCCGCGAAGTGCAAATGCTAGATTCGCCGCATGGACGTCCGTCAGCTCGAGATGTTTCGCGCCGTTGCCGAAGAGGGCTCGTTCACGCGCGCCGCGCAACGGCTGCACGTGTCACAGTCAGCCGTGAGCCGCCAGCTCCAGCTGCTGGAAGGGGAGCTCGGAGGCCCGCTGCTGCATCGATCGCCGAAAGGCGTCACCCTCACCGCCGAAGGGGAGCTGCTGCTCAAGACGGCCAACCGGATTCATCGCGATCTCCGCGAAGCGATCTGGGAAATCTCGGAGACGAAAAAACTCAAGCGCGGCCAGCTCAGCGTGGCCGGCGGGATGACGGTGTGTCTGTATGTCCTGCCCAAGCTACTGAAGCGGTTTCGCACGCTGCACAAAGACGTCGATCTGCTCGTCACGTCAGGAAGCGCGACGCGCATCCTGCAGCTCGTGCGCAATCACCATGTCGACCTCGCACTGCTCACGCTTCCGATCATTGGACCGGACCTCGAAGTCCGCCCCGTGCTGCGCGAGGA
>JANMAY010000170.1:0-4205 GCA_031360095.1 Gemmatimonadaceae bacterium
CTGGTGTATGACCCCGAGACGAAGCTGGAAGGAAAGCATATTCTGCTGGTGGAGGACATCGTGGACACGGGGCGCACGCTGAACCGCCTGATGGAGCTGCTTCGGGCACGGAATCCGCGTTCTTTGGAGATCTGCGCGCTCCTGCACAAGCACATCGCGCAGGAATTGAAGTACGAGACGAAATTCATCGGGTACGACGCACCGCACGAGTTTCTGGTTGGTTACGGGTTGGATCACGCCGAAAGCTTTCGGCATCTGCCATATATCGCGAGCCTGCTGTAATGCCAGTTCCTACTCCGCCGAAAAACGGCAACAATAAGGGATTCAACTGGGGGCGCTTCTCCAAGACGCTCTCCTTCTGGATTCTCGTCATTCTCATTCCCGTTGCGCTGCTCCAGATCAGCGGCGCGCGTGCCGAATCATCGGTCAAGATCCGGTATGACGAATACCGTGCACAGCTCGAAGAGGGGAATGTCTCCGAGGTCACCGTCGAGGGCGGAAAGAACATCGTCGGCACGCTGAAGGAGCCTCGCGCGTTCGGCGGCAAGTCGGGGACGAAGCGCTTCCTCATCCAGCTTCCCGCCGCCAACTCGCCCGCCGAGATCGATCGACTCACGGCGAAGGGCGTGAAGATGACGTCCGAGGATCCCAAGCCGAGCGTGATGGGGTGGGTGATCAACTTCCTGCCGTGGCTGCTGCTGCTCGGGTTTTACCTGTTTCTCTTCCGGCAAATGCAGGCGGGAGGCAACAAGGCGTTTTCGTTCGGCAAGTCCAAGGCGAAGCTTCTCACCGGGGACACGCCGAAGGTCACGTTTGCGGACGTCGCCGGTGCGGACGAAGCGAAGCAGGAACTGCAGGAGATCATCGAATTCCTGAAGGACCCGCAGAAGTACACGAAACTCGGCGGACGTCTGCCCAAGGGCTGCTTGTTGGTTGGACCGCCGGGCACCGGCAAGACGCTGCTTGCGCGCGCCGTCGCCGGCGAGGCGGCCCGGCCCTTCTTTTCGATGTCGGGCTCCGATTTCGTGGAGATGTTCGTCGGCGTGGGCGCGTCACGCGTTCGCGATCTGTTCGAGCAGGGCAAGGCGCACGCGCCGTGCATCATTTTCATTGACGAGATCGACGCTGTTGGCCGTCATCGCGGCGCTGGTCTCGGCGGCGGGCACGATGAGCGCGAGCAGACGTTGAACCAGCTGCTCGTGGAGATGGACGGGTTCGAGTCCAACGAGGGAGTGATTCTCATCGCGGCGACGAACCGTCCCGACGTGCTGGATCCTGCGCTGCTGCGTCCCGGGCGCTTCGATCGCCAGATCGTCGTGGATTCTCCGGACCTGCGCGGTCGCGAAGGGATCCTCAAGGTGCACCTGCGCAACAAGCCTGTGGGCGAAGACGTCGACATCACCACGCTCGCACGCGGGACACCGGGCATGGCCGGCGCCGACCTCGCCAATCTCGTGAACGAGGCAGCACTGCTCGCGGTGCGTCGCGGTCACGACAAGATCTACATGGACGACCTCGAGGAGGCGAAGGACAAGGTCATGCTCGGCGCCGAGCGAAAGTCCATGGTCATGAAGGATGAAGAGCGGCGGCTGACGGCGTATCACGAGGCGGGACACGCGTTGTGCGCGATGAAGGTCGTCGGCAACGATCCGCTTCATAAGGTCACGATCGTGCCGCGCGGCCGCGCGCTCGGCTTGGCGTTCACGCTGCCGGAGGACGATCGCGTGTCCATTACGCGCCAGCAGATCGAAGCCATGCTGGTCATGACGTTCGGCGGGCGTACGGCAGAAGAGCTCGTGTTCGGATACGACCGGGTGACGACGGGCGCGTCGAGCGACATTCAGAAGGCGACGTCAATTGCGCGCCGGTATGTGACGCAGTGGGGGTTGTCGGACGCCATTGGTCCGATTCTCGTTGGTGACAACGAGCAGGAGCTCTTTCTCGGGCGCGAGATCCAGCATCGCCGCGAGGTGAGTGAGCAGACATCGCAACTCGTGGACGCGGAGGTGAAGCGCGTGATCACGACGGCGTACGAGCGTGCGAAGAGTGTGTTGAGCGAGAATCTCGACTTGCTGCACACGCTGGCGGCGGCGTTGCTCGAGCGCGAAACGCTGACGGCCGACGACATCAAGATGATCGCACGCGGCGAAGCGTTGCCGCCGCGAGTGAGCGGAGTGCCTGCGGCTCCACCGCTGCCGGCCGCGCCAGTCGCACCACCGGCACTGGAGCCACGGCGCGCGCCACTGCTGGGCGGGCCGGAGCCCTCGCCGGCGTGAATCGCGATCCGTGAACCGTGAACGGTGAGATCACCGTCCACGGTTCATTATTCACGTTATCTTCAGGAATGCCCACCACGTGGTCTGTTCGCGGACGTGATGTCTCGCTCGACCATCCGCTGGTCATGGGGATTGTGAACGTGACGCCCGACAGCTTCAGCGATGGAGGGCATTTTTTTTCACCAGGAGCCGCGCTGGCGCACGGGGCGAAGCTGTTGGCGGAGGGCGCCGACATTCTCGACGTCGGTGGCGAGTCGACGCGGCCGCAGGGCGCGGAGCCGGTGTCAGCCGAGGAAGAGCGGCGCCGCGTCCTCCCGGTGATTCGCGCGCTGCACGCCGAGCATCCCGACGCGTTGTTGTCGATCGATACCGTAAAGAGTGCCGTGGCCGACGCCGCCATCGACGCCGGCGTGCATATTGTGAATGACGTCTCGGGCATGCGCCTGGATAGTGAGATGGTGTCCGTGTGTGCGCGCACGAAGGTGGGCGTCGTGCTCATGCATTCGCGCGGCGGCGTGGAAGACATGGCCACCTACGCGCACGCGGTGTACGCCAATGATCCGCTCGACGAAGTGCTGGACGAGCTGGGTGAGCGGGTCGAGATCGCGCTGGAACAGGGCGTTGCGCGCGAGCGAATCGCTGTTGATCCCGGCATCGGATTCGGCAAGCGCGGGGCACATTCCCTCCGCCTGCTCGCATGCCTGGAGCGTGTCGCCGAATGGGACCTCCCCGTGATGGTGGGCGTCTCCCGCAAGCGCTTTCTGGGCGAGATCACCGGTGTATTGGATCCGGCACAGCGCGTGTACGGAAGTATTGGCGCCGCAGTAGCCGCGTACGATCGCGGCGCGCGGATTTTCCGCGTTCACGACGTCGCGGCGACGCGACAGGCATTGGATGTGGCAGCGGCCATTCGGCGTGCAGGGACCGACGCGTCGTTCGGACGCGAACCACGCCGATGACGCGCGCCTCAGGAGCGGCTCGCTGACAGCGCGTCGCGGGGCTTGGCTGACCGGCACTGCGCTCTTCGTCACCTACCTCGCCACGTTGGCACCTGGCGTCACCTTTTGGGACGCGGGTGAGCTCATTGCCGCTGCACACAGCTTCGGGATCCCACATCCGCCCGGCACGCCGCTGTTCATCGCGCTCGGCCGCGCGTGGACAGTGCTGCTGGGGCCCGCACTCGGTGTCGCCAAAGCAATGAACCTCCTCTCCGCCGTGTGCACCGCGGCGGCGTGCGCGCTGGGCGCGTGGATCATTGCCCGCCAGGTTGGGCCGAGGGACTCATCGGCCAATGTCCCGCTGTGGGGCGCCGTGATGGGTGGGGTGTGCGCTGGACTCATCGCCACGGTGTGGTCCAACGCAACAGAGACGGAGGTCTATGCTGTCGCGCTGTTGCACGTCGCCGTGCTGCTCGCGAGTGCGGTTCGAGCGGGCGAGGAGGTGTCCGACGGGGGTGACCGCTGGTTGGTCGGTACGGCGTATCTCCTCGCCCTTGCGCCCGCCGTGCATCTGAGCGTGCTGGTTGCCGCGCCGGCCGCGGTCGCGCTTGCGGCGCGGGGAAGCGACAATCGATGGAACGCCGAACGTGCAGCGCTGTTGGCGGGGGTGATGGTGAGTACGGCGGGAGTGGGCCGCATGTCGGCGATGCTCGTTGGATCCGGCGCGCTCATCTCGATCGCATCGCTCGCATTCGGTGCGCACGCGACTGTTCGTCACCGACGCGTTCGCATGCTCCACGTTCTTGCGCTCGAGGCGCTCGCGGCAACCGCGCTGCTCATCATGATGGTGCGCGCCCAACACGATCCGGCGATCAACCAGGGCAACCCACACACACTTGCGTCACTCGCGGACGTGATCGCGCGCCGCCAGTACGACGTGGCGTCACTGTGGCCGCGTCGTGCGCCGATCTGGATTCAGCTCGCCGGCATT
>JANMAY010000199.1:0-3063 GCA_031360095.1 Gemmatimonadaceae bacterium
AGCACCGCGACGCCCTTCTGCGGAGTGAGCCGTCCGCAGAACACCGCCGTGGGCGCTCCACGCAGGGGCGGACGGAGCGGGCGTGATGCCACTCCACAGCGGATGACGCTCACGTCACGAAAGCCTTCTGCCTCCAGGGCATCGCGCGTCGCCTCGCTGTTGGCGACGACGCGGTCGAGGGCGCCACGCCAGCGTCGCAGCATGTGCATCTGCGCCATCAGGGGAACCCAGTCGCGAAGCGGAAGGCATCCCGCGCTGTAGCAGACGACTCCCGCCGGCACGCGACAGGTGGTGAGATCGGGACGCAGCTTGAACCCCGTTGGGCAGATGGCCCGCAGCCAGTGCGCGTAATACACGGTCGGCACACCGCGCAGCGCGAGGAGGATCAGGGGCGACAGTTGGGTGAGGAACATGCCGACGTGCACGACGTCCGGTTGAAACTCGCGCACCACGCGGTCCACCATGCGGCGGGCCGGCATGTTGGCGCTTTGAAGCATCGTGCGGTATCGCCCCGTGGTGCCGACACACTCGACGTCCGCATCGCTGGCGGCGCCGGAGGGCCGGGCGGAACTGGTGAGCAGCACGACCTCATGGCCGCGAGCCCGAAGGCCCGTTCGCAGCAGGAGCGTCGCGATCTCCGCTCCGCCGTCCGGCGAGCCGTAATCGTTGATGAGGAGAATCCTCACGGCGGTGCGATCGCTCGGTTCCGCATGTACTTCTCCGCGATGAGGGGTCGTGTTCGACGAACATGGGCCGCGGGGCAGCGCCGTTCAACCCTCGCGCCATGCGCGTGGCAGGTCGCACGTGTGCCGCCGGTGGCGAACGGAGCAGTGCCCGGCCTCCGGGGTACGATTGACCGGAGCTTCAGCAGGCCCATTAGGTTTCGAATGAAGGCTCTTTCAGGCCGGGTGCACCACCGGCCGTTCGCAACGGAAGAGCAACTGCGAACCGCTTTGCACGCAGGGGACGCGGAGGACAGGGAGAGGACGCGGGAGAACTTCCAGGGAACCGACGACAATCGAGCAGCGGGCCAAGGTGGTCGTGACGGGCCGGTCTCTTCGTTTTGTCAGAATGTTCCTCTGCGGCCTCTCTTGTTCCTCAGCGACCTCTGCGTGTCAAAGCAGTTTGCACTGATCGCTCCAGATTGTTTCCTGAAGACCCCGAACGAGAAACCCGCGCATCCTCGTCTCTCAGGAGGCGCGATGTCCCCTTCACCCACCGCCCCGTGGCCGCAGCGTCATCCGCCGAATCGGATTTTCACGACGACATCGTCTACCCCGACGCGATTCCGTTCGCGCTCGTGCACCTGGCGTGCGTCGCCGCCATCTGGACCGGCGTCACCTGGAAGGCCGTCGCCATTGGCGTCGTGCTGTACGTGGTCCGGATGTTCGCCGTGACCGCCGGCTACCACCGCTACTTCTCGCACCGGTCGTTCAGGACGAGCCGGTGGTTCCAGTTCGTGCTCGCCTGGCTCGCGCAGAGCAGCAGCCAGAAGAGCGTCCTCTGGTGGGCGGCCGTCCATCGCCATCACCACAAGCACTCCGATACCGAAGAGGACGTCCACTCGCCTCGCCAGCACGGATTCCTCTATGCGCATTTTGGCTGGGTCTTCGATCGGAAGTACGACACGACCGAGCAGAACGCGATCACCGACTTCGCGGATCATCCGGAGCTGCGCTTCCTGCAGCGCTTCGAGCAGCTGCCGGCGGTCGTGCTCGCCGTGGCGACGTTCCTGCTCGCCGGGTGGCCCGGCCTCGTCGTCGGATTCTTCTGGAGCACCGTGCTGCTCTACCACTGCACCTTCTTCATCAACTCGCTGGCGCACGTGCACGGCTCCCAGCGCTACGTCACGGGCGACGACTCGCGCAACAACTGGTGGCTGGCGGTGATCACGATGGGCGAGGGGTGGCACAACAACCACCACGCCTATCAACGCTCCGCGCGCCAGGGATTCCGGTGGTATGAGGTCGACGCGACCTTCTACATCCTGACGGTGCTCGCCTGGGTGGGCATCGTCCGCGAGCTCGGCGCGCCGCCCATCGAGGTGGTGCGCAACGAGCGGCCGCTGGGGCGCGCGACGGTGGAACGGATCGCGCGCCAACTCGCGGCAAGCTTCGACCGGGCGCATCTCGAGGCGCGGCTGGCGCACCTGCCGACGATGGACGAGCTCCGGGCGCGCGCGCGCAACATGATCCCGCACACGCCGTCACTGGACGACATCTGTGCGCGCGCACGTGAGCTGATTGCCCAGGCGGTGGGCTCGACGGGCGACTCGTCGCCCGACTCAGCGCGGATGGCGACCTAGTGGCGCCTCACCTCGACGACGCGAGCCTGACGATGGCCGAGTCGATCGCCGCCCTGCGGTCGGTGTAGCCATCCGTCGCCTGTCCGAGGGCGGTTCGATAGGAGGCGAGCGCCGACACGGAATCGCCTGCCGCCTCCTCGAGCCTCGCCAGCTGGATGGTGTAGAGAAATCCCTTGGACTCCACATACGAGGAGGTCGCGAACAGCCACCGATAGGTGAGGAGCAGCGCCTCCGGTGACAGCGTAGCATCGAGACGGTCGGGCCCCCGTCCTGGCCTGCCGCTTCGCAGCATGGCGTAGTACGGATTCCAGAGCTTGTCCCGGCCACCGGGGTCGATCGAATCGCCGCCGATCCGCATGTCGTTCGCGACACGGAGCAGATTCGGGTCGCGTGAGTCGTCGCGCAGGTTGTCGAACGCCGCAAGCTGCAGGTGGTGCACGTAGTGTCGCTCCCGTCCCGACGCCAGCGCGGCGGCAAAATGTCCGTTGGCCTCGGCGACGCTCTCGTGGTTCCAGAGCAACCAGTGGCCGAGCATCGCATGGGCGTACGGATTGCCTGCGTCCGCGACCAGTGCCTCGCGATACTGCGCTGCGGGATCGAGCTGCCGCTGGCCATCGCGCCACTTGAAGAAGTGCGCCCAGCCGAGGTGCGCGAGGAGATCGCCGCGACGGGCGCCCTGCGCGCCAGCGAGGCCCCGGCTCAGGACCGGCACGACGGTGTCCGCAATGCCTCCCAGCGTCAGTCCGTTCGAGCCCCGA
>JANMAY010000226.1:0-3409 GCA_031360095.1 Gemmatimonadaceae bacterium
GAGGTGCACCGGAACCACCATCGCGGCGATGGCCCGATTCTCCTGCCCACCGGGAATGAGCGCGAACAGCAACGCGATGATGGAAAACACCGCAACGAGCGCCCCAGTCATTCGCGCGGCCCGCACGTAGCGCGAGCTCAAGATGGATGCCGGGATCAACATGATCAGCGCCAACGACAGCGGCGTGAAGAGCAGTACATTCTCGTTGCGCGCCCAGTACACGTGGCGGGTTGCCATCCACGCGAGCAGCAGGATGACGCCCAGGGCGCCGCTGAAGAGCGACCATCCGCTGCCGAAGAGCGCGAGCCCCCAGGCGGCGCTGCGCCGGCTCTCCATCATGATGCGGAGCCCGATCACGAGCGCGGCGAGGAGAATGCCAAGCGACCCGAGTTTGTACGCGAGTCGAGGTGACTCGGTGGGCTCGATGCGCCGGTTGCCTTGCGGCGGAGGAACCGGAATCTCGCGCGCCACAAGGGGCACGCTGTCACCTGCCGCATTTGTAATGCGAATGCGACGTGCGGCGTCGCGCAACCGCATGGGAATGAAGAATGACTGCCACTCCGTGAGCGGAACGTCCGCCGGCCGGCCGAGTGCGATATCGATTCCCGCTTGAACGGCGCCATCGGTGAGCCGAACGCTCTCGCGCCGATACGACAGCGACGTCCCCACCGGCTCTGTCGCGCGCTTGAGCGCGCCGCCCACCGCGTGGTCGAGCGCGTCGCGCAGGCGCGTCGAACAGTTGTCGCCGAAGTAGTCGTAGCGATAGAACTTGTTCTCGTCCGTCGAGTTGACGAGCACGTACCGTCGAAGCGCCGCCACCTGCGCGCGCGAGAGATTCAATTGCTGGAGCGTGATCGGCCGTCCTGCATTGCGCTCCATCTCGATGAGAGAGCGCGCGCTCATGCCGCCCATCCAGTAGTGCGTGTCGCCCGTGAGGAACCGAAGCAGAAAGCCGGGCTCGGTGAAGCTGAACAGGCCCCAGTGATAGGCGACGTCCTGGCCCGTGGAGACGTCGTGGAACCACAGTGCATTGTGGCCAAAACGCTCGAACACCTCCTTTCCCTGCCCGAAGGTGACGAGGGTGACGGTGAAGTCGTTGCCCGAGGGGAAGGCGTCGGATTGAGCCTGGGCTTGGGCGGCACCGCTGAACAACGCGAGCAGCAACGCCAACACGGAGACACACTTCACGCGCCGGTGCATCACTTTGCTGAAGCTGAGAGGACACGTCACAGGCGGATCTCGCGCCCCTCGTCGGCCGACTTGTAGATGGCCTCGACGATCCGGTGCAGCAGAATCTGATCCGCCGGCGACTCGTACTCCGCATCGCCCGCAAGCACCGCGACGAAATGCGCGAGTTCGGCGCGATAGGACTGAATGAACGCGCTCTCGCGCGCCGCGGCGCCGCGGGGCGAGACGTCGGCCGGTCGCCCGTGCAGCTCCTTCACCACGCGGAGCGGCGCAAGGCGCGCGCTGCCTCGGGCGGACAACGTCTCGAACCACCACCGCTCCTCTTCGCCCACATAGGCAGCGCTGACGTCGAACGCGAACACCACGCCGGAAACGAAGCGCAGCTGTACGACCAACGCCTCTTCGACGGCATTCTTTCCGCTGCCCCGCTCCATGTGCGCCATCACGCGCTCGGGCTCCGGAAAATCGCTCAGCCACAGTGCGAGATCGAGCAGCGGCAACCCGTAGTCGAAAAAGGCGCCGCCCCCTGCCTCGGCGCGGCGCAGTCGCCACCCCTGCTCCGCGCGCTTGTGGTGATACGCACCGCCGCGAATGCCGGTCAGCTTTCCGAGCTCACCGCCGCGAAGAAATCCCGCGAGCGCCTGCACGTCGGCGCGAAAGCGGTGATTGTTCGCGACGAGCACCTTCGTCTCTTTGCGTGCCGCGGCGTTGACGATCCGCTCGACTCCCTTTGCGGAGAGCGATAGCGGACGCTCGACCAGGACATCGATGCCGGCGGCGATCGCGCTCAACACATGCGGCTCGTGCAAATGGTTCGGCGTTGCGATCACCAGCGCCTCGAGTTTGTCGCCCGAGAGTAGATCCTCGATGTCGGTGTAGACATCGGGAATGTCGAAGCGATCGGCGAGAGCACGGGCCTTGGGGCGATCGTTGTCACAGATGGCGACGAGCTGAACGCCGCGCATCTTCGCCAGCACCGGCAAATGCGTGAGCTGCGCAATCGCGCCGGCACCCACCACGCCAATTCGGACGGGTTCCGTCATGCCGTACCGCTCCGGCGTGGGCCGGAGACGCGCCGCGCGCGTTCAGTCGATGGTGCCAACCGTCGTTCCTGGATAATACGTCCGTAGGATGGTGCGAAAGTCCTGTCCCGCCCGCGCGCGCCCGATTGCACCCGATTGGCACATGCCGACGCCGTGGCCGTTACCTCCGCCACGCAGTGTGAGCTGCTCGACACCGTCGCGCCCCGCGGTCTCGTCAACAGAAAAGTATGTGCTGTACAGCAACTCGCCACTCGCCAGGCGCAGCGCCGAACGCATCTCGTTGCCGCGCAGCGCGATCGTTCCGCGATCGGTTTCCACAGTGAGCACCGCGACTCGTCCGGCTGGCGTGACGTCCGTGACGCCAACATGCCGCACGATGGCAAAGTCGCGCCGCGCTCCGGGGAGCGTTCTGACGTATTGCAGGAGCCGCTCCCGCAACGCATCCCGTCCGAAGGACTGCGTCCATCGATACTTGGGCGCGTTGTCACAGTAGAATCGTGCACTGCCGGGAACTTGGTCGCTGACGCGCTGCAGATACGGCTCACCCCTGGTTCGCCACACGTCCTGTGGCTCCGCAGTGGTGCCACCGCAGGTGGAGAAGTACGGTGCGTTCACCACGCGCCCCGCATAGAGCAGCACGAGCCCGGATGTGCTCGCGACCGCGAGGTTGCCAACGTTCGTCTCCACGCCCGAACCTCCGTACACCTGATCGGCGACGGTGGCGCGCATGTCGAACGGCCGCGATGCACCAGCGAGGTGCGTCACGGCATAGCTGCGTGCGGTCACAGCCTGCGCCTCGACGGCCGAGGCGTCGGCAACTGCACTCGTGCCGATCTCCAACGGAACCACGCCACGGAGGTAATCGTCCATGGGCAACCGGTTCACGACGAGCATACCGCCGTCGGTGGCGATGACCATGAGGTCGCCACGGTAGCGTCGTCCGCCAAAGCCGACGGATCCGCTCGTAGCCAGCGGCCGCGCGATCATGAACGTCTCGCGCGCAGTCACCGGCCGTGAATCCTCGCGCGCGGCACGCAGATACCGTCCCTCGCGCGTGAGAACCCACCGCTCTCCCGGCTCCGTGAGCGCAACGAGCGTGGTGCCGTCAGCCGCGTAAATGCGCCAGGCATCGTCTGCGGTCAGGACCACCCGATCCTGTGATTCGGCCAGCGCGATGC
>JANMAY010000240.1:0-1827 GCA_031360095.1 Gemmatimonadaceae bacterium
GAGGTGCAAAAGATGAAAAGCGGATCCGGACCGGACCTGCTGATCATGGGGAGTGGCACCATCGTGTCACAGCTGACGGCCGCCCACCTGATCGACGAATATCAGCTCGTGGTCACCCCGGTCGTCCTCGGCGCTGGGAGAACGATGTTCGACGGACTCCCGGGAAAGGTCGGCCTCAAGCTCGAGAAGACGCGGAGCTTCAAAAACGGGAACATCGTGTCGTGGTACGTGCCCGCCTAAAGCACGTGCTACGGCCTCGGCGATTGGACATGGCTGAGAATTTTACCGAGAATCCCGCCGATGTGCGGTGCGCTCTTCTCCGCGTGCTGCGCCTCCTCGTTGAGTTGCGCGTCGACGGGCTGCGATTGCGCGCCTTGGCGACGCTTCGCCAGCACGGCGAGCACCATCGGCGCAAGCATCATCAACAGTTGCCGCGTCTGGTCGCTGTTGAGCCCTGAATGTTGTTCTACACCGCTCTGCACAGTTCCTTGGTGCTGCCCCAGAATCTTCCCGAGCAGACCGCCGCCGTCACCCATCGCCGCTCCGCCCAGCAAGGCACCGAGGTTGTCGAGGAGGCCGACGTGCGCATTCGAGGCTTGCTCGATCGCGGCTGAGCCATCGGGATTCTGCGCGGTGTTGGCCATGCCCGCGAGCATCATGGGCATTGCCGACTGAATGGCTGTGCGCGCCTGCGCCGGATCGACGCCGAGCTGATCGCTGATCTGCTGAATTTCCGCGTCGCCGAGATGCTGCTGGGCCTGATCGATGATGTTCACGCTGTCTCCCGTGTCATGCGATGCCGAGCGTTTGCGCCGGCTGAGTGTCGATGCAGCCAGTGAGGGCAAGCGGCATGCCCATGTCAGGGAAGCGAACCAGTGTAAAGCACATGCGATTTTCTTCCGTTCATTTCCGTTTCGTCCGCTAGTGTCCGTATCTCAATCGTTGATACTCGTGTCGCGCCATGCAAGCTCTAACGGCAAAGTGATACGGACTGAACGGAGGTAACGAACAGTGACGGAGAAATTGTGAGCGACGCGGTGCGCTGACTACCGCTTACGACCCATCAGCGAGCCAAGCACGCCGCGAAGCAAGGTTCGCGACAGCGCACTCCCCGCACTCCGCGCAGCGCTCTTCGCCATGAGATCCACGAGGCCGTCGTGTTTGCCGCCACGCGGGCCAGTGGTACCGAAGATCAATCCGCCTAGTCCGCTCAGTGCACCGCTCGCAATGCCGCCACCGCTGGGTGCAGATCCGGGCGCGGCCGTCGTGGAGGGAGCGTTGCTACCAGTCGATGCAGCGGCCGCACGTGTTCGCAGCATCTCCAGCGCCGACTCGCGGTCGACCTCCTTCTCGTACACGCCGGCCACCACCGAGCTGGCAACCAATGCGCGACGGTCGTCCGGCGTGATCGGTCCGATCTGCGAGCCGGGCGCGAACATCCACGCGCGCTCCGTGACGGTTGGCGCTCCCTTCGTATCGAGCAGCGACACGAGCGCTTCACCAACGCTCAGCTCCAGAATCACCTTCTCGATATCGAGCTTCGGATTTGGCCGCATCGTGTCGGCAGTCGCCTTCACCGCCTTTTGATCGCGCGGTGTGAACGCGCGCAGCGCATGCTGCACGCGATTACCCAGCTGGCCGAGAATCTTTTCCGGGATGTCGATTGGATTCTGCGTCACGAAATAAACGCCGACGCCCTTGGAGCGAATGAGCCGAACCACCAGCTCGACCTTCTCGAGGAGAGCAGGCGGCGCATCGGTGAACAGCAGATGCGCTTCGTCGAAGAAAAAGACGAGCTTCGGCTTTTCCAGGTCGCCGACCTCGGGC
>JANMAY010000261.1:0-2053 GCA_031360095.1 Gemmatimonadaceae bacterium
CCTCCGGCAATTGCCGCCCGAACCGCCGCGCGAAGCTCGTCATCGCTCACGGACGCCGGGAGATACGCCTCGAGGACCGTGACTTCGCCGCGTTCCTTGTCGGCGAGATCGTCGCGCTTCCCGGCATACATCTCGATCGACTCGCGCCGGCGCTTGATCCCCTTGCGGATTACGTCGACCACTTCGTCGTCCGTGAGATCGCGCCGCACCTCGATCTTCTTGTTCTTGGTGTCGGAAAAGATCGTTCCGAGCACGAGCACGCGCGCTTTGTCTTGCGCCTTCCTCGCGGCATTGAGATCGGCCTGGAGGGTATCGTAGAGAGACATCTGAGCACGGCAGTTGAGGGCCCCACAAGCTACTCGCTGGAGCGGACCCGCGGCAACGGCGCTCCACGACGCACGGATGTGGAGTCGCACAGCGCCACTGCGAGGGGGCGCATGGCGTCCAATGCGCCTGACGGCTGGCAATACGCGGCGGAGAAGAGGCGCATCACCATCGCGTGGCCCGCGTCGTTCCAATGCACGTTGTCGTGCACGAAGTACCGCTGGACGACCTCATGGACGGAGGTACTGTCCGCCGCGGCGAAGAACGGCGTGAACAGCTCGATGAACTGTGCGTGCTCGCGCGCCGCCCACTCGCGCCAGACGCTCACTTGCAGGGACGTGCGGTCGCCCCAGTGCAACTGCTGCGGCCACGGGTAGACAACGACGGTAAGCGGAATCTGTTTGCTTCGCAGGTACTCCGAGAGCGCGGACATGTGCGCCTGCGCGAGTGTCAGTCCCTCGGCGCCAAACGCTGCCATCACCGCGGGGCTGCTGGTCCATCCGCCGCGGCATTCGTAGTTGCCATCGAAACGCGGCAGCTTGCACCCAGGCGGCGGCTGGGGCGGCGGCCCCATGGCCGATTTACTGCTCGGGATCATGCGGTACAACAGGGAGTTCGATTTCCAACCCGTTTTCAGGAGTGAGACCACGTTCGGCCTCGACGCTTTTGCATTTCTTTTGGAGCTGGCGCGGGCGTCGTCGAAGAATCCCAGCGACGCGCGCGTCTGCATGCGCCCCGTGCTGTCGACGTAGTAGTTCACCTCATCCTGGATGTCGGAGATGTCGATGAACACCACGACCTCGGATACCGGCACGCGGCGCCGATCGATCAGGTCGACGGTCTTCTTCCAGTAGATGATCGGGGAGTACGACGCGACGGCAGCGTTGGAAACGTCGACGCTTCTGCGCGCGGCGATGGCGGCGAAGCGGCCGACGAATGTGGACTCGTACGCGACGCCGATCCCTTCCGTGAAGGAATCACCGATGAACAGCGTGCGCTGCGTCGACGCAGACAGATCGACTTGGCGCACGTCGGCGTCTTTGAAGCCGAGTGAGTTCGTGCGCAGCGGATAGATGATGTCGCCGTACTCGGCGGTATCCACCCGAGCGTTCGGCCGGAGGTCGTGGTGATACACCGCGTCTCTGCTTCGGTACGTGCGCTCCACCGCGCGCCCGCGCGCGAGTACCAACTGGGCACGTCTCGCGTGAGCGCGCCCGGCTACGAGATCCGCTCCGGCCAGGAGCACGAGGAAAAACACCGCGCTGAAAACGTAGCGATACCGATCGAATCGGTTCGGCGACGCTCCGCCGGTCTCCTCGCGCAGCGGATTCTCGCCCGCGCTCATCCGGGCGGCCACGAGAGCTTGCGCCCGCCGAGCAAGTGCAGATGCACGTGAAACACCGACTGGCCGGCGCCGGCACCACAGTTCACCACCGTGCGATAGCCGCCGCCAACAAGTCCTTCCGTTCGTGCGATTGCGGCCGCCGCGAGCTGAAGCTCACCCAGCATTCGCGCATCTGTTGCGTCATCGAGCGTGGCAATGTGCGTCCGCGGCACGATGAGCACATGCGTCGGCGCCTTGGGATCGATGTCGCGAAAGGCGACGACGTACTCGTTCTCCAACACTAACGAGGCGGGAATCTCTTTGCGAATGATCCGGCAAAACAGGCAGCTCTCATTCATGGCATTCACTGTGATATGGTCGCGCCAGAAGGTGCGGAAGGAGCAC
>JANMAY010000264.1:0-3479 GCA_031360095.1 Gemmatimonadaceae bacterium
GTCGGGTCTACGGAGCGAGATGCGTTTCTGCGGGTGCTGATCGCGCTGAGGAGTTGAAACTCAGCTTTTCATCTCGACGTTCATATATGCACTATCGGTATTCTGAACAGTATAGGAGCAATTCTCGAGACTGAGCCAGTAGGCTGTCGATTTACGCGTTTCTGATTCGACAACCCAATAGAAGTGGCGCGACAGATCCACGCCGGGTTCGGCGGAGTAATACAAAGGAAGAGAAGAGGAGATCGACGATGCAACGCTCGACATCAGCGGCGACTGTGTCCACGAGGACGCCGAACGCCATACGAACCGCAGTCATCCGTGCGGGACTTGGTCTCGCCATCCTGACCGGTCTCACCGCATTCGCAGTGCGCGCGCAGGCACAGTCCACACGGTACAGATCGCTCGAAATCCGGCCGAGGTTGAGCGCGGCGTCGGCTGCTCCGCTCGCAACGACTTATGGGACGGATGTCCGCGGGGCTCCAGCGCCGGCGACGACGGCGGCGATGCGGTTCGCGCCGGTTCCGTTCGCGGTGGGCGAGGAGCTCACGTACCGGGCGACATTCGGCGGAATCCCCGCCGGCACCGCACGGATGCGTGTCGACGGTATCGAGCTCGTTCGCGGACGTCCCGCCTATCACGTCCTTTTCTCGATCGACGGCGGTGTCCCGTTCTTCCGCGTGCACGATCGCTACGAGAGCTGGATCGACATCACCACGTTGGCGTCGCTGCGGCACACGCAAAACATTTCGGAAGGCCGGTACTCGCGCAACACGACGTACGAGATCTACCCCGATCGCGCGCTCTTTCAGCGGGACGCCGAGCCGATGGAGGCGAGCGTCGCACATCCATTGGATGACGGCTCGTTCATCTACGCCGTGCGCGCTGCGAAGGTGCGCGTGGGCGAGACGCGCCGCGACGACCGCTACTTCCGACCCGACCGCAATCCAGTCGTGCTCACGGGTCTGCGCTACGACACGGTAACGGTCAACGCGGGCACGTTCGCGACGACTGTCGTTCGACCGACGATCAAGGCGAACGGGTTGTTCTCGGAGAACGGCGACGCGCAGGTCTGGTTCAGCGACGACGCGGCGCGCATCCCGGTGCAAGTGAAGTCAAAATTCTCGAAGTTCAATCTGACGTTGTCGCTCACGTCGGTCACCCCCGGCGATGCATCGTCGCACGCGCGTCTCCTCACCGAGGCGCTCAGCGCGAAGTAGCCCAGTGGTTTGTTGGCAGGATCATGGTGGCGAAGGTCGCGCTCCCCGTTCGGCGCGCGCTTTCGCCACCATCGTTTTGACCTGCGCCAACAGTGTCGGGCCGTGGTAGGGAATGCCGTCCTTGATCGTCCACTCGACGCCGCCGCTGCGCACGACCTTGCCGTCGCGCACGTCCTCGACGCCGGTGGGATAGAGGACCTTGAGATTCTCGAGCGGATTGCCGTTCACCACGATCAGATCCGCGAGAAATCCCGCACGCACGCGACCGAGATCTGATTCGCGACCGAGAATGCGGGCGTTGTTGCCGGTGGCGTGCTGGATGACCTTCGTAGGCTGGAATCCGGCTTCCTGCTGTAGCTCCAGCTCGCGCACCAATCCGAACCCGTACATCTGATAGATGAATCCCGCGTCGTCGCCGACACCGATGATGCCGCCCTTGCGCTCGAAGTCGCGCAGCGCGGCCATCCAGATGCGGTAGTTCTCCTTCCAGTACGTCTCGTCGGTGGAGCTCCAGCCGAAGAAATACGAACCGTGATTGGCGGGATCCGGACGGAAATAATCGGCGAGTGTGGGATGCAGGTAGTCCGCGAACCAGGGCTGCGTCTGTGCCCGCTGCAAATCTCTCGACGCCTCATAAATGTCGAGGGTCGGCACCCACGCGACCTTGGACGCAACGAGCGTATCGAGCACTTTGCCCAAGAGCGCGGAATCGGCCTCGCGCCATAGGCGCCCAGCCCAGCGGAAGCGATCGGTTTCCGCGCGATAGTTGTACGTCGACGGAAAGTGCTGCCGGCCGTCGGGGATTGCCGCGTCGGGAATGCCATACCAGTGCTCGATGCTGGTCGTGCCATAGCGCGCGTCGTCGAGAGCGTTGGTTTCCTCGACGCCGGCGTGATGCGCCACGCGGAGTCCAAGCTTGTGCGCTTCGTCGAGCATCGCGGCCATGATGTCGCGATCGATGCCGACGATTTTGATACCGTCCACCCCCATGCGCTTGAGGTCGCGCACGCGCGTGCGAGCCTCGTCGGCGCTGTGCGGCTCCGGGGCATTCGAAAAGCGGCCGTACACGAAGATGCGCGGCGACGCGACCTCACCGCGCGCACTCCGGTCGCGCATCGCGATGATCTTCTCAGTCGTGTCTGCCCCAACTTCGCGCACGCTCGTGATTCCACTCGCCAGCCAGAGCTGGAGCGTGTAATCGTACGGTTGAGGGACGCGAGAGCGCTCGTCCTGCAGGTGAGCGTGCGCGTTGATCAGACCGGGCAGAACGTACTTTCCGGCCGCATCGATCTCGGTCTCTGCGCGCGGCCGCTGTGCTCGGCCCGTTCGAATAGCGACCGGATCCAGAAACACAACGCTCTTGATGCGGTTGCCTTCGATCAGGATGTCCGCTGGGCCAGAGGCCGGGGTGCCGTTGCCGTCGACGATGGTGGCGTTGCGGATGGCGAGACTCGCGGCGCGAACGCCGTTTGTGGCGCTGCGCGGAGACTGCGCACGCACATCGAGCGCGCACAGCATCAATGCAGCGACGACCACGCGCACCATCGCTCGCAGCCCGCTCATGGGAGCATCGAGACGGATGGCTTCGCGTCCTTGGGCTCTTCGACCGACTTGAGCACGTCACGCCACGCAAACTTCTTCCCCGAGCCGCGCACCCAATAGTCCATCCACGACATCTCGGCGACTGCCTTGACGTACTGGTTGCGCGGATCGGGAATGCCGTGCGTGTTGCCGGGATACACGAAGAATTCCGTGGGCACGCCGAGCCGCTTCAGTGCCATGTGCAGTTCCTCGCTCTGCGGCCGCGGTACGCGGGGATCATTGTCCACGACGTGAATCATCGTCGGCGTTGTCGCGTTCTTGATGTACGCTGCCGGCGACTGCTTCCACCAGTGCTCCATGTCGTCGTAGTAGAGCTTGTCGCCCAGATACCACTGGCGACTGCGCTGCACATCGCTCTGGGCGTACATCGAGATCCAGTTGAAGACACCCGCGCCGGTGGAAATCGCCTTGAACCGCGACGTGTGCGTGAGAATCCAGTTGGACCAGTGTCCGCCGGCGCTCCAGCCCATCGCGCCCATCTTCGTGCTGTCCGCGATGCCCTGCGCGATCAGGTGATCGACGCCGGCCATGATGTCCTGATAGCCCTTGGTGAAGTAGTCGCCCTGACTTTCGATCTTGAACTTCTGGCCGTAGTTCGTCGAGTTGCGATAGTTGGGCTTGAGCGTGACGTAGCCCGCGCCCGCGTACACTTGTGCGGCG
>JANMAY010000348.1:0-4460 GCA_031360095.1 Gemmatimonadaceae bacterium
CGCCAGAGTGGGCAACGCCTTCTGGCTCGTGCGCACGGAGGTGGGTCTCGGCGAACAGAAGGCGTTGCGACCTTCGCTGTTCTACGATGCGGGCTGGGCGGGCCAGCGCTCCGATCTCGCGCGATCCGGACGTCCACTCTCCGGCGCTGGCGTGGGGCTTTCTCTACTGGACGGTCTCGTGCGCACCGACGTGTCGCGCGGAATATGGCCGGAGCAGCGCTGGCGGTGGGACGTGTATCTCGGGTCGAAATTCTAGATCGAGGCCTGCCGGTCTGAAGGAGAGGGCTATCCGGTGCCGACACTACGGTATGCGACGCGTCGTGCGGCCCACTCCCTCCCCTGTTGAAATCGAGAGCCAGTTGGACATGGATCGATCTCAATTCTTCCACGCAGGCGTCCCGTCGCTCTCCCGAGTCGTGTGCGGTGCGGCGGTGTTCGTCATGCTGGCCGGCGGTGTCGCGCGGCCGGCAGCGGGACAATCGCTTCAGTTCCGTCACCTGACGCCGAACAACGAACTCTCGAGCTCCCAGATCCAGACGCTCGTACAGGATCGCCGCGGATTCATCTGGATCGGCACGCGAAAAGGTCTCAACCGGTACGACGGCGTCAACTTCATTGTCTACCGTCACCGCGCGAACGACTCGACGAGCATTGCCGACGGTCGCATCGATGCCGCGTACGAGGACCGCGCAGGAACGCTGTGGCTCGGCACCGCGGCTGGGTTGAGCCGCTACGACCGCGAGCGCGACGCCTTCACCAACTTCGAACTGCTACCGGGCGAGAATGTGCTCGTGCAGGCGATCGCCGAATCGCAGGGGACGTTGTGGGTAGGCTCGGAGCGCGGCCTGTTCCAACTGGATCGCGCTCACGGCAGGATGACGGCCTATCGGCCAGAGCTCTTCGCGGGGCTCGACGTGATGGCGATCCTCGAAGATCGCGCGGGACATCTCTGGATCGGATCGCGAAACGATGGTGTGCGCGAGGTGGATCTTCGCACCGGGATCGTGCGCAATTGGGCCACCGGCGACAGCCGCCTTCCCGGGAAGAACGCGCGTGCGTTTCTGGACGACGGGAAGGGCTCGCTGTGGATTGGGTTTCTCGACGCGGGTTTGGTGCGGCTGGACCGCGCCACGGAAGGATTCACGCGATATCGACACAACGACGCCGATGCGGGGAGTGCATCGATCGATGCGGTGCACGTGATGCTCCAGGACGGAGAGCGTGGAATTTGGATAGGCACCGAGAACGGGGGGCTCGATCACTTCGACTTCGCCACACGGCGCTTTACCCACAATCGTTTCGATCCGAACAACCCATCCGGCCTCAATAACAACTCGATCTGGTCGCTGCTCCACGATCAGAGCGGTGCACTCTGGGTGGGCACCTTCGCGGGTGGGGTCAACATTGTCCGACAGAATGGCGACGCGATCCGTCGTTTCCGCTCGATGGCGGGCGATCCAACGAGCCTCAGCTACAACTCCGTGATGGGCTTCTGGGAAGCTGCCGACGGCACCATGTGGATTGCCACCGACGGAGGCGGCCTGAATCGGTTCAGCCCCGCCACGGGGAAATTTCTGCGCTACACGACGCAGACCAGCAACCTGAACTCCGACGCGGTGCTCGCGATCACGGAGGACTGGGATGGAATGCTGTGGATCGCCACATGGAAAGGTGGCATCAGCCGCTTCGACCCGCGCACCGGCCGCTTTACGCCCTACACCACGGCGAACAGTGGTCTCGCCGAGCATGCGGCGTTCTCCATCCATTTGGACCGGGCCGGCAAGATATGGATCGGTACGTACACGAAAGGCTTCCAGCGCTTCGACCCCGCGAGCGGGACATTCACCTCGTTTCACGTTGCCGAAGGTGAGGGAAGCCACGTCCGGATCATCAGCGAGGCGAGCGACGGCACGTTGCTACTCGGCACTTCCCTTCGCGGCCTCGCCATGTTCGACCCGAAGACAGGCCGCTCGCGCTGGTTTCGGGCGGGCGGGGATGGCATCAGCAGCAATCAGGTGCTGGCGATTCTCGAGACGGAGCCTGGGGTCGTTTGGGTGGGCACGGCGAGTGGCCTCGATCGCATCGACCGCCGAACGGAGACGGTGCAGCACTTCACGGAAGCTGACGGCCTGCCGTCGGGAGCGATCGCCGGAATCGAAGCAGACGCGTCGCATCACCTTTGGCTCAGTGGCGACCGAGGCATCACACGCTTCGATCCCGTAGCGAGAAAGGGAAAGACCTATACCGTGATTGATGGCCTCCAAGGCAATGAGTTCAACTCCGATGCGTCTTTTCGCGCGCGGAATGGAACCTTGTACTTCGGTGGCTCGGACGGATTCAGCATCCTCGATCCGAGCCGCATCACCGAAAATCGTCACGTTCCATCCGTGGCATTGACAGGATTCCAACTCTTCAATGCACCGGTGGCGATCGGGGCAAAGGACTCGCCGCTGAAGGCGAGCATCACCGAGACGAAGGAGCTGGTGCTACGCGCCGACCAGTCGGTGTTCACCCTGGAGTTCGCGGCACTCGACTTTGCCGCGCCGGACAAAAACCAGTACGCCTACAAGCTCGACGGACTCGACGAGCACTGGAACGAAGTTGGTACGAAGCGATCCGCGTCGTACACCAATCTGCACGCGGGCCACTATGTGTTTCGCGTGAGGGCGAGCAACAATGACGGCGTGTGGAACACGGAGGGCACGTCGCTCGACATCACGGTGCTGCCGCCCGTGTGGGCGACATGGTGGTTCCGCACGCTCATCGCCCTCATCCTGCTCGCGATCATCGCCGTCATCGTGCAGAGTGCCCAGCAACGGCATCGCGCACTGCAAGCAATGAATGCACAGCTCAGCCGCGCATCAGAGCGCGATCGAGAGAGCCAGCAATACCTCGAGGGCAACGTGCTCGACATCCTCGGAGCGATGCAGCGGTTCTCAGGCGGTGACTACACCGTCGCGCTCGACGTGCGCAGTGACGACGCGATCGGAAAGCTGCGGCTCGGATTCAACTCGGTGGTCGCCGACCGCAAGCGCGCGGAAGAGGAACTGCGCCAGAGCCAGAAGATGGAGGCGGTGGGGCGGCTCGCCGGGGGTGTCGCACACGATTTCAACAACCTGTTGACGGTCATCAAGGGGAACGCGGAGCTGGCGCTCGACGACCTCGGGCCGAAGGAGGCCGTGCGGGTGGAGCTGCAAGAGATCGAGCGCGCGGCGGAACGGGCGAGCTCCCTCACGCGACAGCTCCTCGCATTCAGTCGCAAGCAGATCCTGAATCCGCAAACGTTTTCTTTGAACGCGATGGTGGTGGAGGTTGGCCGGATCCTGCGTCGCACGGTTGGCGAGGACATCGAGCTGCGGATCGTGCTCGACCCAGAGTTGGGTGCGGTGCGTGCCGATCCGGGTCAGATCGAGCAGGTGCTGCTCAACCTGGTCGTCAACGCGCGCGATGCGATGCCGCGCGGAGGCACGCTCGTGATCGAGACCCGGAATGCGCAGGCGACCGACGTCCGACACATCGCGGAGGCAGAGGACCTCGCGTACGTCGCCATCGTCGTAACCGACACTGGAACGGGAATGGGCCCGGAGGTCATGGATCGCGTGTTCGAGCCCTTCTTCACCACCAAGGAGCAAGGTAAGGGGACGGGGCTGGGACTCTCGACGGTCTACGGGAGTGTGAAGCAAAGCGGAGGGTTTGTTCTCGTGGAGAGTGCGCTCGACAAAGGCAGCAGCTTCAGCGTGTTCCTGCCGCGCGCGGAGGACGCGGAGGAGCCGTTTGCGGCGACGCAGAACGAGAGCGGGCCGCGGGGGACGGCGACCGTGCTGCTGGCGGAAGACGAGGACGCGGTGCGCCGGCTTGCGTCGCGCGTTCTCACTAGGGCGGGTTACACCGTGCTGACGGCGGCGAATGGCCTCGAGGCGATGGAGGTGGCATCGCGTCACGCGGGCCCGATCAACCTGCTTCTCACTGACGTGGTGATGCCCGGGATGAGCGGCCGCGAGCTCGCCGAACAGCTCATGCCGCTCAACCCCGGCATGCGTCTCCTCTATGCATCCGGCTACACAGAGGACGCGATCATCCGGCACGGCGTGTCCAGCCACGAAACCGCGTTTCTGCAGAAGCCGTTCACACCGGCGGCGCTCTTGCACAAGGTTCGACACGTCCTCGACGGAACACGGAGCCACGCGGAATCTGCGCTCGGCGTGGCCTGAGCGACGCTCTCCACGATTGCTCTCCCGTTCGTTCGCCTAGACTGCGGCAAGTGTGCGAGCTATTGTCGGTCACGCGATCGACAACCCTACTCGAACATATGCCTGGCACTCGTCGCAACTCGCGCTTCGGCGCGTTCATGTCGCTGCGCTGCGCCGCAGCCGCCCTGCTGCTCCCGATATGCGGCGCACATACGCAGGTTCCGGCCAGCAGCGCGCCACCCCCGGAACACAACCGTTTCGCGCGCAAGG
>JANMAY010000354.1:0-8278 GCA_031360095.1 Gemmatimonadaceae bacterium
TTCTACTCGCAGCAGGACAAGGAAGGGGCCATCATCGACGAGCGCTACAACCACGGCGGCACGGTAGCGGACTACATCGTGAATGAGCTCGAGCGCAAGCAGATGGGATACTTCGCACTCCGCGACGGAAAACCGTGGACCTCACCTGGCGCCGGTATCTTCGGACCCAAGGTGATGATCATCAACGAGTCGGCGGGATCGGGCGGGGATGCGCTACCCTACATGTTCAAGCAACGGAAGATCGGCCCGCTGGTGGGGACGCGAACGTGGGGAGGTCTGGTCGGCACTGTCGGTGTTCCACCGACGATCGATGGCGGAGGAATCACTGCGCCGGGTCTCGCATTCTACGATGCGACGGGTCGATGGAGTGTCGAGAACGAAGGCATTAGTCCCGACATCGAAGTCGAAAACGATGTCGCCTCGGCGCTTCGGGGACATGATCCGCAGCTCGAGCGCGCCGTTGCGGAGGGGCTGCGTCTGCTCGAGCAGGATCCGCAGAAGCGCACGCCGCGTCCCGCTCCAATCGATCGCACTCATCCCTGAGCGCGACCGGACTCTCTACACTCTGCGCGCGGGAAGCACGTCGGGGTCCCACGAGTGCCAGCTTCCGCGCTCGCCCTTATGCGCGATGATGCGCGTGAGGCGCTCCGCCGCGTTGTGCCAGTTGGTCTCCGCGGCGCGCTGCGCGGCGTCCGCATCTCCTTTGGAAATGCTGGCTGCGATGCGCTCGTGCTCTTTGACCGACGTTGGAATTTGATCCAGCATGACGCTCGCGTAGAGCCGGGAATATCGGTCGCTCTGCGGCTTGATGGCGCGATGGAGGGTGAGCAGGCGAGGGCCGACCACGCCTTCCACATACGTGTTGTGAAACGCGTGGTCGAGCTCGAAGAAACGATCCGCGTCGCCCGATGATTCGCCGGCGAGCTCTGCGTTCACCTCGCGGAGTCCTTTCGCGATGATCCGGCGTCGTGCCAGAGGAAGCAGCGCGGCGGTGCGCGCGGCGAGCCCCTCGAGGTGGCCGACGATGAACATCACCTCGCGACCGTCGTCCATCGTCAGCGGAGCGACGATGAGCCGTCGTTCGCGTCCTCGCCCCGTTGCGGCGACGAATCCCTCCTGCTCCAGGCGGTGCAGGGCACTGCGCACGGGCGTGCGACTCAGCCCGAGCCGCTCGGCAATGATGCGTTCCGAGATGCGTGATCCGGGGGGCACCTGTCCGCGTACGATCACCAGGCGAAGCGCATGGTACGCGCGTGAGACCTGATCGACCTGCTCGTCCGCGACCGGGGCGTCCGGCCGGTCACCGCGTTTCTTTGCCGCCGACGGAGCGACATGTCGTGCGACAGATGCCATGCGGCGAAACCTGCCGTGCGGCGGGACTCGGCGCAAGCCGATGGAGAGGTCGGTTCAACGCATCCTTTCTCTTGGGGAAGGCCAATGGCCTACCATTGTGGTATACCGCTCCGGTACATACGTTCGGGGCGCAGGATTTCTCCTCTCCCAAGACCGGCCGCATCGCGTGAACCCAGTCGCCTCCCGCCAACCGGCCACACCTGACGCGATCGATGCCAGTGAGAATGGCGATCGCGGTGCGATCATCATCCGGCCCATCACTTCACTGGCCGAGTTTCGCGCGTGCGTCGACGTCCAGGCGGATGTGTGGGGACCCGTGTACAACGACAGCGTGCCCGCGTCGCTGATCCAGGTCGCGACCTACGTCGGAGGCATTGCACTCGGCGCCTTCACGAGCCGAGAGGAGCTCGTGGGATTCGTCTTCGGTCTCACCGGCGTCGACGGTGGAGAGATTGTGCACTGGTCGCACATGCTGGGCGTTCGCAGCAGCGCACGAAATCACGGCATCGGACGAATGTTGAAGGATGCGCAGCGCGCGGAGCTGTCGCGACGCGGGATCAACCGGATGTCGTGGACGTTCGATCCGCTCGTAGCCAAGAACGCCCACCTGAACCTCAATCGCCTCGGGGCTCGTGTCGTTGCGTATGTCCCCGACGTGTACGGCACCACCGGTAGCCCGCTGCACTACGGCATTGCAACGGATCGTCTCATCGTCTCGGTGGACACGCGAGCTGCCGCACCGCCGGACACGCTCGATACCGCGACGACTCCCCTTCCCGTGCTCTCACCCGCGAGCCAGCAAGGCGACCTGCCGGTCGATGTGACTGCACCGCCGCCGGAGCTCTGGATCGAAATTCCGGCGGACATTCGGCAGATCATCGAGCACGAGGAGTCCGCAGGCGCTACCTGGCGGGAGGCGGTTCGCGCGCACTTCCAGTGGGCGCTCGCACTTGGCTATCGCGTGATCGTACTCCAGCGCGACAGTTTGCGATCGCGCTCGTACTATCTGCTGCGACGTGTGGAGGCGCGGTGACTGACGCGCAGAGCGCTTCCAGCCCTGGGCTGAACGTCGACCGCATCGTGCTTCGGGAGATTCGTCTCGAGTTGCGCGAGCCGTTTCGCATCTCGTCCGGAATCGTTTCCAATCGCCGCATCCTGCTCCTTCAGCTGTTCGATGCGGCGGGCGTGAGTACATGGTCGGAATGCGTTGCGTTCCAGCTTCCCAACTACACATCGGAGACGATCGATACGGCGTGGCACGCCATTCGTGAGTGGCTTGCCCCGCGCGTACTCGGCCGCCACTTCAGCGGGCCCCAAGAGATCCATGCGACGCTCGGCAAGAACATCCGCGGGCACAACATGGCGAAGGCCGCGGTGGAGATGGGCTGCTGGGCTCTTGCCGCCGAGCTCCGCGGCATTCCCCTCGCGTCGCTGCTCGGTGGCACGCGCGACCGTGTTGCGACCGGCATCTCGCTGGGGATTCAGCAGGAGCCAGCGCTGTTGGTGAACCGTGCATTGGAAGCGGTTGCCGCCGGCTACCGAAAGATCAAAGTAAAAATTCAGCCTGGACAGGACGTCGACTATGTACGTGCCGTGCGCCATGCGCTCGGAGACAGCGTCGACATGATGGCGGATGCGAACAGCGCCTATGAGCTGCGCGACAGCGAGCATCTCGCCGAGCTCGACGCGTTCGGCTTGATCATGCTCGAGCAGCCGCTGGGCGACGATGATCTCGTGCGTCACGCGACGCTCCAGCGACGAATGACGACGCCGATCTGTCTCGATGAATCGATCACCTCGGTGGATCGCGCCGAGGACATGATTGCACTGAAGAGCGGGCGCATCATCAACATCAAGCCGGGCCGCGTTGGCGGGCTGAGTGCGTCACGAGCCATTCATGACGTCGCACAGGCCGCCGGCATCCCCGTGTGGTGCGGCGGAATGCTGGAATGCGGGATTGGGCGAGCGTACAACGTCGCGCTCGCGTCGCTGCCGAACTTTCAACTGCCGGGCGATCTCAGTCCGAGCGCGCGCTATTGGGCACAGGACGTCGTGTCGCCAGAATGGACGATGGACGACGAGGGCATGGTGCACGTGCCGCTTCATAGAGCGGGACTCGGCGTGACTGTGGATGCGGATCGCATTCAAGCGCTGACGGTTCGACAGGAAGAGCTGAGATCCGACCGCGTCATGGTAGGGGCGTCGTGAGCGTGCGCGCGCACACGAGCGACGCGCTGATTCCGGATGCCCTGCGCCAGCGCCTCATCGCGCTGCGGCGGGATCTGCACCAACACCCCGAGCTCTCGTTTGCAGAGCACCGTACGAGTGACCTCCTGGAGCGAGAGCTCCGCGCGCTTGCGCCACTTCGGCTCGAGCGCGTGGCTGGGACTGGCCTTGTGGCGCGCATGGCGGGACGAAGCGCAACGGCGCCCGTCGTGGCACTTCGCGGGGACATCGACGCACTGCCCATTCAAGAGGCGACTGGATTGTCCTTCGCTTCGACGAATGCCGGTGTCATGCACGCCTGTGGACATGATGTCCACGCGACGTGGACCATTGGCGCTGCTGCGCTTCTTCGCGCCGAGCCCGCGCAGGGGGACGTCCTGATCGTGTTGCAGCCGGCAGAAGAGACGGGTGAGGGAGCAGCAGCGGTGATGGAGTCGGGGCTGCTCGATTCCGCGCGCGCGATTTTTGGGGCGCATGTCGATCGTCGCTTCGCCGTGGGAGAGGTGGTGGCACAAGCGGGGCCTCTCGCTGCGTCCGCCGACGTCTTCGACATCACATTGAAGGCAAAGGGTGCTCACGGCGCGCGGCCTCACGAGTCCGCGGATCCCATCGTCTGCATGGCGGCTCTCATCTCCGCGCTCCAAAGCATCGTCTCGCGCCGAGTGAACCCTGCGCTCCCCGCAGTGGTCACTGTGGGGATGGTGAAAGCCGGTAGCGCGGCGAACATCATTCCCGATTGCGTAGAGATGCGCGGTACGCTGCGCGCAACGGACCATGGCACGCGCACGCTGCTTCAGGCGGAGCTTCGTGCAATTACGACGCACATTGCTGCGGCTCACCGCGTGGAGAGTGAGGTCGTCTTCAGCGCTGGAATTCCGCCCGTCGTCAATGACACGCGTGTCGCGGGATGGGCGGCCGCTGCAGTGACCGATGTGCTCGGCGCGGATGCCGTGATGCCGCTCGGCACGACGAACATGGCGGCCGAAGACTTCGCCTCATATCTGGAACGGATTCCCGGTTGCTTCCTGCGCATCGGTGCGCGCGGACAAAACGAGGAGTTCATCCCGGCGCACTCGTCGCGTTTCGACGTGGCGGAAGAAGCGATCTCCGTCGGAGCGGCGGTATTGGCCCAGTGCGCACGGCGCGCGTCGGCGTGTCTGGCAAAGGAGAGACAATGACAGCTCCACCAATCACCACCGGCGGCCTGCGGCGAACGCTTGGCTACTGGGATCTTGTGATGCTCGCCATGGGCACCGTCATCGGATCGGGCATCTACCTGGTGCCGAGCGTCGTGCTGCGGCAGACCGGAATGCACACCGCGCCGGCGATGACCGTGTGGATCGTCGGAGGAATTCTGTCGCTGCTGGGCGCGCTGACCTACGCGGAGCTCGGCGCAATGAAGCCGGAAGCCGGTGGTTTGTACGCCTTCATCCGGGATGCGTTCGGACCGCTGCCCGCATTCCTCTATGGGTGGACGAGCTTCCTCGTCATCGCGAGCGGCAGCATCGCTACGCTCGCCGTCGCCTTTTCGGGGTACGTCTCGCAGATCGTGCCAGTGGGCGCGGCCGGCGCGCGGCTGATCGCCGTGGGTGTGATCGCGGTGGCGTGCGCGATCAACGTTCGCGGCACGCGCGAGAGTGCAACGGTGCAGAACTGGACGACGTTCGCGAAGGTGAGCGCGCTTCTGACGATGGGCGTCGCACTGATTGCGTTCGGGCATCCCGAGCGCGTTGCGGCGAGTGTGGATGTCGCAGCCGTTGCGACACCGTCGCTCGCGGCCGGATTCGGCGCCGCGATGATTGGCGTGCTCTGGGCATATGAAGGATGGCAGTACGTGACCTTCTCCGCCGGAGAGACACGCGATCCGCAACGCGTGTTTCCGCGCGCGATTACCGCAGCGACCGCCGGGTTGATCGCCCTGTACATGCTGGTGAGCTACGGATATGTCGCCGCGCTGGGTCCGCAGGCTGCGGCCCGTTCGGATCACGTTGCCGCCGACGCCGTGGCATCGCTGCTGGGACCGATGGCTGGCAGGCTCGTAGCGGTGCTCATTCTCGTTTCCATCTTCAGCGCAGCGAACGGTATCATGATGACAGCTCCACGACTGTACTACTCGATGGCGCGCGATGGCGTGTTCTTCCGCCGCCTTGCCGTCGTGAATGACCGGTTGGGAACACCGGTTGTGGCGATCGTGTCGATTGCGGCGTGGTCCGCGCTCCTCGCGGTGAGCGGAACGTTCGAGCAGCTGCTCACATACGTCGTCTTCACGGGCTGGATCTTCTATGGACTGGGTGGGCTGGCGGTGCTGCGGCTGCGCAAACTCGAGCCCAATACGCCGCGACCGTTTCGCGTTCCGCTCTATCCACTGACACCACTGCTATTCGTGACGTCGGCGGCGCTGCTCGTTGGTCAGACCGTGATCACGCAGCCTCAGCGTGCTGCCGTTGGGATCATCGTCGTGCTGATTGGCACGCCTGCCTTCTTTCTCTGGCGTGCCAGATCGCGTCGCGACCCGCTCGTTCACGTGGCTGTGTTGCTCATGCTGGGTGTGAGCGCCTGTGGCGGCGCGCGGTCCGTGCAGCAGGCCGCGCTGGAAGGGCGGGATGCATCACTCGACGTCGTCATCGCCAATGGCCGCATCGTCGACGGTGCCGGCAACGCGTGGTTCTATGGGGATGTCGGCATTCGCGGCGATCGGATTGTCACCGTCGTGCGGCGCGGCGCGCACACTCCGCTAGTGGGCCGCCGCACTATTGATGCGAGCGGCAAAGTCGTCGCGCCTGGCTTCATCGACATACAAGCCGGCGGCAACTACGTCACGGGCGACGGACGGGACGTGAGCAAGGTGACGCAGGGAATCACGACCGAGATTTTTGGGGAGGCGTACACCGCAGCGCCCATCAGCGAATTGTCGCTCGTTGGTGCGACGCCAGCGGCTGCCGCGTTCTCGCGCCGGTTCATGGGAGCACGCGGCTTCGACGCGTGGCTCCGCGCGATGGAATCGCATGGCATCTCGCCCAACGTCGGCTCGTTCGTTGGTGCGAGCACGCTTCGGCAGTTCGGCATGGGCATGCACATGGGGCCTGCGACGCCGGCGGCGATGGATGCCATGCGGACGGCGATGCGCAATGCGATGGAAGACGGCGCGTTCGGGCTCGGTTCGGCGCTCATCTATCCACCAGGCAACTACGCGAGCACCGAAGAGCTGATCGAGCTCGCGAAGGCCATGGCGCCATACGGCGGCCTCTACATCACGCACATGCGCTCCGAGGCGGACAAGGTGCTCGAGGCAATGGACGAAGCACTCCGCATCGGCCGTGAGGGTGGCGTGCCGGTAGAGATCTATCACCTGAAGGCGGCGGGAACAGCGAACTGGGTCAAGGCAGCCGCCATGATCTCGAAGATCGATTCGGCGCGCGCGACCGGCTTTGATGTGCAGGCGAACATGTATCCGTACACGGCCGGCGGCACCGGCCTCGCCGCGTGCCTGCCGCCATCGGTGTCCGAGGACGGCCAACTCTTCACGCGTCTCGCGAGCGACGCCGAACGCGCGAAGATCCGGGCGGAGGTTGCGCGCCCCACGAGCTATTGGGAGAGCCTTTGCGAGCAGGGTACGGCGCAGGGGGTGTTGATCACGTCGCTGCGCAGCGCCGCCTATGCGAAATGGTCTGGTCATCGCCTGTCCGAGATCGCGGCGGCCACAGGCAAGGATTGGCTCGACACTGTCATGGATCTGCTCGTCGCTGAAAAGCAGAACATCGGGACGATCTTCTTTCTCATGAACGAGGACAACGTCCGGCTCAAGCTCAAACAGCCCTGGATGAAGTTCGGGACCGATGCCGGGGGAACGGATCCGGACAGTACGAAAGCCCTCGTGCATCCGCGCTCGTACGGAACGTACCCGCGCATACTCGGCAAGTACGTTCGCGAGGAGCACGTGATTTCGCTCGAGGATGCCATCCGGAAGATGACGAGCGCGGTCGCGGAGCGGCTGCTCATTCTCGACCGCGGCCTGATACGGCCCGGCATGTATGCGGACATCGTGGTCTTCGACCCCGAACGCATTCAGGAACATTCCACGTACGAGAAACCACTTCAGCTCTCGACGGGAATCAACCTGGTTCTGATCAACGGCGTCGAGGTGGTGCGCGATGGCCGGCACACGGGCGCAAAGCCGGGGCGCATCGTGCGCGGCTCGGCATGGCGACCGGTCGCACCATGATTACCTACAGGAGATTTGTCATGCGAACATTCCTCAGGCAGCATCTGATCGTCCGGTCGTGTGTTGCGGTCTGCCGGATCGCCATCATGCTCGCGATCGTCGCAGCCGCGGCGGGTGCGCAGCAGACGGCTACGATTACGGGAGTCATCACGGATCTGCGCAGCAAGCAGCCCGTGTCTGGCGCAACGGTGATGATCGTTGGAACGCGGGTCGCTGCGCGGTCCGGCGACGACGGTCGCTATCGCCTCGCTGCCGTGCCAGTGGGTGCACAGGCGCTTTCCGTGGCGCGCATCGGATACGCCACCCAACGACGCAACGTGTCCGTCAACAACGATCAGGTCATCGAGTTCGTGTTGGAGTCGGTCGCGACGTCACTCGACGAAGTGGTAGTCACCGGTACCGCAACACACGACCGGACGATCAGATGCTGCCTGAGGAATGTTCGCATGACAAATCTCCTGTAGGTAATCATGGTGC
>JANMAY010000360.1:0-4564 GCA_031360095.1 Gemmatimonadaceae bacterium
CGAACACCAGATCGCTGTGCTCGAGTTGAGCGACCGCCTCGGCGACAGACCCGAGGACGAAGATGTCGTCGTCCATCATGCAGAAGGCGGACGGCGCGTGGAGCAGCGCGATGCAGACCTTCATCACGTACCAGTACGCGCCCGCCAGCGCTTCGAGCGCCTCGCCGCCGGCGTTGCGCGCGGCGAGCGCGATCTCGTCGGTGGAGACGATCTCGGCGAACGGCGCGGCGGTGGCAAACCACTGCCGCGCCTCCGCGCTCCACTGGTGCTCACCGTACAGCAGCACCTTCGAGGGCGAGTAGCCGTTGAGGATCATGCTGTACAGCGCGAGCGTCGTACACTGTGGAGTACGTCCATTGACGTACAGCTTGAGCGGCGGTCCGTCCGCGTGCTCGAGCCGCCGCGCGACGGGCTCGGCGTAGGCGAGTAGTGTGTCAGCGGATGGCGCATCGGATTCCGGCGCGCGCTCGAGCCGCGCTGCCCATATCCAGTCGTGGTGGAGCTGCCATTGTGCGACATCGAACTCGTCGCCGGTGTGCACGGCCACGTCGCAGCGGGTGAGCGGATGGGCTCCGCGGTCGGAGTGCACGTCGCTGCCGTCACGGCGGATGATGCACCCGTCGTCGGCCCAAATGACGAGCGTGCCTGCGGCGCGCGCTCTGATGCGGAACACGACGTGAAAGCCGCACATCTCGCCGCAGACGGAGTTCCATGGATGCTTCACGCCGACGCGGAAGAATGCTCGCCAGTCGATCATCCAACAGGGCCGATCGTCGATCATCTCCCAGTGCGGCAGCGGTGCGTGCGGCATCGCCGGTGCGTCCCAGGCGGGCGCGGACGTCCAGCGTTCGCCGTCGTGCACCACTGGGCGCGGCCATGCGCAGCGGATGATGTCAAAGGGGATGTCGAGCATGGAAAGGCCGCCTGCTGCTGAAAGGACAAACTAAACTACTCCCCCACCCTGGGTCGACGAGCCCGACCGCTCACGGCTCGGCGCTAGATCGGCGCGCTGTGCCCCGCACCCCAAACTCGAACAACTCCGGCCGATGATAGTGTCCCGCCACGTCCAGCGTCATCTGCTCCTCGCGAATGCGTCCGAGGTCGAGCTCGGCCATGATGTGTCGTGCCTCGTCGTACACCGGCTCGACGACGTAGCGACCGTCCGGCCCGATGATCGCACTTCCGCCGCGAAGCACGAGTTGATTCGGCGCTGAAACGCGGCCGGGGTGCACTTCGAGCTCCGCTGGCAACGCGGACGCTCGCAACAACGACCCGGCCGCGAGCACGAAGCACCGCCCCTCAAACGCGTAGTGGCGACTCGCCACCTGGTGCATTTCGTGAGCGGTCGGCCACACGGCGACATGAATGTCCTCTCCAGACTCGTGCAGCGCTTGGCGAGCCAACGGCATCCAGTGCTCCCAGCAGACCAACCCGCCCACGCGTCCGACCGGCGTCTCCACTGCGCGAAGGCCGTCCACGTCGCCCGCGCCCCACACCAGCCGCTCCGTGTATGTAGGAACGAGCTTCCGGTGATGATTCAGGAGTCGGCCGTCTGGTCCGATCGTCAGCAGCGCGTTGTACAGCGTTCCCCGTCCGACGCCCTGCTCCACGCGTTCCGTGACTCCGATGACAATCGTCACCTGTGCATCGCGAGCGGCAGCGGCGAGAACAGAAAAAATCGGCCCTGGCACTGCCACGCTGTCGGCCGCCATTCGTGCGAATACGGCCTTGATCGGCGGGTGATCCCACAACGCCGCATCGCGACAGAGGTCGAGCCACGCAGGGTAGCCGGGGAGCCATGTCTCCGGAAACACAACGAGCTCCGCCCCCGCTCGACCTGCCTCCTCAACCGCGGAGACGGTGCGCTCGAGTGCGACGCGCGCGTCGACTTCCACTTCCGCTTGGATGATGCACGCGGTGATGCGGCGCGCAGTCATGAATCCATCACGCGTTTCAACTCGCGGCCTTTCCTTTCGTTGA
Organism: Gemmatimonadaceae bacterium; assembly: GCA_031360095.1. Lineage (GTDB taxonomy): Bacteria > Gemmatimonadota > Gemmatimonadetes > Gemmatimonadales > Gemmatimonadaceae > AG11. The sequence goes on from JANMAY010000360.1 coordinate 1,981, forward strand.
CGGTTTCGCCCTCACACAGTTTCTCCCGTCGTGCTTCGCGATGTACAACGCCTTGTCCGCCGACGGAAAGAGTTGATCACGCACCTTGACGGTCTCCGGATACGTCGCGACGCCGAACGACGCCGTCACCTTGATCTCCGCTGGCCCGTGCCGCACCGGTGTCGCCGCGAGCCGTGCCCGCAACCGTTCGGCCACCTCCACGGCGTGCGCGCTGTCTGCCTGCGCCAGCAGCAGCGCGATCTCCTCGCCGCCATACCGCACGCACACGTCAACCGCCCGAACCCCGTCTTGCATCACCCGCGCGACGTGCTTGAGCACCGTGTCCCCAGCCTCGTGTCCCCAGGTGTCGTTCACTTTCTTGAAGTGATCGATGTCCACGAGGACCAGCGACACGGGATGCTCGTACCGATCCGCCTCGGCAAGCGTACGCGTGAGCTGCTCGCCGAAATGCATCCGGTTCCAGAGACCCGTCAACGCATCGGTTCTGGCGCGGCGGTCCACCTCGGCGAACTGCCAGGCGAGTTCCAGGGACCCCGCGACCACGGCGCCGAGCACGGTGAGCGGGCGCGCATCGTCGGGTGTGAGCGCTTCCACTTCCTCCGCCTCCAGGACCAGCGCGCCGAGTGTACGGCCGTCCTTCGTGAGCGGGATGATGGCGACGGAACCCGGCTCGCGTATCACGCGCGCCACACCATATAGCGCCTGCCCCGACGCCGCTCCGCGCGCGTCCTCGAGGACATGCAGCTTTCCCGTGCGGCAGATATCCGCGACGACACTGCTCCCGTCGAGCGGCGCCGGTGTGCGGAGCCCGGTCCCCTCCGTCGCATAGTGAAGCTCGCCGGTCTCGCCTTCCGACTCCCACCGGATGAGCACCGCACCGCGCGCGCCGGAGACGTCGAGCGCCGTCTCGCACAGCGCCCGAGCCAATCCATCGCCGCTCTTGTCACCCTGAAGGCGCTGCACCGCATCCAGTAGCGCCTGGCTCTGCCGCATGTGCCGTCCGTAGCGGCGACGCACGCCGAGCAGATCGTAGAATGTTGCGAGTTGGTGGGCGAGACGCGGCAACCACTCTTTCAGCGCGTCGCGGCCCAGGCCGAGACCGCCCGCGTGGGTCAGGCTCAACACACCGATGAGATCGTCCCCAACCTTGACGCACGCCGCGCCGACATGCACGACGTCGTCCTGCCCCACCGTCTGAACGACTCCGGTTTCGGCGGACCATTGCACGAGCGGACCCCATGTCGCCACGTCAAAGAAGGTGGGCCGGTTGCCGGCGGTCGACCACACGGCTGGAGCGTGTGTTTCACGATCGGGCTTCCATCGCCAGAAGATCGCCTCTTCGGCACCAGCGACATCGCGAAAATCCGCGAGTAGCGACTTCAGAAGATCGCGGTCGTGCTCGACTTCGCGGGTCTCGAACATCACGCGCACGTCTCGGCGCAGCGCTTCCGCACCGACCGAGTCGGTGTTGTCGATTGCCGGCAGATTGGCGTCCAGCCGCGCCAGCCGCGCGCGCGCCGTGGACAGATCGTGCCGCGCCTGCGTCGACACATGCCACGCGTATCCCGCCGCGACGAGCGCGGCGACGGCGAGCGCGATTGCCGCGGCGAGCAGCATCCGTGCTACCGATGCAGGATGCGCGCGGCGGCCACCGCCGCGCCAAAGCCGTTGTCGATGTTCACGACTGTCACACCGGCGGCGCAGCTGTTCAACATGGTGAGCAGTGGTGCGAGTCCCTGGAAGGACGCGCCGTATCCCACACTGGTCGGCACCGCAATGACCGGTACGCGCACGAGGCCTCCCACCACCGACGCCAGCGCACCGTCCATCCCCGCCACCACGATGATCACCGCCGCCTCGTCCATGACCTCGCGCCGGGACAGCAGGCGGTGAATACCGGCGACACCCACGTCCGTGAGTCGCTCACAGGTACAGGCCAGCGCGTCCGCAGTGACGGCCGCTTCTTCCGCCACGGGGAGGTCGCTCGTCCCCGCCGTCACGATGAGCACCGAGCCGCGCGCGCATTCTCGCTGTGTGGACGGCCGCAACAGCGCAGTGCGCGCAACGGTGTTGTGCTCGATGCCGGGCAGCGCCTCGGAGAGCGGTGCGACCGCGTCGGTCGGCACGCGTGTCACCAGCACACCGTCGCCGCGCTCGGCAATGCGCTGCGCGATTGCGACGATCTGCTCTGGACTCTTCCCCGCCCCGTAAATCACCTCCGGAAAGCCTTGGCGCAGCGCCCGGTGATGATCGATCGTGGCGAATCCCAGCGACTCGACGGGATCGGCGGCAAGCGAATCGAGCGCGCCGTCGACGGGAAGCGAGCCTTCTCGCACGCGGGTGAGCAGGTCGCGCACCCGCTCGCGTCTCATGCGGCGTCCGCGGTGAGATCGTCCGCGACGTCGATGCGGGTCTCGTCGTGCACCGTCCAGCCGAATCGATCCGCGTGCGACAGATATTCGGCAAAAATTCCCTCGACTTCACCGAAGGACGTCACGGCATACAGCTTCTTTCTCAGTTCTGCGCCGCCGTGCAGCCCGCGTGAATACCAGCCGAGGTGCTTGCGGAATTCGATGGCCGCGCC
>JANMAY010000415.1:0-6653 GCA_031360095.1 Gemmatimonadaceae bacterium
GCATGGCCTCGTCCATGTACGGCGTCGAAACGACGATCGTGAGGCCCGTGGCCTTCAGCGCGGCCAGCTGATCCCAGAACTCGCGGCGCGACACGGCGTCGACACCCGTGGTTGGCTCGTCGAGCAGAAGGATCTCCGGCCGATGAATCAGCGCACAGGACAGCGCGAGTTTCTGCTTCATTCCGCCGGAAAGCGCTTCGGCGCGCCGATCGCGGAATGGCTCGAGCTGACGATACACGGGGGCGATGAGCTCATAGCCCCCGTCGACGGACGTTCCAAAGACCGCCGCAAAGAACTCGAGGTTTTCGGCCACGCTGAGATCAGGGTACAGGGAGAAGCCACCCGGCATGTAGCCAACACGCGACCGAATCTGCCAGAGATCGCGCACGACGTCGTAGCCAAGGACCGACGCGCTACCAGCGTCAGGCAGCACGAGGGTGGTGAGAATCCGAAACAGCGTCGTCTTCCCAGCGCCGTCCGGACCGACGAGCCCGAATAGCTCACCGGGCTGAACGTCGAACGCAATGTTATCGAGCGCCGAAACACTATCGTAGCGTTTGCTCAGCGCGCGAACTTCCACGGAAGCACTCACGAGCCGCGCGGTGCCGCCGCGATCTGGATGTCCGCGGGCATGCCGATTTTCAGAGCGCCGCGCGGATTGGGGACATCGACCTTGACCGCGTAGACGAGATCGGACCGCGCATCGCGCGTTTGAATGGGCGTCGGCGTAAACTCGGCTTTCGACGACACCCACCGCACGATACCCGTGACGCTCCGCACGCTGCCATCGCCCTGGTCGACGTGCACCTGTACGCGCTGCCCGAGTGTGATCGACCCGAGCTGCCTCTCGGCCACGTACGCGCGCAGCGTGAGGGTGTCCAGATTGGCGATGCGATACAACGGCTGTCCGGCTTGCACCACTTCTCCGGCCTTCACGTACGTCGCGAGAACGGTACCTGCCTCGGGATTGGCGATCTCACTCTTGACGATGCGGTCCCGGATCTGCGCGACGCGCGCCGTCGTCGACGCAACCTCACTGCCGACGCTGCGCTGCTGTGCGCGTGCCGCCTCGATCTGCGCCGCAAGCATGCGGTAGTCGCGCTCCGCCTGATCCAACTGCTGCGCCGTAGCCGCCTTCTGATCGAACAGACGACGCGTGCGCTCGTACGTGCGCCGCGCGACGCCGATCTGGGATTGGTATACGGCCACCTGTCGCGCCGCAGTCGTCTCGCGTGCCTCCGTCGCGCCGCGCTGCGCGATCGACTGCGCGCGCTCGAGGTCGAGTTGCGTCGTATCGACGATCCCGACGACGGTGCCAGCGGCGAGCTTTCCGCCTTCCACGGGCGTAAACCAACGGAGTTGCCCGCTCGCCTGCGAGGACACCACGACTTCGCGCGCCTCGAAGTTGCCGTACGCGTCGGGCGGTGCGTCGCCTTTGCAACCGGCAGCGAGCACCATGCAGAGGGATGCAAAGACAGCGCGGGAACCATTCGATGAATTGCGCATCACCGCACCTCGATGCCAAGTGTGATCAGAAAATGTGCGCGCGCCTGAGCGAGCTCCACGCGATGCATTGCGCGCGCACTGCGTGCGCTCAGCACATCCGTCTGGCGGTCCACGTACTCCGCGGACGTCACGACGCCCTCGGCAAAGCGGCGCTGCGTCTCTGTCGCAATGCGCTCGCGCAGCACCACGATCTCGTCGTCGTCGGCGAGGGCAGCAGCCAGCCGATCGATCGATGCGAGGTCGTTCGTTACACCGCGTCTGATCACTTCCGTGAACGCCTGCTCTTCCGCCGTCACGATCTGGCGCTGCAGCGACAACACCTCGCGTTCGCGATCCGTGGTGCCCCAGGTCCATGGCGCCCATTGAATCTGCACGCCAGCGAGCCAGTATTGGTCGAAACGATCGCTCAAAGGATTGAGCCCCGGCCGACCATAGCCCGCTCGGCCGAACGCGAACACGCGCGGCTTGTCCTGCGCAGCGCGAGACAGCTCCTGTCGCGCGAGCACCTCACGTGATCGCGAAAAGTGCTCGTACTCGGGGCGTGCACGAAGCGACGAGAGATCGGACCTCGTTGCAGCGACGATAGGCCCCAGATCTGGCGAGTCGAGGGTGGCAGCCGAATCGATGCGCTGGCCAGTGAGATCTGAGAGCACGTCGAGCGATGCGCGCCGGGACGCGCGCCATTCCGCCACTGCCTGGCGTCGGCGAAGCAGCTCGGCGCGAAGGGCAAGCTCCTCGCTCGGCAGCGCGGTCCCCTCGCGCACGCGCGCCAACGCGACTCGTAGCTGCGCCTCCAGATCGGTGACGGTGGTAGAAAGCTCCGCCATCTGCGTCTGCGCACGCAGTGACGCGAAGAAGACATCGCTTACGGCTTGCCGCAACGAGAACAGGGTCGTCTTCACCCTCGCCTGCGATTCGGCGAGCTGGGCGTCCTCCACTGCTCGGCGTGGGCCGAGGCCCGGATCGATGATGCGCTGCTGGGCAATGAGGCGCGCGTCGTACGTGTCGTGCGGCGGAACGGGAGGAGTGAGGCCTCCCGGCAGCGTGATCGGAATGCGCGCAACGTCCGATTGATACTGCGCCTGCGTCTCGAACGAGAGCATCGGACGGCGCTCTGCATCGAAGCTGGCGCGGCGCAGGCGTGACTGCGTCGAGAGCAGGGCGAGCTCACGCGTGCGCGGGTCGCGCTGAAGCGCGCTCGATTGCAGGGACCCGAGTCGCACTGTGTCCGGTGCAGAGGTCTGCGCGAGCACACGCGCAATTGGTGCGGAGAGGATCGCACCCGCCAGGACCGCGAGATGGGCGTTCATGGTCGCAGTGCGTTTCGGACGAACTGCGGAAGCTCCGTCTTTCGCTGCTCGATGAAGCGCGCAAACGCCGGATCATCCATCGAGAACACGACAGTCAGCATCGGGCGCGCGGCGAAGGGAAAGATGCAGAGCGAGACGAGGTTGATCGCGAACTGCTCTGGCTCGATGTGGCGCATTGTGCCAGCCGCCACGCGTTCGGCGATCTGCTGCCGAAGCTTCGCTAACAGTGGCGGCACGACGCGTCCCGGGTCCGCGCCGATCGCGGTGCCGAGCAGCTGCCGAACGCGCTCGGGATGGTGGTGCAACTCGGAGATCAGGTAACCAGGGAGAAAGGGGCTGCGTGACAGATTGTCGAGATACGAGGCGACGATGCGGTCGATCTTGTCATCGATGGAGATATCTGCGCCGAGCGTCTGAATGAGCGCAGGGAAAATGCGCGCGGCGACGTGTTGGAAGACTGCCGCACTGAGACGCTCCTTATTGCGAAAGTAGTAGTGCAGTAGTGCTTGGTTGACACCTGCTTCCTTCGCGATCTCCTGCATGCGCGCGCCCGCGGTTCCGCGACGAATGAACACGGTGTGCGCGGCATTGAGGATCTTCTGCTCCGTCTCTCCATCGAGATCGAGCGCGCGTTTGGCGGTGCGCTTGGGCGCTGTTCTGGCCGTGCGCTGGGCGCCGGCAACGGGTGTTTTGTTCTTCATGTGACGGCGAGTCTTGAGCATACGGTTTAATTGTTTAATTAAACCAGTATGCATGCCACCGGTCGGCCGCACAACCCCCACCAACCATTCAGTCGGTTACGGTGTCAGACAGGGTGAAAGCCACACGAGGACACGATGATCAATCCGAAGACGCTCTTCCAACTCGCCGCGTGCAGCGTGTCGCTGCCCACCTTCGCTGCTTCGCCATCGGTCGCGAAGGCAACCGTGTACATGCCGTCCAGCGTGGCGGCGCAGCGGCTGGGCAATGCGCACCAGTGTGACGAATCCAAAATCTCGACTGAATCGCCGCCGCAGCGTTGACGCTACTCCACCTTCTCGAGATCCATCACCGCCGGTCCGCTCAGCACCTTGCCGTACGCATCGAAACGCGAGCCGTGACACGGACAGTCCCAGCTTTTCTCCGCCGTGTTCCAATCCACGAGACAGCGCAAATGCGTACAGACAGCCGAGCATTCGTGGACGGCCCCGGAATCGTCCTTGTACGCGGCGATTTTCTGTAGGCCGCGACGGATCACGCGCCCTTCACCCTTTGGAATCGCTGCCGCATCGGCCACTTGACCGGGCGTGACGTAGTCCACGAACTGCGCGACGACGTCGACAGTCTCCTTCGCCAGTTCGCCCAGCTCAGCGCCGTGCACCGTGACACGTTTGGGATCGTAGAGATCGGCCCACGGATGCCGCTTGCCAGCGATGAGCGTCGGGAGCACCATGCCCGCTATGGTGCCGTGCGTCATCCCCATCCCCGAGTCGCCACTCGCCATCCACACATGCTCGGCGCCATCGGGATTCTGCCCAATGTAGGCGAGGTAGTCGTTCGGCTCGAGCACTTGACCGCTCCACTGCGCGAGCCGCTCGCCGAGTGACGGCCAGTATCCACGCGCCCAGAACTCCAGCGCGTCGAACCGGTCGCCGGCGTCGTCCTCGTGCGCGGTCTTGTGATCGGCGCCGCCGATGATCATCGCATCGCGTGTATCGTCGAGCGGTTGAATCCGCACGTAGTGATACGGATCCGGCGTGTCCCAGTAGAGGGCATCCGGGACGCTTCCTTTGGCGACGGCGAACGCGACGACGAACGTCCGATATGGCGCCATCTTCGCATGCGTCACCATCATGTCGCTGATCGAGCCATTCGTGCACACGACGACATGATCGGCGGTCACCGTCTTCTTGTTCTTGATCTCGACCGTCGCGGGCGATCCCCCTATGATGTTCTCCACCTTCGAACTGCCGTAGATCTTGCCGCCGTGGCGCTCGATGGCATCGGCCAAGCCGGTCAGATACTTCAGTGCATGCAACCGCCCCTGTCGCGGAAAGCGCAGCGCGGGCCCGCTGGCGAATCCCGGTGCCGATGGCACGCGCGACACGTCCGTGAGTCCAGCGCGGTGCGCCGCAGCCAACTCTTCGTCGAGGAGCTTCGCGGTGTCGTCTGCTCCCAGGAAGAGATAACCGTCGAGGCGGCTGAAGTCGCAGTCGATTCCCTCCTCGCGAATGGTCTGCTCGATGCGATCAATTGCCGCGGTGTGACTCTCGGCTGCGAGCCGAGCGGCGCCGAGGCCACGCGCTCGCTCCAGTGCGAGGTACCGGTCGTCGAATGCGTTCGAGAGGTGAGCGGTCGTGCGGCCCGATTCGCCGCTCGCGACCTGCTCCTTGTCGAGTACGACCACTGTGCTGCCGCTGCGCGCGAGCGTGTACGCGACACTCAGGCCCGCAATGCCGGCCCCGATGACGCAGACGTCGCAGGTGATGTTCGTCTCGAGCGACTCCCGCTTCGGAACGTCAGTCGTGTCGTACCAGAGCGAGCGAGTGGGTCGGGGCATGGTGAAATGGTTGAGGTGCAAGCCAACAGTGCAGACAGCGCACCACGCTGGCGAGTCGCCACGCGCAGACCCAAATTGCGCGCATGACTTCAACGACGACGCAGGCTGAACGAACCGGACGCGAGCGCAAGCGCCTCGCGACGGGAAAGCACTTCTTTGCCGCGTGGGCATTGATCGCACTCGCTGGTACTCCGTCGACGTTGCGTGCCCAGCGCACACCGTTTGCCGAGCCGATCGACGCCCGCGTCGAAGCGCTGCTGCGGCAGATGACGCTCGAAGAGAAGATCGGTGAGATGACGCAGATCACCATCGGCGCCGTTCTTCGTCAAACCGGCACCGCTGCACGTCCGCAGCTGCTCGACTCCGCGAAGCTGGAAGACGTCGTCGTCACTCGCAAAGTCGGTTCACTCCTGAACGTGGAGGGCGTCGCACTCACTCCTCGGCAATGGATCGATCTCACCACGACCATTCAGCGCTTCGCCGATCGCAAGCGGCTGAGGATCCCGGTGCTCTACGGCATCGACGCCGTTCACGGCAATCACTACATGCTTGGCGCCACGATCTTTCCGCACAACCTCGCACTCGCGGCAACGTGGAATCCCCTGCTCGTACGTCGGGCGAATCAGATCACCTCGTACGAGACACGGGCCGCTGGAATCGCCTGGAATTTCTCGCCGGTGCTCGACCTCGGCCGCCAGCCGCTGTGGTCGCGCTTCTACGAAACCTTCGGCGAGGACGTGTTTCTCGCGTCAGTGATGGGGGTGGCGGCAGTCGAAGCGGGACAGGCGAATCCCACGCCGGCGATCGATTCGCTTCTCGCCAATCACACACTGCCGATGCTCGCGAGCGCCAGCCACTCCGCAACGCGACGCGAATTCGGCGATGTGTTCGTTGCGCTGTCGGGAAAACATTTCCTGGGATACAGCATGCCGTTCAGCGGGAAGGACCGCACGACGGCGTGGATTCCCGAGCGACAGCTGCGCGAGTACTTCCTGCCAACGTTCCAGGCGGCCATCGACGCCGGTGTGCGAACGATCATGGTGAACTCGGGCGACGTCAACGGCATCCCGGTGCATGCGAGCCGAGAGATTCTCACCGACCTGTTGCGCACCGAGCTCGGGTTTCGCGGCGTCGTCGTCTCCGATTGGGAAGACATTATCAGGCTGCAGACGGTGCATCGCGTCGCCCGAACGCGGCGCGATGCGGTGCGCATGTCGATCGATGCCGGGGTGGACATGAGCATGGTCCCGCTCTCCACGTCGTTCATCGACGACCTGCTCTCGCTCGTCCATTCGGGT
>JANMAY010000501.1:0-2232 GCA_031360095.1 Gemmatimonadaceae bacterium
ATACGCAAATGGATTCCCCGCCGTATCCCGCACCCATTCGAATGCTCCGAAGCCCATAGGAGCAAAGACGTCGGAGCTGAGGAGGTCGTCCATGCGTCGTCCACTCGCTTTCTGGACGATGCCAGCGAGCAGATTGACGGCTTTGTTGTTGTAGTAGAAGCGGGCGCCTGGGGCGTCGGTGAGTTCAGCCGCGAGGGCGAGTTGCACGACATCCGGACTGGTTTCCACCTCATTGCTGCCTTCGACCTGCATCCCCGACGTGTGATCGAGAAGCTGCCGAATGGTGATGGCGGCCTTCTGCCCCTGTCGCCACTGCGGGTAGTAGTGAGCGACTGGCTCGTCAATGGATGGGATGGCGCCGAGAGTCACCGCCCGACCGACCGCCAGACTCGTTATCGATTTGGTGGCCGACATCGCTTCGATAGGAGCATCCGGCTTCCCGAAGTGCCAGGATCCGACCAAATGGCCGTCCTTCCAGATCACAACCGCGTCCGAATGTGTCGCCTCGGCTGCGGCAAGCAGCCGTTTCAAGGCCGCCGGATCGATGCCGGTGGGTGATTGCGCGAATACTGCAGTCGGCGAAAGCGCGGCGGCGAACAGAACGGGGAAGCAATGGCGCAACAGCGACCGTGTCACAACGCCTCGTCTCTCGAGAGGGTCAAAGTGCGCATAACGCCCCAGCTAAGCTGCGAGCGAGTCAAACAAAAGGCGAGCGACGCGAGCTTCAGCAGATCGCTCGTCAGCTTCAGCGTTCGTCAGGCGGCTGGCGTGACAAGGCTTACATACCCGATCGCCCGCCAAAGCGAGCTGGAAGCGCAGTCCCCGGCCCTTCGAACTGAGTCGTAAAACTTGCCACTCGCCACGTGCCTAGGTCGTCGCACACCAACTGGACACTGTCCACGCCGCGCGTGCTGGCCGCCGGCGCCACGGATGCGTCGGAGCGCGGGACATAGCCCTCAAACGTGATGTACGCGTGCGCGACATGGCCGAAGTGATCCAGCCGCGCTACCACGATGCGCTCGCGAAAACCCGCGCGGAGCGCGGGATCTGTCACGACGGACCGATGAAAATTGGCGAGGAACTCTTCCGACCCAATAGCGCGCGGCATAACGCCGGGCTTTACCGGGTCGACGAACGCGGCCCCGGGCAGGAAGAGTGCGCGTTGTGCCGCCCAATCCGGCTCGGCGCCCGCGTCGAAGGAGAACGCAGCGTAAAGCACAATCAGCGTGCGGCGGATCTCTTGGTCAATCGCGGAGTCTGAGGGAACGGTGCCAGCATCGCCGATTGCGACAACCGCAGCGCCAGCCAACGGCGAGTGGTGATTCGGTGTAGCCCGCGCACACGCCGCGAAGGTGATGACGAGTGCAGAAAGGGCGTACCAGCCGATGCGTGGGGACATGTCGGTCTGCCCAATTGTGATGGTGGTGAGCCGCCTAACGCCCAAGTTGAGCTGCGAGCGGTTCAATCAAATGCGAGCGCAGCGAGCTTCCAACGCCCGCTCGTCTGCTTCAACGAACGTTAGCGAGCGGGCGCTCAAAGCTTAGCCTCCAAAGCTGCGAGCCATCCTTTCTCGGACGCCGTGAGTACGCGCGTAGTGCGTCGTGCCAGAACAACATATGTGGAAGCGAGACCATCCCAAGCGGTCGGCTCACCATGCTTTCCCTTCACAACCCAAGGTACGTGAACAGCGCGATGCTCCGCGCTCGATCTCGTTCCCTTTCGCGCATTACAGCGAGCGCAAATCGTCGCGAAGTTGCTGATGTCGTGTGCGCCACCCTTCGCGAGAGCCTCGACGTGGTCAATCGAGGCACCGAGTTCGTCGAGTAGCGGCGCGACATCGCGGCGCCAGTTCGGATGCCAATATGCCAAGGGATGGTCCGGTAGTGAGGCCCCTACCGTCTCGGCGAGGAGTTTGAGCGCAGGGTGAAATACCGTAGGGCGACGGCAATGCGAGCAGAGCCATCCATCTCGGAAAAACACCTCAACCTGCACACGATATGGAATCGAAGTGCGTTGCATATGTCGCACTGCCATAGTTAGTTGATCGCTAACGCCTTAGTTCAGCTGCAAGCACAGTACAACACTCGCGAGGAAGTCGCATCCGAGAAGTGCTTGTCAGCTGCAACGTTCGTTAGGTGGTGCCGCGTGACGCCATTGGCGCCTGTCTCTTTACGGTGACGAGCGCGTCGTATCTGGCAAATGAACGGCGTCACCATGAATGATGTTCCAACC
>JANMAY010000507.1:0-5624 GCA_031360095.1 Gemmatimonadaceae bacterium
GCTCGCGGTTACAGTGACGGCCTGCGGCGTATCCTCGCAACAAGAAGTGGAGATGGGGCAGCAGTACTCGGCGCAGATCAACGCGCAGCTTCCCATCGTCGGCGACCCGGAGATCAACCGGTACGTCAACGTCCTTGGCGATTCGATCGCGCGACTCACCTCGCGGACGGACTTGACCGAAGCCAACCAGTGGCACTTCTACGTTGTGGACAGCAAAGAAGTGAACGCGTTCGCCGTCCCCGGTGGATACGTCTATGTGAATCGCGGGCTGATCGAGCGCACCCAGCGAATGGATCAGCTTGCAGGCGTGCTTGGGCACGAGATTGGGCACGTCGTTCGGCGCCACTCGATCAAGCAGATGCAGCAGCAGCAGGGCGCGAACATTGGCGTCACGCTCGCATGCGTGCTCACGAGCGTGTGCAACAGCCAGGCAGGCCAGGCGGCGATTCAGGTCGGCGGAACGGCGATCTTCGCGAAGTTCAGCCGAGGCGATGAGCTGGAGGCAGACCAGGAGGCCGTGCAGAATGTGATTCGCGCCGGCATCAGTCCGCAGGGGATTCCCGAGATGTTCCAGATTCTCATCAACGAGCGCACGAGAAATCCGGGCGGTGTCGACAGCTGGTTCGCGACGCATCCGCTCGAGGAAGATCGCATCGTGCAGGTGCAGCAGATGATCGCGCAGTATAAGCCGGCCGTACTGCGGTCATTGAGCACCGACTCACAGCGTTACCAGCAGTTCAAGGCACGACTTCGCTCACTGCCGCCATCACCGACGCCACGCAGGCAGTAGTCGGGAAAGTCGCACCGCGATATCACGCAGGACGAAATACAGAGCGCGCGCCGGAAACCCGGCGCGCGCTCTGTATTTCGCGTCTACCGAACGACCGCTTTCCACGGTCGCTCTAGAGGTACGTCGCCTGAAGCGCTTCGCTGTGCGGGAATACACCGCGCATGTCAGGCAGTGCGTGAGATTCATGGCGCACCTGATGTACGGTCGCCAAGAGGTGCGCGGTGGTCAGACGAAAATCACCGCGACGCGCCTCTCGCCAGTGCTTGAGTAACAGACGAACGGTGTCGGTCGCCTCGGCGCTGAGTTGGCCGAGGCCGTGAAGATCGAGGCGGAGCGTGCGGACGCCGTCGGGCATCGCGTCGCACAAAGCGATGAGGGTCCCGATGTCGTCGTAGGCGAGTGTGCCTTGCACGTACAGCGTGGCAGTCTCGCCGATCAATTCCAACTGATGGTGCATGCGATCCATCGAACGATCCCTGGTTTGGGGTGTCCTTATGATCGCGAGGTCGAGCAACGACGAGCTCACGAGAGACGTACGATCGTGTAACAGCGCGCGGTCGGCGCGGCCAGATCGCGTCAGAAGTCGTTGGTGTAGCTGAGGAACTTGAAGCGCCCATCCCGCTCGAGGATCGAACCGAAGTAGCGCTTGGTCACCGTGTCGCCCGCCGCATTGACGACGCGAACGAGGCAGCCGGAATACCGCGTGGACTTTCCCTCGCGCGCGACCTTGGGATCGCATCGCTCGCTCACGAAGTGCAGCGGCTTGCCGGCGACACGTTGCAGAAGCTTCGTCAGACCTGCCGTGCTCGGATTCTGAATGAGGCGCCACGCGAACGCGGGCGGCTGGCGATACGGCGGTCGCGAGTGGGGTGAATCCGCGTAATAGAGGTCAGCAAACTCGCGGCCGTGGAGCGCCATGGCGCGCAGATCGGCGGTGTCCGCTTCGGCCACTGCGCGCACAAATCGTCGCACCAGGGCGTCGCGCGAGGTGCTACCGCCGATGAGCATTCGCGCGCTGTCGCCCGGAAATGTCGCGCGAAATCGGCGCATCGCTTCGTCCGGCGGCAGGATCGAATCGACGACGTAGCCCGGCTGTGCGCGATTGATCGAGTCCTGTCGCGCGCGAGACAGCGAATCCGCGGGCGCGGGGCGTTCCGCGCCCGGTGAGGACTTCGTATCACTGCGACAGGCGATGGCGACGGCGATCAACGAGATGATGGCGATGCTCGTGAATCGGCGCATGCAGGTGGATGAGGATGGAAACGACGAAGCGAACCGCCAGCGCCTACTAGGTTGCGCCGGCGCTTCGCTCGTCTCGTGATCAGTTGCGTGCGTAGTTCGTCCAGCCGGCCCACCACTTGGGGCCATTCGGCGACACGGCACCAAGATACGACGTCGGCGTGACGAATGTGCCTGCCTTCGTCAGGATCGCGCCGGTGAACGTCGCCAGACCACCCGATGCGATCGGGCTACTCGCTGCCGGAGAGAAGTCGAACGCGGCGATGCTACTCGGAACCGCGCCCACGGCGGGGATCGCCGTGAACAACGAGGCTGCCGTGATCGCGCTCAACGTGAGGCTGTTCGCGGTCAGGTCGAGTTCTGACTGCGCGTTCGTGACCGTATTCACTGGCGTCTGAAAGGCCTTGCCGTTCGTCTCGGCGAACAAGACGTTGCGGATCTGCAAATCGGCGGTCGCGGATGGCGACGAGGTTCCGCCAAAGCGAGAAAAGGTCGCAGAGTCCCGCAGCGACACGCCATCGGCCGACCAGCGCGCGAGCACGCCGTTTACGTAGTAGCCGCCCGTGCCGCGCCGCAGCATCATGCCGTGACCGCCACTCGCGCCCATGCAGCTTTGCTGCCCACATCCGATGAGCGTGAAATTAGCTACAAGCGGAATAGTGAATGGCGCTGAATTGTGGCCGAGGTCACACCCGGAGCCGTTGCATCCGTCGTTCTCGATGCCCTGCAGATCGACGGAATAGAATCCCGCACCCGTCCGGGGAGCGAGCTGCACGGTGCTGATGCCGATGACGTACTGAATCCGGCCTGAAAATCCCTCGGACATGTCGAGCACGTCATCCGCCGTCTCGAATGCAACGAGGTGATCGAGATCGAATCCTCCACCGAAGAACTCGAAGGAATCGTCAAGACCGGCGAGCGACTGCAGATACGACGCACGCGTTCCCGAACCGATCGATGAGAATGTGAAGGAGTTGAATTCCTGGTCCTGGAGCGGAGCGAAGCCGCCGAACTCCACTCGCACATAGCTCAGCGTGCCTGAGTTGTCCGTCGGCGTGTTACCGCCATTGTAGACGACGGTGTAGTTCTTCCCTCCCACGACCGCACTGCCGTCGGTGCCCGTCCCTTCGACAGCAACCGAGCCACTGCGATTGTCGGGCGCGTTGCCAATCATGAGTAGGCCGCCCCAGTCGCCGGGTTGGCGCTGCCCCACCGCGCGCGATGACGTGAACACAATCGGCGCGTCGGCGGTGCCGACGGCCTGGATCCTCGCGCCCCGCATGATCATGAGCGCCGATCCGAGCACGTTGAAATCACCCTTGATGATCGTGCCGGGCTGGATGGTCAGCGTGGCGCCGTTCGCGACGTGAATGAATCCCGACAGCAGGTACGCGGTATCGGCGTACAGGGTGCGGCTTGCGACGATGTCCGTATTGATCGTCGCGGCGGCCGATCCGAACGACGGCGTGGTGATCACCGCTTCGCCCGATGCGGCGCTTCGCGCCGATCCCCGATTGGCGTACACCCGATAGCGATACACGGTGTTCGCTTTCAGGTTGACATCCGTGTACGTCACTGCGCCGCCGGTGGATGGAGCGGGGACGTTCGTGACGGCGGCGAAGGTGCCGGCCGCACCCTCCGCGCGCTCGATATCGTAGCTCGCGTCCCCGGCGTTGCTGTTGAACGTTACGGTCACGGAGGTTGCGCTCTTGGCAGCGACAGCGACCCCGACGATGGGATTCGGTACCGACGGCTCGGTGGAGCTCTCACTGCCGCACGCGGCGGCGAGTGCAACTCCAACGATACCAACTGCTCGCACGGAGCGAGAGAACATCATGCGATCCTCGAAGCGAGAAGGGATGCGGAAACGACACGAGTCTGCGGCGCACACGCCGCAGACTCGAATCAACCGCATCGTTGTCGTGACTCGGCTACACAGCGGTCACGATCAGGTCACTTCGCCGGTCGCGTGCGAATCACGGGATCCACTGGAACCCGAGATTCACCGAACGGCCCGTGCGATAGAACTCGCGCGTCACGGATCCCTGCAGAATCTCGTACGGTGCGTCGAATAGGTTCTTGAGATCCATCCGCAACGTGACCACCGGTGCGAGGGACTGCCGCATCGAGAAATCGAGGACGTTGCGCGGCTGTTCGATCACATCGGGCAGCGGGCTGCCCCCCGCTGCGGAGATGCGTTCACCAACGCGGTTGAACAGCAGCGTCGCCGTGGATCGTGCCGAATTGGAGGTGTACGTGAGACCGGTATTGATCACGTAGGGTGCCTGCCCGACCATCCGGCGACTGAGGTTGGTCGCCGCCGCCTGTGTGTTCTCCGCAAGCTGAATCTTGCTTTCCATCGCGGTTACGTTCGCGAAGTACGTCAGCGGCTGGAACAGTGCGCCAAGGCTGCGCAGATTCTTTCGCAGCTCAAGCTCCACGCCATAGTTGTCGGCGCTGGCCGCATTCGTGTAGAAGACGAAGCTGGTGCCACCGCTGCCGGACCCGAAGACTCGCTCGATGGGGTCCGTGAACTTCTTGGCAAACAATGCCACGCTGAGCACCTCACCCGCACTGGGATATATCTCCCAGCGGAGGTCGGCGTTCGTCACTCGGGTGCGGGACAAGTGTTCGTCGCCCTGCACATTCTCGCCACCGACGACATCGCGGCTGATGATTGGTGACAGCTCGCGGTACTCGGGCCGAGCCAGCGTGCGGGAACCCGACAGCCGGAGCTGTTGTGATTCGGAGAGGGCAATGTTGAGCGCCAGCGAAGGGAGCAGATCATTCCATAGCTTTTCGGTCTCCACCGGGGAGCCGAGGGTGGACTGTGCGTGCACGGACAGGCGGTCGCTCTCATAGCGCGCGCCGGCGACGAGCCTGAGAGCAGCTGTCAGCGGAACTTCTGCCATGAGAAACCCCGCACTGAGCTGGTCGCGCGCAACGTACGAACCACCCTGCGAAAGGGGGCCGAATGTGAACACCTTGGCGTTTGGCGTCGTGAAGCGGCCGTCGAAGATCTGCTCCATCGGCAGCTCGCGAATGGCATTCGACGCACCGTTCGCGCTGAAGGAGTATGACAAGCTCTGTGCATCGCGCGACGTGGTGCGATAGAGTCCGCCCACCTTCACGATGACTGGCGATGCGCCCGCGCCGAGGCTCACCTGATACTTGGCGGCGTACTCGTGGCTGTTCTCTCGGAGATCCGAGAAGGTGCGGACGGCACCACCGCTGCCACCGCTCAGCCAGCGGAGCACCTCCGGGCCACCGGGCGCGTCGCGCTCGATCACCTGAACGAACGCGGTCTTGTCTGGCTCGTAGCGGCGCACGCCGTTCGCGGTTGCGGACCAATCGAGGCGCTGCGACTCGCCAATCTGATGCTCTCCGGCAAGCTGACCAGAATACAGGCCGCGTTCCGTGTACTGCATGCGTGTGATCTGCACGGGAAGCGCATCGGCCGTGAAGGAACCCACCTCGACGCGCGCGTCGTTGTCAGCGGAGCGGTTGTACAACCCGTTGAACGAAAGCCGCGTGCCTTCTCCAAGCATCGTGCTCAGGTTGGTCAAGCCTCCCCAGAGCACACCCTGGCTCGCCG
>JANMAY010000518.1:0-2596 GCA_031360095.1 Gemmatimonadaceae bacterium
CACCGGCTTGCGTTCCTGTGCACCTACAATGAAGCGGAGCTCGACGTCAATCCGACGCTCCGAACAACCGAACAGTCGCTGCTGTCGCTCGGTGCCGCGCAGCTCGTGCGCCTCGAGCCGCTCCGCGCGGACGACTTGCACGCGTTGGTCCGCGATGTCTTTCACGCCGACAGCACATCAGCCACTGCGTTGGCCGGCCGCCTCTTTTCGTGGACGCGCGGGAACCCGTTCTTCGTTGAAGAGATTCTCAAGTCACTCGTAGCGTCTGGCGCGTTGCATCAACAGGCAGGAGTGTGGCACGGCTGGGAAGCAGAGCTCCCCGGACTGCCGCGCTCCATTCGCGATGCGCTCGCGGCGCGCCTGGACCGGCTCACTCCCCCCGCACGCTCGGTGGCGAACCTCGGCGCAGTGATCGGAACACGGACGTCGCACGACGCGCTCGTTGCCGTGAGCGGGCAGTCGGAACGCGATGTGCTCGCCGCGCTCGACGAGCTGCGGGCGCAGAGCGTGCTCACGGAAACGGTGGACGCGGGGACCGTGAGGTACGAGTTCACGCACCCGCTCGTGCGCGACGTCCTCTACTCCGCACTCGGCATTGCGCGCGCGCACCTGCTGCATGCGACGGTGGCCGAAGCGCTGGAGCTGCACTACGGCGCGGATGCTGACGCACACGCCGACGAACTGGCCTATCACTTTGCGCGCGCCGAATCACGTGGCTTCGTGGGCAAGGCTGTGCGCTATCTGGCCGCCGCCGGCCGCGCGGCGCTCGTGCGTCATGCGAATCGCGAAGCAGCGGACTACTTGAGCGCGGCGCTCGAGCAGTCTGACCGCGCGGCAACAACTGGCGTCGAAGTCGTTGCGCTCGCCGTGAATCACGACGCGCTCATCGAGAATCTTGCGCAGACGCGCCAGCGCCTCGGTGAGTACGCGGCCGCGACCGCACTGTGGCAGCGCGCGCGCGCCGGCGCCGAGCAAGCGGGCAACCGCGCGAGGCTCGCTGCAATCGAGCGGCGCATCGGGCTCGGCGCGTACTGGAGCGGCCGGTACCGCGACGCACTCGCGCACTTCGACACGGCACTCGCCGCCGCGCAGGACGCAAACGACGATTCGCTTCAGGCGCGCGTACGTGTGGCGCGCGCGATGAGCATGCACGCGCTCGGGCAGCCCGACGACGCCCGCGCCGAGGTGGACGAAGCGCTCGCCATCGCGCATCGGCTGGGCGACGCCGGCGTGCTCGCACGCGTGCACCGGACGTCGCTCATTCTGCACATCTTCATCGGACCCGCGGAGCGCGCGCATGCCGACGGTCTCCGCGCGATCGAGCAGGCGCAGTCGGCGGGGGAATTGGGCGTCGCATGGTCCGCCCACTGGGCAATGGCCATGGTCGGTGGACTGACAGGCAACGGCGCGGCGATGGCGGTGCATCTGGCCGAGGGGCAGCGGCTCGCCGACGAGCTGGGGTCGCCCGTGCTCAAGTGCTGGACGTCGGAGATCGCGATCGAGTACGCATCGGGCACGGGCGACTGGGACGCCGGGCTCGCGCTCGCCGAGCGAACGATTCCGTTGGCGCGCGCACTGGGTCAGCGCGTGCTGCTGCCGCGATTGCTGGTTTGGGCCGCGATGATTCATTTGCATCGGGGCGCGGCGCCGCGCGCAAAACAGTATCTCGACGAGGCATGGAAGCTCCTCGGCGGCAGCGACGCGCTGCACCAGTTGGCCGACGTGCACTCGGCCGTTCCTGTGCATGCGGGGCTCGTCGCATACCACGTCTCGGTCGGCGAGCATCGCCGCGCACTCGAAATTGGCGAAGCAGGTTTGGCGCTCGTGGATCGCACGGGCTATCTCGCGTGGGGAATTCACCGGCTGCTGCCCATGGTGATCGAGGCGCTACTGTGGCTCGGTGATCTGGAAACGGCTGAGCGATATCGCGATCGGCTGCGTCGGGACTCGGTGCACATCGGTCATCAGCTCGGCATCGCGTGGGCGGACACCTGCGACGCACTCATCGCGATGCTGCGCAAGGAATACGAGACGGCCATTCCCTTGTTGCGTCGCGGCGCCGATGCCCTGGATGCTGTGCCCTGGGTGTTCGATGGCGCGCGATTGCGGCGCAAGCTGGCATGGGTGCTCGCGGAGGTTGGCGACAAGGAGGCCGCCGCGCGCGAGCTGCGGCGCGCTCACGACGTCTTCGTGCGACTCGGCGCCGAGGTGGAGTTGACGCTCACGCGCGACCTCATTCGCGAACTTGGGCTGCGCCCTCCTGCGCGTGTGTCGACGCCCGGCATTGGTGGGCTCACGGGTCGTGAGGTGGACGTCGCCCGTCTCGCGGCGACACACAAGTCGAACAAGGAGATCGCCGCGGAGCTGGACATTTCGCCGCGCACGGTGAGTACTCATCTGTCGAACATCTTCGAGAAGCTCGAGGTCGGGTCGCGCGGCGAGCTGGCCGATCTCGCGCGACGGGAGGGACTGCTGCGATGAGCTCCAAGACAGGCACGCGGAACAGCACGCGCTACGACAACGAACTCTCCGGCTCGCCGGTGCATCTTGCGGCGGCTCGTCGCGCGGTCGGCATCGCGTTCGGAGCGGGCGCGCA